>JAYVNM010000036.1:0-46952 GCA_043758445.1 Akkermansiaceae bacterium | reverse complement strand
CACGGTTTTCGATCATTCTTCCAGTGGGCTGCGGACGCCGAGGCCGGGTTTGTTGAGGACGTGGGTGTAGATCTGGGTAGTTTTGACGTTGGTGTGACTGGTATGACCCCAATCAGCGCCCGGTCTGCATCAGCGTATGGAAGGCTGATCACAAGCGCCGGACTAACTTTGGCCGTGACGCCGAAATCTACCTGCCAAACCTCACCACGCTCAGGCACGCTGCGCCTCCTCCTCGTCCACCGCACGGAAGGAAGCTGCCGCAAGGGCTGTAAAATCGTCGTCGGTCAGGTCGTCGGACATGGGCGTGTGCTCGACGATGTGGCGACGCAGCTCGACCCGCTCGGAGAGAGAGAGATGCTCGACCTCGTCAATGATGTGGGCAACTGCGGTTGTCATATGGGAAATGTATCGAAAATCAGGCGTGCGACAAGCACGGTTTCCTGCGTGCGCGTAGAAGCACCTCATGACCCAAGCACGGCGACGGCGAAGTGTGGCGCGGTAGCTGCGAGGGTGGAGTGCAACAGGAGGCAACGGACGTAGGACAGAGCCACACTCGGACGAGACGGTTTCAAGATAAAGCGGAGAGACTACTTTATCATAAATTCAATCCATATCGCAAGATGAGTTTTTCCGCCTCGGCGATGGCCATGCCGGTGACTTGGTCCATGTTGAAATAACGATAAGTCGCGAGTCGGCCGATGAAACTGGTGGCGGGTTCGGCGGCGGCGAGCTGGGCATAGCGCTGGTAAGCGGCGCGGGCCTCGGGCGCGGGAATCGGATAGAACGGCTCGTCATCCGGCGTCCAATTTTTCGGATACTCGCGCATGATGGTGGATGCGCCGATCTGCTGGCCGGTCGCGTGTTTCATTTCTACGATGCGGGTGAACGGCACTTCGGGGCCGGGGTAATTCACTTGCAAGGCGGGCTGCCAGAATCCGGGTTTGCCCGCGATGGTCTCGCGGGCTAACAGTTGTTCGGCGGTAAACGATTCCGGCTCGAAGCGCAGCGACCGGTAGGGCAGGGGACCGAAGCGGCGGCCATAGAATTCATCCACTGCGCCAGTGAAGATGAGATGTTTGTGTTTCCAGCGGGCGCGGGCTTCGGAAAATTCCACCCCCAGATGCAATTCCACCCCCGGCGAGGCGTTCAGCATGGTTTCAAACATCGCCGTGTAGCCCAGTTTCGGCAAGGCCTGAAACGATTCGGATAGATAGCGGTCGTCGCGATCGGTGCGGATGGGAATGCGGCCGCAAACGGAGGCGTCGAGTTCACGCGGGTGGCGTTGCCATTGCTTGAGGGTGTAGCCCTCGAAAAACAATTCATAGAGTTCCCGGCCGACTTGGGAAATGATGACTTCCTCGGAATTTGCCGGCTCGGAGATTGGGATCCGCGTCCGCTCCAACCATGCCGTGAACTCCTCCGTGTTAGATGGCCGCCCAAGGTATTCCTCGAAGGTGTTGAGATTGATCGGAAAACTCCAGTAACGCCCGCGGGTGTGGCTTTTAATCGTATAGTTGACTTGATGCCACGCGGTGAAATTGGATAGATAATCTACAATCCGCCGCGAGTTGGAGCGGAAATAGTGCGGGCCGTAATGATGGATCAGCACGCCCGCCGGATCGAGGCCGTCGTAGGCATTTCCACCCAAATGATGGCGGCGGTCCACGACCACGCATTGCCACCCGGCGGCAGATAGTCGCTCGGCGGTGACGAGGCCGGAAAATCCGGCGCCGATGATCAGGAAATCAGTGGATCGGTCCGGTTCCAAAGGGTGGCAAAGTGGCTGGTACGCTACCGCCCTTGGTCGATCTCTCCGAGGCGGAGGGAAACCGGGTGGGTAGGGCGGAGGGTTGTTAGGGACGACCGCGTGGCGGACGGCGGGAAGGCTTCAAGGCGTCGGTCTGCGCGGCAGGAGTAGCGAAAAAAGATCCATATCCACGGCTTGGGGATTGCCAAGGAATTCGAGGAGAATTTTTACCCGCTCGGTGGCGGTGGGGACGCCGACGACGGTGCCCTGCATCCCTTGGAACGGGCCGTGCGCGACTTCCACCTCATCGCCGAGTTCGATGGTCGGGCTGAGGGTGATGAGCTCAGTTTCCTCAGCGCCCTTGCGGTTGATTATTTCGTGTTTCAGCGCCTCCACGAAGGATTCTGGCACGGCGGGGATGCCTGCACCGAAGCGCACTAGGCCGCGCACGCCCTGGCAGAACGTGACCGCCCGCTCCATCTCGGAAATGGTGAATTTCGCCAGCACGTAGCCGGGAAACATCGGCTCGACCCACCAGATTTTCCCACGCCGGGTGGCCTTGCGGTAACGGAGGCGCGGGCAGAACACCTCGATGCCGGCGATTTCTCGTAGGTGGCCGGCGGCAATGTGTTCGCGCTTTGTCTGGCAGCGGACGCAGAACCATTCCGGGGAATTTGCAGCGGTGGGATTCATTGGCCGAGAAGTTTTTGCAGGACCGGCAGCACCCGCCCGCCGCTGCGCATCCAGTGGTCGAGCCGATCCACCCGCTCGCCGAGGAACTTCCGCCGCTCGGGATCGTCGATGGCCTCGGCGGTCTCCGCGAGCTGGTTGATTTTGGTTTTCCCGTTCTCCAGGTGGGGCCGGATCTGCTCGCGGATGAAGCCGCCGACGAGGCGCTTCAGCTCGATGGCGGGCTCGTAATAAGTGCGGCGCTCGGCCCCGCCCTCGGCTTCGCGGACCGCGCCGAGGCTTTTGAGCATGCGCAGTCCCTGGCTGGCGGAACCCTTGCTCATGCGGAGTTTGTGCACGAGATCGTCCAAGGACAGCGCGGTCGGTGAGATGAAGAGCAGACCGTAAATTTCCCCGATGGAGCGTGGCAACCCGAGCACGCGCACTCCGTCCACGAAGACCGAGACCACCTGGCGTTCCAAGGGGTCCAAATCGTATTGATCGCCATCGAGCAGACCCGCCATGGGTGGAACGTAGAAAGCTTTCCCGGTTTGTTCAATCTAAATTGAACAAAGTGATCCAAGCTGGTTTTCTTGAAACATCGCGGCCCCGATTCCAGCCTTGCTATGGGTGCTGGATGCTGTTCGTTTCCCGGTCATGCGAATATTGATCACCGGTGGTGCTGGCTTTTTGGGTTCACACCTCTGCGAGCGACTCCTTGGCGAGGGGCATGAAATCATCTGCTTGGATAATTTTTTCACTGGCCGGAAGCGGAACATCACCCACCTCCTCAATCATCCTTATTTCGAACTGGTGCGTCATGACGTGACCGAGCCGTTCAAATACGAGGTGGATCAGATTTACAATCTAGCCTGCCCCGCCTCGCCGCCGCACTACCAGCATAACCCGATCAAGACCACCAAGACTTCGGTGATGGGTGCGATCCACTGCCTCGGCCTCGCGAAACGCACGGGCGCGCGGGTTTTCCAAGCCTCCACCTCCGAGGTCTATGGCGATCCCGTTGTCCATCCGCAGCCGGAATCCTATCACGGCAACGTCAATCCCATCGGCATCCGCGCCTGTTATGACGAGGGGAAACGCTGCGCGGAAACCCTGTTCTTCGACTACCACCGCCAGAACAAGGTCGAGATTCGGGTGGTGCGGATTTTCAACACCTACGGCCCGCGCATGTTGCCGAACGATGGCCGGGTGGTCTCGAATTTCATCGTCCAGGCATTACAAGGCAAGGATCTCACGATCTATGGCGACGGCAGCCAGAGCCGCTCGTTCTGTTATGTGGATGATTTGATCGAGGGTTTCATCCGCCTCATGAACCACCCCACGCTCACCGGTCCCGTCAACCTCGGGAATCCCGGCGAGTTCACCATGCTCCAACTCGCGGAATTGGTTTTGAAAAAAGTCGGCGGCCCATCGAAAATCACCTATTTCCCACTCCCCGGAGATGATCCGAAGCAACGCCAGCCGGACATTTCGCTCGCCCGTGCAGAACTCGGTTGGAGTCCGACCATTGCTCTTGAAGAAGGGCTGGACACGACGATCAACTACTTCCGCAAGTTGTTGGTAGAAGGCTGAAAACGGCGACGTTGAATTTCTGATAACTCGTGCGCAATGGCGGCGTATACAGATGATTCATGCCGCGTCACTCCATCCCCATTTTCCTGATCCTCGCGATTTTGGCGATTGCGGCTGAGGCGGAAATCGCGGTCGCGCCAGTCCCACCGGTCGCGCCAGTCCCACAAGAGGTTCGTCCCGAAGCCGCCGGGAAACCGAGTCCCGACTGGATTTGGAAAAGCGCCACTCCTACTGATAATGAAAAAGTTTTCTTCCGGCGCGAGTTCGAGCTGCCCCCGGAAGTAGCCAGCGCGGTCATCACAATTACCTGCGATGACTGGCACCGCCTGTTCGTCAACGGACATGAGATCGGCTCGGCGGCCGACTGGACGCAGCCGCGCACCTACGAGGTGCTGGCCCAGCTCAAGCCGGGTGCCCGCAATGTCATTGCGGTGGAAAGTCGCAACGAGGCCGGCCGGGCCGGCATGGCCCTGCGGTTCCGTGCGACGCTCAAGGATGGCAAAAAACTCCACGTCGTTTCCGATGCCAGTTGGCTGTGCAGCAGCGAGGCTCCCGATGGCTGGCAAACTCCGGATTTCATCGCCAGCGCTTGGCCGAAAGTAGTGGTTGTCGGGAAAATTGGTAAGCCCCCATGGCAGGCGGTCACTTTTCCTGAGACGGAGTAAGCTGGCTGTGCTGCAGGTATAGTCTGGAAATTTCATTTGAAGGATGGAGCGATGAACTCGGTTGAGGCGGGGATTAAAGAGATTAGGCACCGCGAATCAGGCGAATGATTCAGGGTAAGTGGCCCGACATCTCAGTTCATGCATTTACCGTCTTCAAGATTCGTTGGATTTGCCAGATTCGTGGTGCCTACTGCGGCGTTGGACTTGGATCAGACCAGTGATGGGCGGATTCTCCTAGTCTCAGGGCTTCACGAACTGGAACTTGGGACTTCTCAAGCTCGGGTGGCGGTGCCAGATTTCCGCCATGCCTGAACCCGACGCTGCCACGCTTGTGATTTTGCTAGCCTCATGCCTCGGGCTGTTGGTGCTGGTGTTGGCGATTCTGGCGCGGATTTCATCGCGTTTGCAGCGGATCGAGGTGCTGTTGGTCCAGGTCAATAGCCGGGTGGAATCGGTGGAGACGGCGCAAACGGCGGCGGACACCCACGCGGGTGGAGCCTTTGAGGCATTTTTGGAAGAGGATGCCACTCGCCGGAAGTTGCCAAAGAGCGAGCAATTCAGCGCGTATCGCAAATGGCGGCACGATAATGGGATGAATTGGTCAAACTCATGAGTGGCAGGGTTTTTCGGCTGGGGGTGGGGGCGGTCAATACCGTCAGTTCAAGCATTGAAGACCGAAGAATTTAACCGCAGATGAACAGGATTTACGCAGATGAAGAGAAATATTCTGTGTTTTTGGTCTGCGTTCATCTTGTGCATTTGACGAAGTATTTTAACCCGAAATCAGTCAGTTCGTCCATGTCCGCTGCGCTCCCATTGCGCTTGAAAACTCTCGTCCTGACAGTATTGGGCGGGGCCGGTCGCGCTCACCGACCGCAAATTTTCCTGATTTTCGCATTGCCAGACGCGGCTCCGTTTGCATTCTCCCGCCGTCTGGAGGGTCTTCGGATTTTTCTCGGAAAACAGCTTGTGAAAATTTTCACAAGCTGCATTCTCCGCCCACTGCAACGCGCTTCACATGGCTAATATTTTTCCCCGTTGGTCCAATTTACTACCCCTCAAAATCGCTGTCTGCGCTGGCACTGTGGCGGCGGGTGTGGCAGCGGCCTTCGCCTATTACGCGACGCCGAAGGCCCAGGTGCAAGGCTACCAACCCGCGCAGCCAATCCCGTTTTCCCACCGCATCCACGTCGATCAGATCGGGCTGGATTGCCGGTATTGCCACTCGTTTGTCGATGTTTCCGGCCACTCGAACGTGCCGACGGGGAGCACATGCTGGAACTGCCACCAACACGTCCAGCGGGACAGTCCGAAGCTCGCGCCGCTTCATAAGTCGATGGATGTGGCCTACCCCGGCTACGACGGTAAGCCGATCGAGTGGGTGCGGGTCCACAAGTCTCCAGACTACGTTTATTTCAACCACTCGGCGCACGTGAACCGGGGGATTTCCTGCCAAAGCTGCCACGGCAACGTCAACAAAATGGAGGTCATCTATCAAGCCGAGTCGCACTCGATGGGCTGGTGTCTTGACTGTCACCGCGCGCCAGAGAAGAACCTTCGCCCGCTGGAAGAGGTTTACAATTTCGGTTACGACGCCAAGACCTACATTTCCAACAACCCGCAACTCGGCGTCAAAACCACCAAAGATCTCGGCCTCAAGCTAAAAGAGCAGTTCATGGTGAATCCCAAGGCGACCTGCACCACTTGCCACCGTTGATTCAACCGCCCGATGTTTCAAATTTCCACAATTTCCGCAGTCTAACATGAGCAAGCGCATTTGGCACCACCCCGCAGTTCCCGCCGGCGAAACCACCGTCGCCTGGCGCAGTGCGGGCCAGCTTGAGGACACCGCCGATTTCCGCCAGTGGCTGGACCGCGAGTTTCCGCAAGGAGCCGCCGAGTTGGCGAATGAAGGCGAGGTGGAGACCTCCCGGCGCTCGTTCTTGAAACTGATGGGCGCGTCCACCGCGCTTGCCGGATTCGGCATGGCAGCTTGTCGTCGCCCGGAATCCTACATCGTCCCTTACACCAAGGCTCCCGAGTGGGTGATTCCGGGCAAGGCGACCTATTATGCATCGGCCATGCCACGGGCCCACGGCGCGACGCCGCTGGTGGTGACGACCTTCGAGGGGCGTCCGACCAAGCTCGCGCCGAACCACCTGCACCCGGATGTGGAAGGCACGGATGCCTTTGCCCAAGCCTCGGTGCTGGATCTCTACTCGCCATCGCGTTCTCGGAAATTCTTATATTCCGGAAAATCCGCCCCACGCGCCGACTTCGAGGCTGTTTTGAAAAATCTCGCGGCTGATAAATCGGCGAAAATCGGCTTTCTCTTCGGCGCGGACGACAGCCCGACCCGCAAGCGTCTAACTAAAGAGCTGGCCACGAAATTTTCCGCCGCGAAGTTCTATCAGTATGAGGCTCTCACCGGCGAGGCTGCGGCTACCGCATTGGGCGACGGCGTGAAGCTGGTGGCGGATTTTTCCAAGGCGGACCGGATTGTTTCGCTCGACTGCGATTTCGCAGGAACCGACCCGCAAGGCCCGGTAACGCCATTTTTCGACCGCCGTAAGCCGGAGGGCAAAGCATACGATAGCAAGCCGGATGCGGCAAAAATGAACCGCCTTTACGCCGTGGAAGCCGCCTTCACGCTGACCGGCGGCATGGCGGATCACCGCCTGCGCGTTTCTCCAAGCCAAGTGAACGCCGTGGCCGCGCAGCTCGCCCGCGAACTCGGGGTGAAGGCTGCCGTCGCCGCTGTGGTGCCCGAACTCACCGATCCGAAGCACATCGCCTGGGTGAAAGCCCTCGCCGATGACCTCAAGGAAAACGCCGGAAAATGCGCGGTGCTGGCCGGTTCCCGCCAAGTGCTCTCGGTGCATCTGCTGGCCCACGCGATCAATGTCGCCCTCGGCAACATCGGTGAAGGTAAGCCACTCGCCGCCCTACAAACCGAGACGCAAGGCCTCGGCACTCTCGCCACTTTGAAGGCCGACATCGACTCGAAGGCGGTTGAAACGCTATTCCTACTCACGCCTTCGAACCCTGTGTTCGATGCTCCGGCCGATCTCAAATTCGCCGAGTCATTTTCAAAACTGAAGTCCAGCATCCATCTTGGGATGCGTACGGATGCGACCGCGCACGCCGCGACTTGGCATGTGCCGGCCGCGCATTACTTGGAGTCGTGGGCAGATGCCCGCAGCATACGTGGAGTTTATACCGTGGTGCAGCCGATGATTCTGCCGCTCTATCTAGATTGCATTTCCGAACTCGAACTTCTGCTCGCGCTGCTTTCCAACGACGGCAAGCTGCTCAACGGCGAGGGTGAAAAAGGTGCCGCCTCCCCAGCTTATGACGCGGTCCGTGCGACCTTCGCCGCCCTCGGTCAGGCAGGCGATACGCCATGGAAAAAACTCCTGCGCGATGGCTTCCTCGCCAGCTCGACCTACGCGGCTGTTAGCCCAGTTTCGCTTGGCGACATGGCCGTGCCACTGACTGGCAAGCCGCCCACGAAGGACTCATTGGAGGTGATTTTCGCCACCGATTCCTCGATCTTTGATGGTCGCTGGATCGACAACGGCTGGCTGCAAGAAGCGCCCGATCCGATTTCCAAACTCACTTGGGACAATGTCGCCCTAGTCGCCCCGAAAACCGCGAAGGAGCTCGGAATTTACGACCAAATCATCGCGATGGAACCGATCAGCTCAATGATCGGCATATCGGGAGTGATGGAGAACAAATATGCCAAGGTTGGTCCGGACGGCGAAGGGGAAAATCGCAAGTCGCCAATGATCGCGGTCACGGTGAACGGCCAGACACTTGAAATTCCGGTCCTCGTATCCTTCGGCCAGGCCGAAAATACGCTCGTCATCCCGCTCGGCTATGGCCAAGGCTTTGATGCGCACGACGAACTCAAGCGCGACCCTAGCAATGCCTCACACGTCGGCCTTGTCGGCATGAATCGCGGCTTCAACGCCTATCCGCTGCGCACCGCCGCAACCGCCTATTTCGCCACCGGCGCGACGGCCAAGCCGACCGGCAAGCGTTACTCGGTAGCTCTCACTCAGGAGCACAGCGCGATGTATGGCCGCGCCCTTGCCCGTGAAGTTTCAACGCTCAAGGACGAGGCAAAAGGCAGCTTCGAAGCCCAACTCGCGAACGTGCCAAAACAAGGCAACGACGCCCACGCGCCGCACAATATTTCGCTCTATCAGTCCAACAGCTCCGCGACTTGGAATCCCGGCAAGGATGGCAAGGCGGAGTCGCCGCTCAGCGATCCGCTCCACCAGTGGGGCATGTCCATCGACCTTTCCTCGTGCATGGGTTGCAACGCCTGTCTCGTCGCCTGCCAATCGGAGAATAACATTCCCATCGTCGGCAAAGAACAGGTCGCCCGTGGCCGCGAGATGCACTGGATCCGCATGGACCGCTACTTTGCGGCCCAGAAGGACAACACCTTCGACGAGGACAATCCCGAGCTCATTCCGCAACCGGTCGCCTGTGTCCAATGTGAGTCCGCGCCTTGCGAAACCGTTTGCCCGGTGAATGCGACGATCCACACCGAAGACGGTCTGAACGCGATGGCCTACAACCGCTGCATCGGCACCCGTTACTGCGCGAACAACTGCCCGTACAAGGCCCGTCGCTTCAATTACTTCGACTATAACAAGCGCAACCCGCTGATTTCCCACAACCTCTACAAAGGTCCGTTCGGCGAGAAGCAGGTCGGCGAGGCTACCCACTTGCAGAAGAACCCGAACGTCACGGTCCGGATGCGCGGTGTGATGGAAAAATGCACCTACTGCGTCCAGCGCCTCAAGGATTCCGTGATCCGTCAGAAGCGCGGCCAAAAGCAGGAGGCACTCGTTGCCGGCAAGCCATCCACCGAGATGACGGTGAACCTCGGCACTCTCCGGATTCCGGTGGACTCGGTGAAAACCGCCTGCCAAGACGCCTGCCCCGCCAACGCAATTTCCTTCGGCAATCTGCTCGATGGCGAGCAATCGACAATGGTCCGCAGCAAGAGCATCGCCCGCAACTACGACCTCCTCAACTACATCGGCACTCGTCCGCGGACCAGCTATCTCGCCCGGGTCAAGAACCCGAATCCAAAAATGCCGGACGCCCCGTTCATCGGCAAAGCAACCGTTCACATGGTCTAAAGACTCAAGAAACAAGAATCCAGACAAGAGGAATGAAACCAAAAGCAAAACGCGCTACCAGCAACTTGGGGAGAAGGGGAACCTTTGATCTCCAATCTTCTTGTCTGGTCTCTGGTTTCTGGTCTCTGGCTTCTCCCAAAAACTTTACTATCTAACCATGGCATCCACCACCCAGACCGCACCTGAGAAGATTCACACCGGAGTCAAGCTCCCGGTGTTGAAGCGCGAGAAGCTTATCCTCAGCGGCCGCTCCTATCACTGGATCACCGAGCGCATTTGCGGCGTATTGGAAAACAAGCAACCATTCATCTGGTGGTTGCTGTTCATCCCGTCCGCGCTCATCGCCCTGATCGGCGTCGGCGGCGGCTTGACTTATCTGGTGTCCACCGGCGTCGGTGTCTGGGGGATGTCAAACCGGGTGTTCTGGGGCTTTGACATCACGAACTTCGTGTTCTGGATCGGTATCGGCCACGCTGGCACTCTGATTTCCGCCGTGCTCTTCTTAACTAGACAAAACTGGCGGACCTCGATCAACCGCGCGGCGGAAGCCATGACGATTTTTGCGGTGATCTGCGCGGGTATATTTCCCGCCTTCCACGTCGGTCGGGTGTGGTTTGCTTGGTTCCTCGCGCCGGTGCCGAATGCGAATGCGATCTGGCAGAATTTCAAATCGCCGCTGCTGTGGGACGTGTTCGCAGTTTCCACCTATTTCACGATCTCGCTGATCTTCTGGTATCTTGGCATGGTGCCCGATCTCGCGACCATTCGCGACCGCTGCAAGCCCGGCATCCGCAAGATCCTCTATGGGATTTTCTCACTCGGCTGGCGCGGCGGCAACCGCCAGTGGAGTCATTATGAAATGGCTTATCTCCTGTTAGCCGCGCTGTCCACGCCACTGGTGCTCTCCGTCCACTCGGTCGTTTCGTTCGACTTCGCAACCTCGATCGTGCCCGGTTGGCACACGACGATTTTCCCACCCTACTTCGTCGCCGGTGCCATCTTCGGTGGCTTCGCGATGGTGCTCACGATCATGGTCCCCGCCCGTTTCATCTATGGCCTGCAAGACCTGATCACCATGAAGCACATCGACAACATGGCGAAGATTATCCTGCTGACCGGCACCATCGTCGGATACGCCTATCTGATGGAACTCTTCGTCGCCTTCTACTCGGGTGCGATCTATGAAATGGACGCCTTCAAGTTCCGGATCGCTGGTCCGCATTGGTGGGCTTATGCCGCGATGATGACCTGCAATGTGCTGTCCCCGCAGATTTTCTGGTTCAAGGCCTGTCGCGAAAATCTCTGGGTCATCATGATCGTCGCGATGTTCGTCAACGTCGGCATGTGGTTCGAGCGCTTCGTCATCATCGTCACCACGCTGGAGCGGATGTTCCTGCCGGGCGACTGGAAAACTTACTCACCGAGCGGCGTGGAAATTATGACTTTCCTCGGCACCATCGGCCTGTTCCTCGCGCTGTTCCTGATGTTCCTTCGCTTCCTGCCGTGCATCAACATCGCGGAAGTGAAATGGACACTGTTAGAGTCCGATCCGCATTTTGACGACATCAACGACCACCCTGACCACGGCGTCATTGTCGAAGCCGCCTATCAGAAGGAACTCGCGCCTTCCAAATAACTCTTAACGAATAACTTTTAACTTTCTTCAAGTGAGCACCACCCGCAAACGCGTTTATGGCTATTTAGCCGAGTTCAAGAGCGCATCCGCCCTCTACAAAGGCGCGGAGAAAATCCGCGACGCCGGTTTTAAGAAATGGGATTGTTACTCGCCCTATCCGATCCACGGTCTCGACGATGCGATGGGCATGAAACGCTCGATCCTACCATGGTTCGTGTTCTTCGGCGGTATGACTGGCACGGCGACGGCATTTGCCCTCGCCTACACGACGCAGGTCGTGATCTATCCGACGGTGGTGCAATCCAAGCCGGCCAACATCTTCACGGTGCCGGCGTTTTTCCCGATCATGTTCGAGCTGACCATTTTGTTCTCGGGCTTCACCGTTTTGTTCGGACTGCTGGCCCTCATCCAACTTCCACGCCTCAATCACCCCTTATTCGCCAGCCGTCAATTCAACCGGGCCACCGATGATGGATTCTTCATCGCCATCGAAGCCCGCGACCCGAAATTCAACCCCAACAGCACCCGTGAATTATTGGCAGGCATCGGCGGTGCCAACATCGAACTCGTCGAAGAAGAGGACTGAGTTGCCGATTCGTAAATTTTAAATTCCAAACTTCAAATGCGCTACTTTTTCCTCGCTTTCGCGCTCATCGTGCTGCTCGTCGTCGGCCTCTTCGGATTCCACGGGCAGAAGTTTTCCAAGCCGCCGATGCAAATTTTTCCAGACATGGATAACCAAGATAAAGTGAAAGCCCAGAAGCCGGATCCGTTTTTCGCGGACGGTCACGGCAGCCGACTGCCGGTCGGCCTGACCCAGGCACGCGGCTTCAACGAAGCGGGTGAACGCGTCATCGGTGGCATCCCTGAATATGAATTCGGTGGCCAAACCGATTATTACTACAGCGGTCACGTCGGTGATTATTATGGCAATGGAATGCCTACCGAATTGGAACTGACCGAGGACAGCGCCTCGGCATTGATCCATCGTGGCCAGGAGCGTTTTGGCATCTATTGTGCAGTCTGTCACGGCAAGTCCGGCGATGGCCTCGGCGTGACCAGCCAGTATGGCGTTCCCGGCATCGCCAATTTCCATCTCGATAACTTCAAAGCCGCTGCCTATCCCGATGGCCGGATGTTTGAGACAATCACCAACGGCAAGGGGCAAATGGGAGCCTATGGCTATAACATTCCAGTCCGCGACCGCTGGGCGATCATTGCCTATATCCGCACCTTGCAGACCGCCAAAGAGACTCAAACCAAGGCTCACTAACTTTTTCCTGATTTCATCGAAATGGCCCACCACCACGTCACCTCCGCAGACATCGCGATCAACGGCGATCACCTCGATTCCTCAACGGTCTCGAAAGTGAAAAACATTGCCTTGGCCGTGGCCGTAATCGGTACTGTCATCAGTTTGTATCTGCTCTTCCTAGGTCCGGAAAAAGTCCAAGGTACTTATGCCTACTCATGGTTGTTCGCTTTCTATGTCTGCCTGACCATCCCCATCGGTGGAGTGTTCTGGGTTTTGTTGCATAATGTTTCTAACGCAAGCTGGGGAACCTCAGTGCGCCGGGTGTTTGAAAACATCGGCGCGACCTTTCCTTGGATGTTCCTGATGGGCATTCCGCTCTTCATTCCCCACGTCCAACATTACCTCTATGAATGGATGAACGTCCACCGCGATGCGATTGGTCCGATTAAGGATTATTTGGAGCATCATGACCACTTATTGTTTAGTAAATTATGGTTCATGAATATCCCGTCCTGGTATGTCCGGGTGGCGTTTTACGGTATCGTTTTCAGTTCAGTCATCTACGGACTTCGCAAGCTTTCCACCGACCAGGACACCGATCCAGAGCCGGGAACTTGGCGCCTGCTCAAGGCCCGCTATCATTCGAGCTATCCGCTGATCATTTTTGCACTGATCATCACCTTCACCGGCTTCGATTTCGCGATGGGACTGGATTTCAAATGGTTCTCGACCATGTGGGGTGTCTATCTATTCGCTGGTGCCGCATTGAACTCAATGGCGGTCGGGGTGATTGTCTGCACTTGGCTGAAGAGCAAGGGGCACCTCAAGCACGTCGTCGGGCCGGAACAATTCCATGTGATGGGCAAGCTGATGTTCGCCTTCACGGTGTTCTGGGCTTATGTCACTTTCTCTCAGTTCTTCCTGATCTGGTATGCGAACATCACCGAGGAAACCTCTTATTTCCTCATCCGCAATACCGGCAACTGGAACACCGGGATGTATTTCCTGCTCTTCGGTCACTTCGTCGTGCCCTTCGTCATACTGCTTCAAGCATGGCTGAAAAGAAATCCGAAGCTGCTCTCGATCGTCGCGGTTTACACCTTGTGCATGCATGTGTTGGATCACTACATCATCATCATCCCCGAGCGCGGAGTTTCCCTAGCAAAAATTATACCAGCGGCCTTCCCCGAAGGTATCCAAGTTTCCATACCGGGAGCGTTCTGGGGCGACATCCTCGCCTTCGTCACCATCGGCTCGGCCTTCGTGTTCTTCCTGCTACGTGCCCTCGGCCAACACTCGCTTTATCCAAATCGCGATCCCCGCATCCTCGAATCCGCGAACGCTTCCAACTGATTTTTTCCTCTGCTCATGGACCCATCCCGCGACAATCCGATTATCCGCTTCGCCACATTCTTTTGGGGGCTTGGCACCTTTTTCATCTTCGCGCTGATTTTTGCGGTGATCTGGATTTTTAACCATTCCGAGCCAGCCAGCATGGAAGATGCGGCCGCGAAACCACGCTACGCCACTAAGGCGAAAATCGACACGGCTGAAGCAGCTAACATTTCCTTGGAAGCCATCGAGAAGGCGATCCCGGTAGTCAGTAAATCCCTTGCCGCGTCGAAGCCGGTGGCGGTGGAAGTGCCTGCGCAAATCGTCCCCGGCTCGGATACCGCGAAGAAACTTGCCAGTGCGCCCGCAGTGGACACCAAGGCGATTGATGCACCCGCCGCGAGCGATGCGCCGATCGATCCCGCTGTCATGGAACTTGGTAAAGCAAGCTTCATTCTCTGCGCCGCCTGCCATGGACAGAATGGCGAGGGCGGGCCGATGGCTCCACCCCTGGCCGCTCCACCGCTGGCTGGTTCCGCATGGGTCGCGGGTCCGGTTTCCAATCTCATCCGTATTCAACTGCGCGGCCTACAAGGACCGATCACAGTTAAGGATAAAGAATATAACATACCGGGTGGTATGGCCGCGCTCTCCTTTCAGTCCGACGAGCAGATCGCGGCCGTGCTGACCTATGTGCGCAACAGTTTCGGTAACAAGGCTGCCGCCGTGAAAGCCGAGCAAGTCACTTCGCTGCGGGTTGAAGTGGGTAAACCGCAGATCACCGTTGCGGAACTTACCAAACCATAATTCCGATTTTATTCCCCACCTTCCCACCATGTCTTCCGCCAACCCAACTACCGCCGACCAGGACGCCTTGCTTCGCGCGGGGATTGACCGTTCGCTGCGCCATCCGGTGATGTTTTTCCTAACCAGCGGTGCCGCTTGGCTCGCGGTTTCGATCATCCTTGGCATCATCGCCTCGGCGAAAGTCCACAGCCCCGAATTTCTCTCAAGTTGTGGCTTCCTCACTTATGGCCGGGTTTTCCCCGCCCACATCAATGCATTCATCTACGGTTGGGGATTTCAAGCGGCATTTGCAGTGATCATCTGGCTGATGGCGCGGCTGTCCCGCAAAGAATGCACCGCCGCCGGACTTATTCTAACGGCTGGACATATTTGGAACTTCGGTGTGATGGCCGGACTGCTCGGCATCCTCTCGGGCAATGGCACGGGGATAGCATGGCTGGAATTTCCCGCGTTCACGTGGCCGGTGCTGTTATTCAGTTATTTCGCGATCCTGATCTGGTCGTTCATCCAGTTCCGCGTGCGGCCCGAGGGCCATGTCTATATCTCGCAGTGGTATCTATTAGCCGCGATGATCTGGTTCCCATGGATCTTCATCACCGCGAATACCCTGCTGCATTGCATTCCGGGACATCCGCTGATGGCCGCAGGAATCAGCGCTTGGTATAAATCCGCTTTGATGTTCTTGTTCTTTGCGCCGGTAGCCCTCGGCACTGCCTATTATTTAGCGCCTAAAGTAACTGGCCGTCCGGTTTACAGTTATACTTTGGCAAAACTCGGATTTTGGTCGCTAGCGATCATCGCGCCATGGGCCGGGATGCAGAAATTGGCCGGCGCGCCAATTCCCTATTTCCTGCCTTATCTCGGGGCCACCGCGACGGTCCTATTGTTCGTGCCAGCCATCGCCGCCGCGATCAATCTGCTCCGCACGATGGCGTCCTCGCCAGAGATTTTATCCGCTAGTCCATCGCTCCGTTTCACCGTCGCCGGAATCGGCGGCCTTATCCTAACGGGTGTTGCGGGGGTTTTCCTGAATCTCCCGGATTCGACCCTACCGATGACGCAGTTTTCCATGTCCGGTTATGGTTTTGAAATTCTCACGCTCTATGGCTTCTTCAGCTTTGTGATGTTTGGAGCCGTCTATTTCATCGTGCCACGCGTCACCCGCCGCGAGTGGCTGTCCCGGCGTTTGATCAAGATGCACTTCCTGCTGTCTATTTATGGCATCATCTCGGTGGCCATGTTCGCCCTGCTCGGCGGCCTGGAGCAGGGAATTGGCCAAGAAGATTGGCGGCAGCCATGGGAAGCCGCTGCCACCCGAGCATATCCGTATGCGTTGGGAACGACCTTGGCATGGTGCGTCATCCTGTTCTCGAATGTTTTCTTTTTCTTCCACCTCACGTTGATGTGGTTGCGTCTCGGCAGGCGCAGCTCGCATCCCACATTGCTCGCCGTCACCCATTCGCACGCCAGCCCGCATGGTGAAGAAGGCGATATTGACAATGCAGGACCGGGTCACGCGCCCGCCCACTAATATTGAATTTCAAATCTCAAATTACAGATTTCAGATCTCTTACTTTCCCATGAGCCTCCGCACCTTCATTCTCGGTCTATCCGCCAGCTTTGGCATCGCATGGCTGACGATCATCGTCGTGCCATTCATCAAGATGCGTGAGCTGGCCCCCGTCCAGTTTTCCGAAGCTGCCGATGGTGCCACCGGGATTTTCTTTCCCAAGCGCACTGGCCGGGTCGCTGATGGGGCTAAAGTCTATGCGGAAAACGGCTGCTATCTCTGCCACACCCAACTGATACGGCCGACCTATGCGGGCAACGATCTTTACCGCGACGATTGGGCGGGTTTGAAGGCCGATGCAGATCGTGGCGATACTCGGCGTGAAACCACAGCCTATGATTTCTTTGGTGAGAAATTCGCACAAGTCGGAATTTCCCGGATGGGTCCGGATCTATCCAATTTGGCCCACAGAGTGGAGACAACCTACGCCGTTGGCAAAGATCCGTCGCAATGGTTGTTCGCCCATTTATATAACCCCCGGAATGAGCCGAAACGTTGGAAATCTACCTGCCCATCGTTCCGGTTCATGTTCGATGAACAAGCTATTAAAGGCAACCGATCGGCGGACGCCATGCCCTTCGGTGGGGACGAGAATATTGAGTTAGTCCCGGACTCCGATGCCAAGGCTCTGGTATCTTATTTGATGTCGATGAAAAAAGATCAAGCCGTCCCCGTGTCACTTAATTTCTCACCATTGAAAAAAGCCAAGTGACCCCTATTTTTAAGGACATTCAAGCCACTCTCTAATATGTCACCGTCCAATCAGAAGCCCGACCTTGAGGAATCGATCAATGTGAGCGAGGTCCACGGCAGCGTGGTGCGTGAGGCTGCGGCCTGCGCCCGCGAAAAACGCATCGTCGATAACGGCATCGAGCCGATTTCGCTGTGGGCCTTCATCGCCTGCGCCGTGGTTTGCTTCATCGCTGGGGGAGTTTATATGGGTTCGGGTGGCAGCTTGTTCGCCTACGGTGTGACCTTCCGGCCCGGCTATGTTCGCGCTCCCGCCGATGGTGGAGATGTTACCGGTCCGGTCGCCAAAACGGCGATGGCTGCCTATCAGGCAAAAGGTAACAAAATATTTTCGGCGAAGTGCAGTGGTTGCCACGGTGCCGATGCCAAGGGCAATGGTTCAACCTATCCTTCGCTGGCAGGCTCGGCATACGTCAATGGCGAAACCGAACGCTTCGCGATGATCATTCTCAACGGCCTGCAAGGGCCTGTGAGTGATGGTAAAGTCTATGGCGTGATGCCCCCGCAGGGGATCGGCATGGCACCTGAGGATCTGGCGGGAATCATGACTTACATGCGCAACAACTTTGGCAATTCCAAGGGCGATGTCGTCACGATGGAAATGGCCAAGGCCGCGATTGAAATTTCCGCAGCCCGCAAGAAGGCCGGCAGTTCCTGCGATTCCTCGGAACTCACCGCCGATCACGTCAAACCGCTTCCCGGTGCGTCCATAGACCCCGCCATGATGTTGGACCCCATCACCCTCCAGCCAGCCAAGGCCCCCTGATCGTTCACTAAACTCATCCCAATCACCCTTTACCCAAGATCCACTCATTCCAAAAGCTGCATTCTTCGAGATACACTTTTCCCTGATGGACTAACCAACGCCGCAAGCCGGAACCATGAGCTCTCACGATACATCCCACGCAGGGCACGACGCCCACCACGACGAACATCACCATAATCCGGGGTTCATCTGGAAATATGTATTTTCTTCCGACCATAAAATGATCGGTATGCAATATGGCATCACCGCCATGTGTTTCCTGGCCTTCGGCTTCTATCTGATGATGGTGATGCGCTGGAGCATCGCTTATCCGCACCAACCGCTTCCCGAGTGGATGAGCTGGGTGTTCACGGATGGCTGGAAGGCCCGTTGGTTACAGGATGGCAAGGTCACGGGGGAAACCTATAACATGTTCGGCGCCATGCACGGCACGATCATGGTGTTCCTCGGTATCGTGCCGCTTGGCTTCGGGGCTTTTGGTAACTACGTGACACCGCTACAGATTGGTGCGCCAGATATGGCATTTCCCCGCCTGAACATGGCGAGTTACTGGGTCTATCTAGCAGGCGGACTGATCATGTGCGCGTCATTTTTCATGGAATCCGGATCCGCTAAATCGGGTTGGACTAACTACTCGCCGCTCGCAGGTTTCGCGGATGGTCAAATCGTCACTCAACTCTTGGCAGGTCAGACGCAGTGGCTGATCGGCTTGGTGTGCCTAATCACTTCGTCGCTGCTCGGCTCGGTCAATTTTGTGACCACCATCATCAATCTCCGGGTCCGCGGTATGACGTGGATGCGGATGCCGTTTTTTGTTTGGTCGATGCTGGTCACCGGATTCTTGCTACTACTGGCCTTCCCGCCGCTGGAAGCCGCTGGCATTATGCAGTTGATGGACCGCGTGGCTCACTCCTCGTTCTTCATGCCTTCCGGCCTCTTTACCAAGAGCGAGGGCCTGGCGAATCTATCCGGTGGCGGCTCGCCACTACTCTTCCAGCACTTGTTCTGGTTCCTCGGCCACCCGGAAGTCTATGTGCTCCTGCTGCCTGCCTTCGCCTGTGTGGCGGAAATCATCCCGGTCAATACCCGCAAACCGTTGTGGGGCTATAAGTCGATGGTGTATTCGGTGCTGATTCTCGGATTCCTCTCCTTCGTTGTCTGGGCCCACCACATGTATATGACCGGAATGGGCGCTGCGGTATCCACTTTCTTCCAAACGACGACAGTGCTGATCTCCGTGCCATCCGTGGTCATCATCACCGCGATGTTGATCTCACTCTGGGGTGGTTCGATTCGTTTCACGCCACCAATGATGTGGGCCTGCGCCTTCATTCCGATGTTTGGCATCGGTGGCCTAACTGGTCTGCCACTCGCCTTCAATCTCGCTGACCTCCATTTGCATGACACCTATTATGTCATCGGTCACTTCCACTATGTCGTGGCTCCCGGCATTCTCTTTGGTTTCTTTGCCGGGGTCTTGCATTGGTATCCGAAAATTACGGGTAGATTCATGAGCAGGACGCTCAATCATCTGCACTTCTGGCCGAGTTTGATCTGCATGAACCTGATATTCTTCCCGATGTTGGTCCAGGGCATGGCCGGCTTCCATCGCCGTTGGTACAATGGTGGTGATGCCTATCTCTCGCAGGCGCCGGACAGCGTGAACATCTTTGGTAAAACCGTGGTGCAATACATCGACATGAACATCATGATGTCGATGGGTGCATGGACCATGGCCTTCTTCCAGATTTTCTTTTTCATCAATCTAGTCATTTCCTGGAAATTTGGTAAGAAAGTCACCAGTGATAATCCATGGGACGCCACCACCCTTGAGTGGGCCACGCCCACGCCTCCGGGCCATGGCAATTTCCTCAAGGACCCTGTAACCTATCGCGGCCCTTACGAATACAGCCGTCCAGATTGTGAAGAAGATTTCCTGCCCCAGTGGGCCGAGCCAAGGCGCCTCGATTCCGTGGACAAGCCCACCGACAAGCACTGAGTTTACCATTCAACACTTTTAACCCAGCACTGCGGTCCAGAACCTCCCAAGCATTCCCTTTCTAAAAATGGAAATTCCCTATATCGTCACTCCTCGCAAGGACACCGGCCTCTTCAATGCGAAGATCGCGATCTGGTTGTTCTTGGCTTCCGAAGTCATGCTCTTCGGCGGCTTTTTCTCGTCCTATGTGTTTCTCCGACTCGGGGCCGATTATCCCTGGCCAGAGCGGACGCTGCCGGTGCTGCCAGGTTTGATTAATACCTTCGTCCTCATCGGATCATCGGTCACGGTGGTCTTCGCTTGGGCGGCACTGAAAATGCGCGAGTGGCGGAAGTTCCAAATCTTCATGGGCATCACGGTCTTTTGTGCCTTGATTTTCATGGCACTTAAAGCCGTCGAATATAACGTCAAGTTTCATCACCAAGCTCTGCGACTCAAGGATTACAGCATCATCGAGGGACACCTCGGCGTGGAAAAAGAAGGCGACAAAGTAGTGCCGGATCGCCATGGCAATCCGATTGAGGAAAACCTGATCTACGTGGAATCCTCAAAGCTCACCTTCAACACCCGGCGTTTCCACACGCCATGGCTTGAGGAACTTCTCACCCAGGCGGAACAGCACAAGTCCACGGTGAAACTCACCGCCGACGTGAAAGGTGATGAAGGCACGCTTGATGCTGGAAAAACCTATGCGTATGCAGGCGAACCTCTATCTATCGAACTGCTCAAGCGCATGGAAGAGATCCGCCTCGCGGCAGCCAGCAACAATGCCGCTTTGCGGACCGCTGCCTTGCGCCAGGAATGGGTGAAGGCCCACGCCGCCAACCCGGACAAACGGGATTGGCAAATCGCCTCAGGCGTCAACATCGACTTGAAAGCCCTCCAGCCGAAGATGCTCACGGAAATTTCCACCGTCACGTTCACGGTCGATCCACCCGCCAAATTTGATTTCCACCCGCGCGACATCAAGGCCGCGGACGGCTCCTCCCGGATGCGAGACGATACCGTGGTCGAGGGTAAGCTGTTGGACAGCCCAATGGGTTTCCACCACGTCGATGCGATTGACTTCCAATATCTCGTAATGAAAGCGGTGGAGAAGGGGATCGAACCTGAAATTGCCATTGAAAATTCATGGCTGATCAAGAATAACAAATTCGCCAAAGAAGCCTGGGAATGGCATCAAGGAGAAATCGCCAAACTGAAGGAAGTGCTGCTCAAAAAGGGTGGTCTTGATAAAAATGGGAAACCAAGGTTGTTCCCTACTCACAAAGAACTCTATCGCATCGGTTGGAAGGATTTCGCGAAGAAGGCAGAAGACGAAGGTCGGGTGAAACTGTCATTCATGGATTCCTCAAAGGAAGAGTTCTTTGGTCCGAATTACGAAGCGCGTGGCGATGAAACATATCCCGAACTCTCCGTGCCACGCGAACAGATAGGGTTTGCCGCAAAGTTCAGTCCCGCATGGAATACCTACTATGGCATTTATTTCACCATCACTGGCCTTCACGGGCTCCACGTCATCGGTGGTGCGCTGGTGCTTTCCTATTATCTGTTCTTCGGTCGGAAAATGTATCTTACCAACCCCGAGTGGCTTGCCAACCGCGTCGAAATCGGCGGCTTGTTCTGGCACTTTGTGGACTTGGTCTGGATCTTCGTTTTCCCAATTCTGTATTTGATGTAATTATCAGAAAATTCTAAATCTTAAATTCCAAACTAACTGTCATCATGGCCGACACTCCAGAAGCGATCAAGAAATCCATCCGAACCTACTTGTTTATCGGTAGCATTTTATTTGCGGGCACCATTCTCACGGTGTTGATTGCCATCGTTCCGGCACTTGATATGGGAGCGCACGGGTTTGATAAATGGGACTGCGTATTTGGTCTGACCATCGCCACCATTAAGGCTTCTCTGGTTGCATTTGTCTTTATGCACCTTAACCATGAGAAGAAGGCGGTTTACTGGCTCTTCGCCTCTGGGCTGTGCATGGTATGCAGTCTCGCAGGACTCACCGCCCTCGCCCTCTGGGATCCAATTTTTGACTCCTTCTTTTATTCCGGTCACTGATCCAATCCGACCTCGCATCCACCATGTCCCTCAAAGGTTTCCACATCGTCTTTGTAACAGTCAGCACCTTGCTATGCCTGTTCTTGGTGCTATGGTCCTTTGTGCTGGCACCTGAAAAATCTGGTATGGCGACTGCACTTGGAGTCGTCGGTTTGGCCGGTGCGCTGCTCCTGCCGCTGTATGGCGTTTACTTTTACCGCAAGATCACGCGGGCGCACCTTTGAGTCAGATCTAACCTATAAATCACCCCATGAACCTCACGACCCAATTTCTCGCTTGTGCCACCTGCCGTGACACCATGATCGCCGGTGGCGGGGATGCCGCCGGGTGGTCGATCTTTTTTTTGCTGGGCGTGGTGCTCGCCATGCTCGGTGGAATCGGGTATTTTATGGCCTACCTCGCCCGCCGCGAGAAGGCGAATCTGGACCCTGCGCTTTCCGATGACTATGTGAGTCCGACGACATTCGCAACGCATGGATCTTCGGTTCAGATATAGAACTTAAGCTTTAGAATTTTATCCTTATGAGTCCTTCCAAGTTTTTAGGTATCCCGGAAAATTTCTCCGCCCACGGTGGACAGGTCGATCACATGATCGATGTCGTCCATTGGTTCATGATCGCATTGTTCGTCGGGTGGACGCTATTCTTCTTATACTGCATTGTCCGCTTCTGGCATAAGAATAACCCGAAGGCTTCGTATGAAGGCGTTCGCAGTCATCTTTCCAGCCACTTGGAAGTGGGCGTGATCATCGTGGAGGCCGTGCTGCTCCTCGGATTTGCCTTCCCGCTCTGGGCCGAGCGTGTGGACAGTTGGAAAAGCGTCCAAAACCTCGATCCAGTCCGGGTCCGCGTGGTGGGTTGGCAATTCGGCTGGACCTATCATTATCCCGGTGCCGACAACAAGTTTGGTCGCCGCGATCCGAATCTTATTTCCGGCACGAACGAGCTCGGCATCGACTACAGCGATCCGAATGCGCTGGACGATTTCACCAGCCCAATCCTCAAGCTACCAGTCAATCAGCCCTGCGTGCTCAACATCGGCACCAAGGACGTGATTCACAATTTCTGCCTCGTCCCCATGCGCATCCAACAGGACGCTATTCCCGGTCGAGAAATCCCGATGTGGTTCACGCCAATCAAGCCACTGGAAACCTACGTTGTTTGTGCCCAGCTTTGCGGTGAAGGCCACGGTAACATGGTTGGCTCGATGGAAGTGCTGCCCAAGGCGCAGTTCGATCCCTGGTTCAAAGGCCAGACCGAAGGTGCTCTCAAGCTCCACACGAAGGAAGTGACTTCGGACGGCGGCAAAAAGTAAGTGCTACCGTGGCGGATTTTACTGAAATCGACCGTGAAGATTTCCGCAATCTTCTCATCGAGATCGGCAGGACCCGGATGCCATTCGGGAAATTCGGCATCAAGGCCTATCCGCCCGCAGGTGTTCCCATCATGGATCTGCCACCGGAGTATCTCGAATGGTTCAAGGAGCGCGGCTTCCCCAAGGGTCGCCTTGGTGAGCTGATGGCCCAGGTTTGCGAGATCAAGGCGGTGGGCATGGACTCGGTCTTCGATCCGCTCCGCCAAGCGAATGGTGGCCGCTTTCGTCTCAAGCCGACACGTAAGAAGTCGTTTGATTTCGAGTGATTCATTGTTCGCGCACCACTAGCCAGATACTACAGTTAGAATTTTGCGGAACGCCTGGAGCAAAGTTCCTATTTGAAATCGCCCGACGATCACCCGACAATCCGGGCATGAGCCAACGGCGGGTCGTAATCATTATGGGTGTCTCAGGCTCGGGGAAATCCACGGTCGGAGCCTTGCTCGCGGCGGGAAATGGCGGTGCTTTCTACGATGCCGACGATTTTCACCCACCCGCTAACATCGCTAAAATGTCTGCGGGCAGTCCTTTGGACGACGCGGATCGAGCGCCATGGCTGGCGCGATTGCGTCAGGAAGTGATCGACTCGACCGCTCCCGGCGCGTTCACCGTACTGGCTTGCTCGGCGTTGAGAAAAATTTATCGTGAGCAGCTTGGCGTCGGTTTGTCCGGTGTGGCATTGGTCTATTTGCGCGGAGACGCAGCCACCCTCGCGGAGCGTCTTGGGAAACGCTCCGGCCACTATATGAAGCGATCCATGTTAGAAAGCCAGATCTCCACCTTGGAAGAACCTTCATCCACCGAAGGTATAATTATCGATATCGAAACCACGGCCGGAGATATCGTCACTGCGATTGAAAAAGCACTCGGTCTTGGGAATTCTGTGCCGAAATTTAGATTTTTAAACCACAGATGGATACAAATAAACACAGATAATGAATGAGTTACACGATTTGAAGCGTTCATCCAAAAGGTGAGATCCCTACTTTCATACCTCTCTTAAAAATCCGTGCAATCTGTGAAATCCGTGGTTTACATCTTCCTCTTTAGGATAAACTCTCACTAATCTTCCATGCCCGTACTCGACGTTAGGAATCTAACCACCCGATTTCACACTCGTAATGGCGTCGTTCATGCGGTGGAAGACGTGTCCTTCACCGTGGATCCTGGGCAGACGCTGGGCATCGTCGGCGAGTCCGGTTCCGGGAAATCCGTCACCTGCTATTCGCTGCTCGGGCTAATCCCCCGGCCGCCCGGCCGCATCCACAGTGGGCGGGCGATTTTCGACGGTATGGACCTGCTGGCAGCGCCGGAAAAATTACTGCGAAAGATCCGGGGCAAGCGCATTTCCATGATTTTCCAAGATCCGATGACCTCGCTCAATCCGTTCATGAAGGTGAGCGCCCAACTGACCGAACCACTCGCCCTGCACGAGAATTGCCATGGCAAGCCTGCCCTCCACCGCGCCATCGAAGCGCTTGCCGAAGTCGGCATCCCAGATCCGGAAAAACGCATTCATTCCTACCCCCACGAGTTTTCTGGCGGGATGCGCCAACGGGTGATGATCGCTATGGCCCTCATCACACGGCCCGAGTTGCTGATCTGTGACGAGCCCACCACCGCCCTTGATGTCACCGTCCAGAAGCAGGTGCTGGATCTTATCCGCGACCGCCAGCGCCTACTCGGCACCGCCGTCATTTTCATCACCCACGATCTCGCGGTCGTCTCCGAAATGTGCGATCACATCAATGTCATGTATGCTGGACGCATCGTCGAGAGTGCGCCAAAGGGTGAGCTATTCCGCCACCCGCTGCACGCTTACACCCGCTCGTTGTTGAAATCCATTCCCGCAGCCCACGCGAAGGGTGAGCCGCTTTACACCATTCCCGGCCTGCCGCCCGATCTGTCCCACCCGCATCCCGGTTGCGCGTTCAAGTCGCGCAACCAGATCGGCAAGGCGGACCTCTGCCTCACGGAAAAATCACCCGCCTTGGATGAAATCGAGCCACATCATTTCGTCCAGAATTGTCCCGGCTGTCTGGCGCTTTCCTGATAGATTGAGGCGCTATGAGTGCGTATGGACGGAGCGGCCACTTCGCTGGAATTGAGAGAAAATGATTGGAGTTGCGTAAGGGGTGCTTCCCTGTGATTTCTTCACCACCACTTAAACCCTATGAAGCCGTTCATTGCCCTCATTTCACTCCTTGTTAGTGCCCACGCCAGCAACCTGCTACCACAGGAGCCGCGGTGTGAATACCATGAAAATCCACTGGCCATCGGCACCACGGTCCCGCGGTTTTCATGGAAACTGAAGCCCACGGATTCCAAGTCTCGTGATCTGGTGCAGACGGCGTATGAAATCCAGGTCGCGCGGGAGGCTGATGGTTTCACGGGCAAGCTGCTCTGGTCGAGTGGCAAGGTCGCCTCCACCGCGACCTCGCAACTCGCTTATGCCGGTGAACCCTTGGCCTCGCGCGACCGGTTGCAATGGCGAGTCCGCGTATGGGATGGCGGTGACAGCGTTTCCGACTGGAGTCAGACCGCCACTTTTGGCATTGGCCTGTTGCAAATGGAGGACTGGTCCGCGCTATGGATCAGCGCGAAGGACGACCAGGCCTTCACCACCAGCGAGAACGTCCAGAATTTCATTGGCGATCCGAAACGCGGCAAGCTGCGCCTTACTCCCGCAAAGTATTTTCGCAAGGAGTTCATCGCCCCCAAGGTCGTTCGCGCCACGCTCCATGCCACCGCGCTCGGGGTTTACACCATCGAAATGAATGGCAAGCGCATTTCCGACGAACGCCTCGCACCTGGCTGGACTTCCTATCACCGGCGCATTCACTCGCAGACTTACGATGTCACTGCCCTGGTGAAAGATGGCAACAACGCCATCGGCGCGACTCTAGCAGACGGCTGGTATTCCGGGTATTGCGCCTACGGCCTGCTCACCGGGCAGGAAGGCCTCGTCCCTGGCGTCGATGGTCGTTACTACTATGGCGTCTCGCCCGCCGTTAGAGTGCAGCTCGAGCTTGAACTAAGCGACGGCACCCGCCAGACGATCACCACCGACAGCACATGGAAATGCGAGATCGGCCCGATCACCGAGAGCGATATTTTGATGGGTGAAGCCTACGACGCCCGCAAGGAAATGCCCGGCTGGTCCGCGCCTGGATTCGCTGACTCGGCGTGGCAGCACGCCGTTTGCAAGACTGGCACCGACGCGCAAGTCGAGCCGCATCCTGGCGTTCCGGTTAGACCGATTGAGGAAATCGCCGCGAAGGCGGTGCACCAGCAAGGGCCGGGAGTTTATGTTTTTGACCTCGGCCAGAACATCTCCGGGGTAGTGCGCCTCAAGGTCAAAGGCAAGGCCGGTGACAAGGTGAAAATCCGTTATGCCGAGATGCTGCATAAGGACGGACGTATCAGCACCGAGAATCTGCGCTGTGCCCGCGCCACCGACACCTACATTCTGAAGGGCGATCCGGCAGGCGAGTCGTGGACGCCGGAATTCACCTATCATGGCTTCCAATATGTCGAACTCACCGACTTTCCCGGCACGCCGGAATTGGCTGCCGTCACTGGCATCGTGATCCACTCGGACCTTCCCATCGACGGCCATTTCGAGTGCTCGGATCCGATGTTGAATAAACTCTATCAAAATATGGTATGGACTCAGCGGGCGAATTTTTTCGAAATGCCCACCGACTGCCCGCAGCGCGACGAGCGCATGGGCTGGACTGGCGACGCCCAGATCTACGTCCATGCCGCCACCTTCAACGCCGACATTTCCGCCTTCTACACCAAGTGGCTGCGCGATCTGAATGACGACGCCTGGGACTACGGTGCCTATCCCGCTTACGCCCCGCGCCCGCTTGCTCGGCCTAACGAACACCACGCCGCAGGCTGGATGGACTCCGGCGTCATCTGCCCGTGGACCATCTGGCAGGTCTATGGCGATACCCGCGTGATCGCCGAGCACTGGCGGAAAATGAACGATTTCATGGATTGGCGAACGGCCCGCGATCCCGAGCTGAAGGGGGCAACCGACGATTGCGGCTTCGGCGACTGGCTTGCCATCGGCGATGTGAAAACGCCCATTCCATTCATCGACCTCGCCTACCACGCCTACGACGCCTGCCTGATGGCGGACATGGCGGAGGCGATTGGTAAACCGGACGAGGCCCAAAAATTCCGCGCCCACGCCGCCAAGGTCACCACCGCATTTCAAAACGCCTACCTCCAGCCGGATGCCCGTCTCGCCATTCACAACCAATCCGCCTATGCCATCGCGCTGTTCTACGATCTTATTCCCATGGACAAGCGCGCGGCCTGCGCTGAACATCTAGCAGAACTCATCCGCGGCAACGGTAACAAAATGACCACCGGTTTCCTCGGCACCCGCCCGCTGCTGCCGGTTCTAACGGCCACGGGCCATCACGACCTCGCCGGCATCTTGATGCAACAACACGCATACCCAAGCTGGGGCTACGAGGTGGACAATGGTGCCACCACGATCTGGGAGCGCTGGAATTCCTACGTCCAAGGCGAGGGCGTGCATGAGCCGAGCATGAATTCGTTTTCCCACTACTCCTTCGGCGCGGTGTGCGAATGGATGATGGGCGATCTGGGTGGCATTGGTGCCGCCGCTCCTGGGTTCGACCGCATCCTCATCGCTCCCAAGCCGACGGGGACCATCACCCGTGCTTCCGCAAAAATGGAAACCCGCCACGGTGCCCTCGCTTGTTCGTGGGAGATCAAGGAAGGCAAATTTCTAGCGGAAATCACCGTGCCGCCTAACACCACGGCGGAAGTTATCCTCCCGGTGAAAGGCGAGATCAATGAGGATGGCAAGCCCGCCACCGGCCAACCCGGCATCCATGCAGCGAATGGTCCCGACCTAACCCTCGGTTCGGGCACCTATCGCTTCAGCGCCGTGTTCTAACGCTTCCATCATCGGCTGGCTTGAGTGACAAAATCCAACACGCTCATTTCACCTGCTCAACGCCCGGCGGCAGTTCGATCACGCTACGGATGCTGCCGTCCGCCTGCTTTTCATGGCGCACATGGATCGGCCCTTTCGGCGTCGGATAGGTGCCCTCCACCCACTTCAGATTTCCCAAGTGTGGGGCGATCCTCACCTTCGCGCAACCTGGCGCGAGTGACTGCACACCCAGTACATTGTGGCTCAGCCATGCCGTAGGCCCGCCTGCCCAGCCGTGGCAGAAACTATGGCGAAAGCCAACATAACAGAACGCCCCGAAGTCCCCGTGCAGGTCTTTTTTTCCAGGCGGTACCAACTCGTCAATGCGCCCCGCATCCTTGGTCCAATCCAGATTGAAGTCCTCCCAGAACGTCGTTGCCCCGAAGTCTAACATTCCGCCCCAGTATTGGCTGATGAAATCGAGCCCCGTCTGGTATTCCCCGGCCTCTGCCAGTGCGTTGAGCACATAAAATCCGTAAAACGTGCTCAAGTCCTTGGGGCCGTCTTTTTTCAAAACCTGCGCCACTTCCGCCGGATCACGGAAACCCGCCAGCGCCAGCAAGGCGGCGGGCGATTTCCGGCCGCTCGATGCCGGAATGTGTTTACGCAGTCGCGCCTCCGTTTCCCGGCACCGCGCGGCCATCGCCGCGTCACCGAGTATCTCACTAAGCCGGGCACCACTCGCCATCGTGCGCGCCATCATCGCCTGCAAGCCCTCATGCACCGCGACCGGGTTTTCATACGTCGGCCAATCGAGGAAACGCATGCCATCGAGCTTTTCCCGACCGTCATCCGTGATATATTTTTCCAGCCGCTCCAACAAATCAGTTAGATAAGGTTGCTGCTGCTTGAGATAGGCCAAGTTACCATTTTGCTGATACCAATCTTCTTGAATGATGATCCACCACATCGAGTATGAGCTGATGCCATTCATCCATTCTTTCACCGGCGTCACCTTGCGGATCATGTCGAGACTCTTCGGCACCACCTCGTTGTCACCGAACACCGCGCAAATCACACTTACCTCCGGGTGCATGTCGCCCAGCCACACCAGACGGTCGCGTTTGATGCCGTCCCATAGGAAATCCTGCATGTTGAGATGCACCGTGTAGGCCCCTGTCCGCCAGATTTGGTTGAGGCGATCATCGGAGGATTTGAAGGAACCCACGTACGGGATGTCCCGTAGTTGGAGAATCGCCCGCACTTGGCTGAGTTCCACCTCTTGCCCACCCATCGGCGCGTCGATCCTAACAAATCGGAAGCCGCCCGGCCCCACGCTGGTCTTGCCAAGCCACGGCAGGGCCACCGTCCGGTCACGCAGCGCATGGTCGTTTTGTGCACCGCGCTCGTCGAGTTCCGCCATCGTTTCCGCCACGGATTCCCCGAAACGGATGCGAATCGGTCCCGGATGCTTGATCCCCGTCATCGGTGTAAAAAGCTCTAACATCCCTTGGATTTCCACGCCAAAGTCCAGGATAATCCCCGTCCCCGCAGCCAACACCAAGGGCGGCCCGGGTTCTCTCAACACCGCCTGCCCGGACTTGGGTTTCAACAGCTCGCTGGCATTTTTCACACCTTGCGGCGATTGCCAGACCACGCGCGTTGGCTGGATGATATAACTGGTCAGCGGCGACCTGACCGCCACCGCCGCATCCTCCGGCGGCAGCGCGGCAGCGAAGCCATTTGCTATAAGGGTGCATGTGAGGATGGAGGCAGATAATTGGAAATTCATCGGGTTTTGCAGTAGTTAGATTTATTGGGAAATACAATTTATTATGTGATGTTATTACGGAAATTGGTCCGATCTCAACAGGCGATGACCGGCACTTGCCATCAATTTCCCTCGCCCCGGGCCAGCAACTCGGCCTCCTCCTCATGCGAGTGGATTTGCAGCGAGACCTGCACGCCCTCACGCTCCGCTGCCGCTTTGAGAATGCTCCGGATCGCCGATGCGGTGAAGCCATTTCTCCCGATCAGCACCGCCACGTCCGGCTTCGCCAGCACCAACTTGAAGCGCAACCGCTTCGGTCCCAGTTCGGCCACTTTCAACTGCGCTTGGGTCGGCTCGTCGATCAAATTGACCGCCACGAACTGGAGGAAATTTTTCAAACGATCTGTCACTGCCTGCATGATGGCTGGAGGATGCTCCCGACTCGCACGCTCCGCAAGCCAAGGTTCGGGGAAAGGCAGATAAGGAGGATAAGCCCTTGCCGATTAGTCCTCAGGTGATTAACGGATTTTCGATAGCCTCTCTTGAATCAACGAAATCCCCCCTTGCGGCATTCTGCACACTTGCCACCCACCGGGCAGCCCGCCATTTTCTCGCGCATGTCACGCAGTCACCGCATCACGATCCTCGCCGGAGACGGCATCGGCCCGGAAGTCATGGCCGAATCCCTCCGCCTCCTAGCAGCCGTTGAGGAAAAATTCGGCTTCACCGTTGCCCGCTCTGAGCACCTCGTCGGCGGGGCGGCCATCGATGCCACGGGCCATCCGCTGCCCCCGGCAACTGTCGCCGCCAGCGAGGCTGCAGACGCGATCCTCTTCGGCTCCGTCGGCGGCCCGAAATGGGAATCGCTGCCGCCCGACATCCAGCCCGAACGCGGCGCGCTGCTACCGTTGCGCAAACATTTCGGCCTCTTCGCGAACCTCCGCCCCGGCGTTTGCCTGCCCGCGCTCACCCACGCCTCGCCGGTCAAACAGGAACTCATCGCCGATGGCTTCGACGTCCTCTGCGTCCGCGAACTCACCGGCGGCGTCTATTTCGGCACGCCAAAAGGTCGCGAGGAGCGCGATGGCGAACCCGTCGCTTTCGACACCATGATTTACATGAAAAGCGAAATCCAGCGCATCGCCCGCGTCGCCTTCACCGCCGCGATGGGTCGGAAAAAACAATTGCTCTCGGTGGACAAGGCGAACGTGCTTGCTTCGTCCGTTCTCTGGCGCGAGACGGTCATCGAAATTTCCAAGGAATTTCCCGAAGTCCAGCTCTCCCACATGTATGTCGATAACGCCGCCATGCAGCTCATCAAGCGCCCCGGCTCGTTCGATGTGTTAGTGACGGAAAATCTTTTCGGCGACATTCTATCCGATGAAATGGCAATGATCTCCGGCTCGCTCGGCATGTTGCCATCCGCCTCGTTAGGCAAGCAACGCGACGACGGCCTCTACTTCGGCCTCTACGAACCGTCCGGCGGCTCCGCTCCCGACATCGCTGGCCAAGGCATCGCCAATCCCATCGCCCAGATCCTCTCGCTCGCCATGTTGCTGCGTTTTTCGTTAGGAGAAATCGAAGCTGCCGATGCGATTGAAGCCGCTGTCGCCAAGACCATTGCCGACGGCTACCGCACTGGCGACATCGCCACCAGTCAGCCGGGCGAAACCAAAGTCGGCACCACCGGCATGGGCGATGCCGTGTTGGCACGACTATGAAGCCACAATCTAACCGATGTCGGCGATGACTTCGGAAGCGGCGCGTTCACCGGAGGCCACCGCGCCTTCCAGATAGCCTTGGGCGTCGGTGGACGTGTGCTCGCCACAGAAATGAGCATTGCCTTCTTGCACGCCTTCGATACCGGAAAAACGGGTGTATTGACCGACTTGCCAATACGAATAACTGCCGCGCGAGTAGGGATTGCCGGGCCAGTAATCGACGGTTGCTAGGCCGTTCCAAGTGGCGCTCACGCCGGGCAGCACCGGGTCGAGTTGTTTGAGGAATTTCGCCGCCCGTTGCGCCGGAGTGCCAGTATCGAAGCTGGCTCCGACGTTGCCGCCGGTGTAGTCCACGAGAATGCCGGAGGTGCCATTCTGGCCGCGCGTCGCCTCCCAAGTATTCTGATAGCCTCGGTCAGAGTAGGTCTCGCCATTGTTGCCAAGATCGCGCCAATGCCGACGGCTGAATTGCAGATGCAGCTTCGTGTTCGTGCCCATTTTTAACTCGCGAATCGCCGTCATTTTCAGTTCGCTGAACCCCGACTTGGTTAGATCCACACAGGTGTTGAGGATTGAAAATGGCAGCGCGAAAACGACCTTGTCCACCGTCACCTCAGTGCAGGTTCCGCCATGCAATGTGAGGGCGTATGTCCCCGCCGGCTTGCGCCGTACTGCGACGAGCGCCTTGCCTGTGACGAGTTGATGTCCCAGTCGTTTCGCCAGCGCAGTGGGTATTTGATCGTTGCCGCCGCGCACATGATATTTCTCGTCAGACGGGCCGAAGATTTGAAACTCGCTCTTGCTTGAGTAACCTAGCAGATAGAGTAAATTTAGCGCACTCTGGACTTGGGTTTCCGCGCCGTATTCGATGTTATAGGCAACGTCTATCAATTGTCCGAAGCGCGATTTAATGCCGCCGGGGACGGTCGCATTGATCCAGTCCGCCACCGACATTTGATCGAGTTCCAGCCCGCGTTGCGTGTAGTGGTTATACTGGGTCGGATAGTCCGCAGCACGGATGTCGGCATGCAATTTAGGCCAGATCGCCAGCATGTCGGCGGCGGCATCAGCGAAACTGTAGGCCGCGTTGTCGAAAAAATAAAAGGGCTCGGTGCCAGCAGCCTCAGCCGCGAGATGGTTTTCTAACGGCAATCCCAACTCATGCGCGAGACTGCGGATGCTGGTGTGCGCGGTGTCAATCGCCTCACCGCCCCGCTCGACAATCTGGCCTTCGTGAAAAGCGCCGCGCCGGGTGTAACAACGTCCGCCTAACCGGGAGTTTGCCTCATACACCGTGGCGATGATGCCAGCCTGTCTCAGGCGATAAGCGCAGGTCAACCCGGCAAGGCCGCCACCGATGATCGCCACTCGCGCGGTCGTGCCACTCGCGTTGGCCGCTTGAGTCATAGGGGCAACCGCCAGGGCCGCGCCAGCCAATGTGGATGTGCGCAGGAAATCCCGCCGACTCGTCCTTACGACGTGCTCGGCGATGACGCGTTCCGTTTCAACCTGCCGGGAAGCGGCTTCGGCAGCAGTGGCAACAAGAGCGCGCAGGCGCCCGGCAAGTGGGGAGTGTGGCATGGTGGAAATCTAGGTTGATGAACACATGGCCAAAATCACCACCGAAATCAAGCCTCCTTACTCAGTGCAGATTGTTCTGGGTTAATTTACGCCTTATTGCCTTTAGATGGCCGATTCCTATTCCTCGTCCTGCGGAAAACAAGTGGCTGACCAATCCCGGATGTCCTATCAACAATCGCTTGGCGATCCAATCATTGGAGCCCATGGGCTTCTCGCACAGGAGAATCGCCAGAAGGACTTTCCGAACGTCGCTATCCGCCAAGAAATCGGCATGGCAACTCGTTCCCTGCCATTTGGGAGCTTTATCCATTCTCCACCAACTCTACAGCATCCGAGACGGCTGAGACGGCCATTCTCCGTTATTAAATTGACTCGCATGCCCTATCGCCCTTGCCGCACAATACACTTTCGTTCGAGTTGGAACAGCCTATGCTCGCGTCATGATCTGCTACCGTTCCCTGATCTTTGCCGGGTGTTTGCTTGCTGCCAATGGCTGTCGCGAAAAATCCGGCCCCGCTGGCAATGACCCGGTTTTACGGATCGGCATGGATCTATCGTATCCGCCCTTTGAAATGCAGGACAAATCCGGCAACCCGGATGGCGTGAGCGTCAAACTGGCCGAAGCCCTGGCAAAGCGACTCGGACGACCAATCAAGATCGTGCCGATGGATTTCTCGGGACTCATTCCGGCACTCAAGACCCACAACACCGACCTCATCATTTCCTCAATGACCGCCACCGATGAGCGGCGGCAGTCGATTGATTTTTCCAATCCTTACGCCTTCACCGGGCTGGCGCTGTTAGTGCGGAAAGACTCGGATGTGAAATCAATCGACGATTTGAAAAAGCCAGGCCGGGTCATCGCGGCGAAGGCGACGACAACAGGTGAAACTTGGGCGATCAACAATCTGCCAGATGCAAAGCGCGTGGTATTCGAGGACCAAACTGCTGCCGTCTTGGAAGTGGTTCAGGGACGTGCGGACGCCTTCATTTACGATCAACTGAGTATCTATAAATACGCGATGGAAAACCAGGAAACCACCCGCGGCTTGCTGGATCCATTCGTCCAAGAATCGTGGGCAATTGGAATTGCGAAAGGACAAGATGACTTGAAAAAGCAGGTGAACGAATTCATCGAGGAGTTTCGCAAATCCGGCGGCTTTGAAAAACTGGGCGAGCAATACTTGAGCGACGAGAAAAAGTTTCTCGAACGCGCGGGAGTGCCATTCATCTTGCGTTAGATCTAACTGCTTTCGATCCGATGCACCGCCGCACCTTGTTTGCCAATGTCCTTGTCGCCCTTGTCATGGCGGGGGCTTTCGCATGGCTTTGCACGACGGTGTTTGCGATGTTAGGAAAACAGACCGATTGGGCGAATGTCTGGAAATACCGGGGAGCCTTGTGGAGTGGTTGGACAATGACCCTGGAAATTTCATTGGCCGCATTGATCGGGAGTATTTTTTTCGGGCTGTTATTCATGCTCGGTCAGCGCTCATCCCTGATCGTAGTGCGCTGGGCCTGCCGGGCCTTCCTCGAATTCGTTAGAGACACCCCGCTGCTGGTGCATCTGTTATTCGGTTATTTCGTGATCTTTGCACCGCTGCTGTCGAGACCGCTTGGCGAACAGGGACTGAATGACAAAATGCTCATTGGTGTGCTGTTGCTATCAGTTTTCGAGGGTGCGTATCTCGGAGAAATTCTGCGTGGTGGAGTGGAAAGTATTCCCAAGACGCAGTGGGATTCGGCGCGGGCGGTGGGCTTCAGTCCGGTGCAGGTTTACCGCTATGTCATCTTTCCGCAGGCGTTGCGGCGGGTGTTGCCGGCGGTGGCGGGGCTGTTTGTTTCACTCATCAAGGACTCGTCGCTTCTCAACGTCATCGGCGTGACAGAGTATTTCTATAATACCAAGAATGTTATCGCACGCTCCTACTCCGGGTTGGAGGGATACGTTCCGTTAGCATTGGGCTACCTTATTCTAACGCTTCCAGTCGCGTGGTTGTCACATTGGCTGGAAAAACGCTTCCGTCATGAAACTTGAAGTCATCAGCCTGACGAAATGCTACGACACCACGCGCGCGCTTGACGGCCTGACGCTGCGGGTGAAATCGGCCCGCGTGCTGGTGCTCATCGGTCCCTCGGGCGGCGGAAAAAGCACGCTACTGCGGGCGCTTGGTGGCTTAGAAATCGCAGATGGCGGGACGGTGGAAATCAACGGCAGCTCACTACTGCCGGACGCCGCAGCGCTCCAAGCATACCGGCGGAAAAACGGTTTTTTGTTCCAGCAATTCAACTTATTCCCTCATCTAACGGCTCTCCGCAACATCGCGCTGCCGTTGGAAAAAGTCCACGGCCACTCACCTGCGAAAGCACGGGAAATCGCTGTGCAAGCTTTGGATCGATTCGGCTTAATCGACCACGCGGACAAGCTGCCCGCACAACTTTCCGGCGGCCAACAGCAGCGCGTCGGCATCGCGCGCGCGGTCGCCCATCAGCCGGAGGTTTTGTTTCTCGACGAACCCACTTCCGCCCTCGACCCGGAGATGACGGCTGAGGTGTTAGAGTTGATTCAGGAGCTGGCAGAAGCCGGGCAGGACATCATTCTCAGCACGCACGAGATGGGATTCGCCCGCGCCGTGGCGGATCAAGTCGCCTTCGTGGCTGCGGGAAAAATCGAGGAACTCTCACCACCAGCAGAGCTATTTGGCTCGCCACGATCCGCGCTCTGCCAGCGCTTTCTGTCGCGGGTGATGCGGTATTGAGCGCGGAAAACCACTGGCTCCAGAGCGACCCGGTGGCGGCTCAGGTCGGTTTAACAGGTTCAATCCTGATTTCCTTGGGCGGCGCAAAGCGCGGATCTAGAGTGCTGGGGATGTAGTCTTTGGTATCGGGTAGGTAGATGAAGATGGCGTTGTCGGAGAGTCGGACATAGCCGGATACCAAGACGGGTGTTACAAATGTGGAGACCGTGAATGGTAGCCAAGTTTTCCAAATAAGCCGCCCTTGGCGTAAAAGGCGATATGGAAGCCGGTGGGACAGACGAGAAACAACATGCTCATCCCATAAACCCTGCCAGCGACGCGGTGGATAGCGGGCTGGTGGCGAAGCAAGTTTTTCGAGAACTGCGGCAGAGCTGTGAAGAGACAAAGCAGCCCGCCGATGATATGAATGTGAAGCGATGTCCGCCATAACATGCTTTTGCCGATTTCCCCCTTTTCCGCAATGAAGAGCCCGAAGCCACCGGGAAGATAATCCTGCATCAAATTTGTTAGAATAAGCAGGCTGCCTGCGAGATAGGCGAACCATGCGAACCACTGGCTACCGCGGATGAGCATGAAGCAATCCTTGCACGATTTTGCCCGCTTGTCTGTAAAGACCCGGTAAATAGCGCAGGCTGAGTATTAAATCCTGAGCGAGAAACTAAAACCGCAGTCGAATCAGCTTCCCATTTCGATCATCCTCTGCCGGAATTTGATCATTGGTGTATTCATGAATTGCCCTATTTTTCACTGCCCAGTCATTCAAAATGGCGGCTTTCATCGTGGTGATACGTCCTTTGGATCGCCTTTGCCTTTGGCACCCCGGCCATATTCCTCGCTCAATTTCTTGAGTGCGGCGGCGACGACAAATGGGTCGTCCCGGTGGGCGAATGCTTCGGCGAACGGATCACCAGTCCGCCGCAGAACCTTGAGTAGATTTTGGCGCAAGCCCTCGATTTCCGTCTGGCGGGCGGCATCACCGATTAGATTGTTGCGCTCGCAGCGGTCATCGGTCATGTCGTAAAATTCCTCGCGAACACGGTGGAGGTGAAAATCAGTGCGGGCCTTGATGGATGGATTGCTTCTTACGGTCGCGCCGACCAGTAAACACGTTTGGGCGGGTTGACTCGAAAACCAGGACGAGATTTGTAGTCGTTGCATTTCTGAGTAGCCTCAGTCACATGGGCGGACATCCACGCTATAAAGTTGTTTTTTCTTTGAATTCTATCTGTCGTGGTGGAAGCGTTTCTTCTGCAAACCCTATTTCATTACCCGCCGCAAAACCATAGGTCTGTGGCTCGCCGAGCTGCGACTTGCCTAGCAGTGTTGTTGTGTAACCCGCTTCATTCAGCCGACTCGGCAGGGTTTGATTCGCATGAGGAGCACCCTTGAGGTAAGGTGCGAAGGCTTTGGTATCCAAAGCCCGCACCCCGTGCTGTTCAGGAAACCGGCCCGTCATCATGGAGGAGCGGCTGGCAGCGCAAATCGGGCTCGCGACATAAGCGTGCTCGAAGGTGATGCCGCTGGCTGCTAGAGTGTCGAGATGTGGGGTTTTCACCTCGAGGTTGTTGTAGCCAATGCCGCGATAGGTTTGGTCGTCGGTGAAGATGACGATGATGTTCGGCTTCGCTGGTGGGGTTTCAGCAGCGCGGATATTTCCCCGCGCCACGGATAGAGTTAGGCAAATTGCAGTGACGATTTTCATGGTCGGCTTCTTCCTTGTGTTTTCAGTTCTTCAAGCATGGTGGCCATCGCGGCAACGATGTCAGGATGCGCCGCCGCCATATTCTTTGTTTCGCTCAAGTCGGTGGATAGATCGTAGAGTGCTGCAGCGGCAGGTGGAAGGTCGCGGTCGGCGACGGCCTCGGATGCGCGCTCGGGTTGGGCTTTTTTGCGACGAGTTGCTTTTCCACCACCTTGGCCGGGGATGTATTTCAAATTGCCTTTGCGCAATGCGACTGCGGTGCCGGTGTTGTTCTGTTCGATGAGATACTCGCGGCCGGGCTGAACGGTTTTTTCACCGAGGAGCGCGGGCAGGATGTTGAAGCTGTCGGGGCCGTCGGCAGGGGCGAGCTTCTGTCCGGTTAGAGCGGCGAAACTCGCGAGCATGTCCACCTGGCAGACGAGCGCATCGGATACACCGGGTTGGACGTGGCTGGGCCAACGGGTGATGAACGGCAAGCGGGTGCCGCCTTCCCAGACGGTGCCTTTGGTGCCGCGCAGGACACCGTTAAAAAGATGGCCGTTGTTAGCATCTTCCGAACCGATGCCATGGACCATGTCGGGTCCATTGTTATCAAGGATGCCGCCGTTGTCGCTGGTGAGGATGACGAGCGTGTTGTCAGCGAGCTTGAGCCGGTCGAGGGCATCGAGCACTTGGCCCACCGTCCAGTCAAACTCGGCGATGGCGTCGCCGCGCACGCCACACGCGCTTTTTCCGAGGAACTGTGGATTTGGCGCACGCGGGACGTGGATGTTGTGGGTCGCCACTTCGAGGAAAAACGGCTGGTCCTTGTGTTGCTCAATGAATGCACAGCTTTTTTCCGCGATCACAGTGGAAATATTTTGATCGTCCCACAGTGCGGCCTTGCCACCGATTTGCCCACCAATGCGGGGGATTCCCTTCACGAACGAACGCGGCGCGCCGCGTCCGACGGTGTAGTCGAGTTTGATCGGGTCGGCAGGATCAAGATTCACCACCCGATGGTTTTCGACCCAGACGCAGGGCACGCGATCGCCGGTGGCGGGCATGATCCATGCGTAGTCGAAGCCAATTTCGAGCGGCCCGGGTTTGATCTCTACGTTGTAATCCGTGGGCGTGGTGCCAAGCCCGAGATGCCACTTGCCGACGATGCCGGTGGTGTAGCCTGCGGGCTTCAGCAACGATGGCACTGTTGTGCGGCCCGGTGCGATGAGCAATCCCTCCACGCCGGAAGCGATGCCGGTGCCATTTTTGCGGAAAGCGTATTCGCCAGTTAGCAGCGAGTACCGCGATGGCGTGCAGACCGAGGCCATCGAGTGGGCATCGGTGAAACGCAATCCTTGCGATGCGAGCCGGTCCACATTCGGCGTCTTCACTTTCGTCGCGCCGTAGCAGCCGAAATCGCCGTAGCCGATGTCGTCAGCGAGAATGAAGATGATGTTAGGTTTTTCGGCAGCATGCAAAGCGGATGATGCTGTTAGTAAGAATACGGTGAGTAGAGCGAGGGTTGTTTTCATAAACTGATGTTAGAATAAACTGGACATGGCAAAGCTGCCCGCCTTCACCCGGCTTTGCAATGGGATTCCTGCCCATCTCGCAACGACCTTTGCCCGTGGACAGTCTTGTCCGGTTCTGAAAAATCGAGGGCGGACTTGATGGGACCGATCGTTAGGGAAATTTTGTCGCTGCCGAAGTCCGCGTTGAGATAGGGGCTTTGATAAGATGTCGGCGGACTTAGGTCAATGGGTTTGCCGTTGATCAAGGGGAGTGTGAAGATCGAGCTTTTTTGCGGGATGTAGCGAGTGACTTGAAAGTGTAACAGTTAGATTAAAATGATAGTCCACTTGATTGGCGCTAACTTTGAGCGGGTTTGTAAGCACGGTTGCTTGGAATTTCTCGAAGGTGCCATCGCTGATGATGTCACCGGAATGGAGCAGGATACGTGACGGGTCTGTCGCGGCTTTGAAGTGCGCGGGTATTGCAACTTCGTGATTTTGGTCCCACTGATAGACGCCATCGAGAAACTTCACGCCTATGAAGGCCTTGCCATTGCTGGCGAAAATCCAGCCGTCTTTCTCGACCTTTTTCAGGGCCTTGCCGGTGAAGCCGATGCCGACCGTGCCGGTGCTGTAAGAGCCCATGAGTTTATCGGGGGCGATGCGCTGAAGGATGAGGACGTTCTCGTGCTGGACGCTCCAGAATGGATGCTGCGGACGGCCACCGCGGTCATGTTCGATGACTGCGGGCATCCGCGTGTTCGGCGACGGTGTGGTCGTCCCCGAGCTTGCGGTCGCGGTAGGCGGGATCGTCCTTCAGCAACGCCGTGATGAGGTAGAAAGCGGGCCGTCGGTTCAGGTCGTGATTTTCTGTGCCTAGCAGCAGCAGAAGGTCATCTGCGCCGATATCAGTTAGCCGGCTTTCGCCACGCACCCAGAGCCAGAGCGCTTCCTTCATCGCGGCTTCCGTTTCCGGTTTCAGACGACCGGGAAACTGCGGGCTCTTCGGACGGCAACTGTTAGACAAAGGCATTGAGCACAGAAAACTGGCCGTAGGCTGGGCGGTTCTCACGCACAACCTCTGGGTTGTTGCGCGCATGGCGGAGGCCGAGAAAAAGCGCAAAGAGGATCAGGAACAAAAGGTCGGGACACCACACTCCTGGGCCGCCTAATCATCAGGCAGTCAAAAAAGTTCGAACAGGGGATCAAATCGAGACGATCCGGGAAACCCGTGTCCATGAAGCCAAAAATTTCAGTTCCATTCGTTAGAAACTGAGGGGAATTGACTTCCACATCTCTGAATCCGGCTGGCTGGCGATGGAATAAGGCCCCGCCGGCAACGAAGGCGCATGCGCTTCCGAAGCTTGCACGGCGCGCGCGGCGACGTTTCTAACAGCCGGTCGCATGCTGTCGCACAAATGGGCTACCGCAGCGGTGCTCGTTCCGCGCTCGAAGCCTTCTAACAGAGCATCATGCCTCTCGCTTGCGTAACCCCATAAATCCGCTTTCTCTCGGGCGATCCCAAGCAAAACCTCTAGGTGCGGGGCGAACGATGAAAAATCCGAGCGCTGCCGGGCGTCGGCCCATGCATGTTTGGCGAGCGAGCTCGCAGTCGAATCACGCGCGACCAGTTCGACAGGCAGCTTGGTCGCGCGGTCAAACTCACGGCGCAGCTAGCGCAAATTTGCGGTGAGTTTTGCCTCGTTTCCTGGATTCGTGTCCTCCGCCCTTTCCCGTTCCTTTCGGAAATCATCTGAGGTCGCCAATTCATGTGAGCGTGAGGAAATCCAAGCCAACTGCGCCGCGCGATACAATGTCGCACGGCTTGGCATGCCTGTTTCCTGATCCCAACCGAGCACAGCTTCCGCGGACCTGACGATCGCAACCTCCAGCACCGGCGAGAACATCACTCCGGAATCGGTGGCAGCCTGGACGGTGTCGAAGATCTCGGAGTTTTTCCTAACAAACGCCAGGTGGGGTTTGTCGGCCAGCGGCGACTGCAGCAGGACCGATGCAAAACTCTCATTCTCCGTGTTCGCCGCCCGGCCCGGCGGCGGCTTGGTCACGATGAGATGAAATTCACCGGATTTGTCGGTGGGACCATCCACGAAATCCTCAAAAAGATTGTCACGGAACTCGATAAATGCCGGCCAATCAACCAGCCAGCCCGCCCAATCCTGTTAGAAGACATGCCATCACGATCAACATCCGGTGCGGCACGGCGGTCGCAGGATGTTTCTCCCGGATCACCGGGGTAGGCGGCTCGATCTCAGCGGCCCGTCGCATTGGCGCCGGTTCGTTGGATTTCACCACAAGATCCGGTTCCCGAGGCACCAGCGGCGGCGGTCTGCAAAGGGCTTGAACGGCTCAGGCTCCGGGCGCATCGGCGGAGCGGCAGCCAGCCTGGCACCAATTCCGCGATAAGGGTCCGGGGCGACAATCTCCTGCTGGCATCCCGGACACGGCCCCTGCTGCCCGGCAATCGCCATGGGCAGTCGCAGCGTCATTCCGCAAGCTGGACAGTTGAATTGGATCAATTCGGCCATAAGAGTGCGGGGGCAGCAATTTCATGGCAGGAATTACCCGGATATCGATCTTTTGCCAATATGGAAAGTTCACCTCACGCCGAAGCGACACCCTGGGGCACTCCAACGCCAGCCATCGGGAACGTCGCGTCAACCGTGAGAAAAATCATCCACATCGACATGGATTGCTTTTACGCCGCCATCGAGGAGCGGGAAAATCCATCGTTGCGCGGTAAGCCGGTGGCGGTCGGTGGCAGCTCCCGGCGAGGCGTGCTGACGACCGCGAACTACGAGGCGAGGAAATACGGCTGCCATTCTGCAATGCCGGTGTTCAAGGCGCTGGAGCTTTGCCCCCACCTGATCCTGGTGCCTGTTAGATTCGAGCTCTACCGTGCCGCCAGCTCGCGGATCCGCGCGATATTCGGACGCTTCACTCCCCTCATCGAACCACTCTCACTCGACGAGGCTTATTTGGATGTCACCCATTTGCAGAGTGACGGGGCCGCCATCGCCCGCGAAATCCGCGCGCAGATTTTCGAAGAAACCGGCCTCACCGCCTCTGCGGGAATCTCGTCGAACAAGTTGGTCGCGAAAATCGCATCGGACTGGAACAAGCCCAACGGGCAGAAGCACGTCACGGACGAGGAAATCCCCGCTTTCATCGCCGCACTGCCGGTCGGTCGCTTGTGGGGCGTTGGCAAAAAGATGCGGGAAAACCTCGCATCGCTCGGCATCGAAACCTGCGGCGATTTGCAGAAGCTCGATCAGATTGAACTTGCCCGCCGTTTTGGCAAATGGGGCATCGAACTGTGGAACCTCTGCCGCGGTGTCGATGACCGGGAAGTGTCGTCCTCGCGCATCCGTAAATCGGTCAGCAGTGAGAACACGTTTTCTGAAAACATCCGGGTCCTCCCCGCGCTCATCCCACCCATGCGCGCGATGCTGGAAGGCCTGCTGGAGGACATCGCGAAATCACATTACGACCGGGTCATCCGCTCGCTGGTGGTGAAATTGAAGTTCTCCGACTTCCACCGCACCACCGCAGAACGCGCCGGGCACATCATCGATCCCGCAATCTTCGAAGAGCTTCTAACAGAAGTCTGGAAGCGCGGCGACAACCGGGCCGTCCGTCTGCTCGGCGTCGGCGTCCGCTTCGAAGATCCCAAGGTCCTGCAGCAGATGGAATTCCTGTAGAGTCAATGCCGTCTTCCTCCATCCCCGCCTGGTAAAGCGATGGCCCTATGCAAGAAAGAAAGGGCACGAGGTTGGTGAGATCCGGCGAGTTGGTTCACCACCGTGCGTACGGGGCTGGATGGCGGTGTTCGTGCCGCAGGGGACGGGACGCACCTATTTTTCAAGCTACTCAACCCAACAGGCGGACGACTCATTCCGCAAAGGCACCCTGATTCGATTCAAATGAAAAGTGCCCGACCACGGCGGACTGGCCGTGCGGCGCATTGGTCACCTAGAGCGCAGTCCCGCAGGCTGCCAAGCAAACACATCCTACCATGATTCCAAACCGATTCAATCCCCTTCTTTGTCTGACAGTCTCTGCGTGCGTCCGATTTCTCACAAAACATGTCAGATTAGCTTGGCAGCGCGCGGGCTTAGTGATAATTGCACCTCTGATTTCCCAAAAACCATGAACCACATTCCCCGTCCCCTGGTCATTTCGATCCGCGCAATTTCCGCCGCAGTGATGTTCGCTGCCGCCATTCCAGCCGCAGTCGCCGCGGAGCCGCGTCCGCTACGCGTGCTGTTCTTTGATCCGACGGGCGTGGAGCAGGGCAAGGCGGGCGTGCTGCGGGTCGCGATGGAGCAACTCGGGCGCGATGCGATTTACTTCGACTACTTCACGCCATCGTCGGGGCTCAGTGAAAAGATGGCGGGGCTCTACGATGTGTCGATGGTGCTCGGCGGAGGTGACGCGCCTGCGCTTGCGGCGCTGAAGGCGAAGAAGCGCGTCGTAGCGATCAATGAGGGCGATGCGCCCGCGGCGATCCGCTCGACGATCCTCGCGAACGTGGACCCAGCGGCGAAAGCCGAGTGGGAGAAATTTCTCGCGCAGCGTGAGCCGGAGGTGAGGGAGAAGAATCCGCTCGTCGCGAACTATGAGAAGCGGCCCGAGGCGATCACGTATCAGCATCCGTTCAGCGTGAAGGGGGCGATGGAGCGCACGCAGGTGCCGGCGGATCTGAAGCTGGAGCTTTACGCGAGCGATCCGGAAATCGGGAAGCCGATCGCCTTTGCATGGGATGCGCGCGGGCGGCTGTGGGTCGCGGCGACGAGCGACTATCCGCACGGCGTCGTCGAGGGCGGTGCGGGGCACGACAAGATCATCATTTGTGAGGACACGAAGGGCACGGGGCGCGCGGACAAGTTCACCGTCTTTGCCGACAAACTTAATCTGCCGACGGGCCTCGTTTTCGCGCGCGGCGGCGTGATCGTCGCGCAGCCGCCGCAGTTGCTTTTTTTCAAAGACACGAATGGCGACGACAAGGCGGATGTGCGCGAGGTGCTGATTGACGGTTGGGGCATCAGTGACACGCACGGGCAGGCGAGTAACCTGCACTTCGGCTATGACAACTGGCTCTACGGCTGCGTCGGCTACTCGGGGTTCAAGGGCACGGTCGGCGGCAAGCCGTTCGGGTTTTCGATGGGCACGTATCGCTTCAAGCCGGACGGCTCGGCGCTCGAATTCTTACACCAGTTCACGAACAACTCGTGGGCGTACGGTGCGAACGACGCGGGCGATCAGTTCGGCGGCACGGCGAATGGTGCGCCGATTTTCTTCGGCGGCATCCCCGCGACGAGCTGGCCCGCAGGCGTGCGCGGGATGACGGCGAAGAAAATCAACATCGTCGAGCAGGTGCGCGCCATCACGCCGAACTATCGGCAGGTGGATGTGTTCGGCGCGGATGCGAACGGCGGGCATTGGGGCGGCTACACCGCGGCAGCGGGATCGACTTTCATCTACTCGTCGAAGCTGCCCGCGCGCTTCCAAGGCAAGGCGATGGTGTGCGAGCCGACGATGAAAGTCGTGAATCTTCTGGACGTGCAGCCCGATGGCGCAGGCTGGAAGGCGCTCGACGCGATGCCGATTTTCGCGAGCAGCGACGAGTGGACTTCTCCGGTGTATTCCGAGGTCGGGCCGGATGGCGCGGTGTGGGTCGCCGATTGGGAAAATTTCATCATCCAGCACAACCCCACGCCGAGCGTCGCGCACGGCGGCTTTGATGCGAAGACCGGCGGCGGCGGCGCGCATGAGAACGCGCTGCGCGATCACAACCGGGGTCGCATCTACCGGATCGTGGCAAAGGACACGCCCGCAGTGATGCCGAAGCCGCTCGCCGGGGCGTCCGCTTCCGAACTCGTCGCCGCGCTGAATTCCGACACGCAGTACTGGCGGCTGCTCGCGCAGCAGATGATCGTGGACGGCAAAAAATCCGCCGCCGTGCCCGCGCTGAAGCAAATGGTGCTCGCGAATGACGGAGCCACCGGTGCGATTCACGCGCTCTGGGCGTTGCAAGGCATCGGCCAGCTCGACGCCGCGACGCACAAGGCCGCGCTGCTCGCGAAGGACGCGCGCCTCCGCCGCAACGCCATCCGCGCGCTCGGCAGCGACGCGGCGGCGCAGGAACTTTTCTTCGGCTCTGGCGTCGTGAGCGATCCCGATCTGCATACGCGGCTCGCCGCGCTCGTGAAGCTCGGCGATTTCCCGAAGGGCACGCACCTCTCCACGCTGGTCGCGAAGCTCGCCGCCGAGCCTGCGGTGCAGGGCGACGAATGGCTGCGCGAAGCCGCACACATGCTGGTGGAAAAACACAAGGCCGCGGCATTCAAGGAAGGCCCGAACCTCCTCGTGAACGGCGACCTCGAAAAACTCGGCGCTGACGGATTGCCCGAGGGCTGGAAGCGCCGCGACTACGACACGAGGCCCGCCACCAAGGGCGCGGAGTGGAAGGTCGTCGCCGACGCGCACGGCGGGAAGAGCGCGCTGCGCTGTATCACGCACGACGATGCGGACACGAGTTTTTTCCAGGACGTGGCGCTGAAGCCGAACACGACCTACCGCATGAGCGCCTGGGTGAAGACGCACGCATTCAATGGCAAGCTGAGCCTGAACGATCACATTGGCCGCGCCGAGACAAACAAGGTCACTGCGCGGGAGAGCGACTGGACTGAGGTGGAGGCCGTCTTCACCAACAAGGATACGGATAAGGCGAGCATCAACCTCCTGCACGTTGCAAAAGGCGAGGGCAGCTTCGATGACGTCCGTTTCAGCGAGGTGATGCCCGTAGAGGACGCGGCCGAGAAGATCGCCGCGGGTGACATCACCCGTGGAAAGGACATCTTCTGGAACCACCCGATCGCGGCCTGCAAAAACTGCCACATGCTCGGCGGAGTCGGCAGCACGGTCGGCCCTCCGCTCGACGGCATCGCCGCGCGGCAGAACGCCGCCTACATCCGGGACAGCCTGCTCGAGCCAAACAAGGTGCTCGCGAAGGGCTACGAAGCGCTCGGCATCTCACCGATGCCGCCGATGGCGCTCATCCTCAAGCCGCAGGAGATCGCGGATGTGGAGGCATTCCTCCAGACGCTCACGCAGCCGCCGAAGTGAGGATCAAAACAATCTGCTCGCTCCGCCACCACGGCGAATGAATTCTTCAAACGCAAGTTCGTCTTGCTGACGTGACGGAGACAAAGACTCTATTTCTTTGTCCGATTCACCGAGCGGAGTCCAATAGAAGGGTCGAAAGGAAGGGCGGTGTTTGATGAACAGATACCAAACTGGAGCCTCACTGTCCTGACACGTGTGTTAACCTAAAGAGGAAAATGGAAAGCTCGCCAAAACGCGGCAAGTGACGTAATAGCAAGGTCATGGAAGCTCTGGTGACCGTGATATCCGTTAACCCTACGGGTGAGACAAAAACGCCCCCTCAATACCCATCTGGAACCTAGCCGTTGGACACCCCGGGCGGTCGCTATTACGCCGAATGGGATGACCCAGCTCCGGTCACCCGGGAGGGACAGTTGATCTTCTTTTTCCAGTTCCTCCAAGCGGGCGGACGATGGGAGGAATTCCT
>JAYVNM010000035.1:0-6608 GCA_043758445.1 Akkermansiaceae bacterium | reverse complement strand
TCGGGCATGGGAGTCTTTTCGGACTTCCATGCCCACTTTTTTTCGCGTCTAATACATTGTGCTTCAATCGTTAAGCTGGGCTGGGACAGGCTCTATGTTAGGGCGTGAAGTGGCGCTTTCCTACCTGTTGCCGTGCCGTCCCCTGGACCGGAAGTGGAAACTCCAGGCCCCTTCGGCACCGGGAGAGAATGCGACCCGCACGCGTTTCATCATTCCTGGCGCGTCCGAGTTCGCCTATGCGGCGGACGGATTGACCGGGCCGTTTGCGGTGAAGGGCCTGCCGCAGGCATTTACTAGCGATCTCAAAAGCCAATCCTGCTATCAGATAGAAGCCGCCACGGTGGCAGATCTAACGGTGACTCCGCTACCCTTGGTGGCGACGGCGGATGCGATTATCAGCGAGGCGCTGTGGATTGTTAAACTCGAACCGGATGGCGCGATGTTGGTGGAGGGGACGATGAGCCTTGAGCATCGCGGGATGCTCGGAGCGCTGTTAGATATCCCGCCAGGGATGACATTGCTGGCATGCAATGTAGGCGGGAAATCGGCCTCGCCGGTGGATGCGGGGGCGGGAAAATTGGAGATTCACTTGGCTGGGGAGGAAACCAGCACGCGGATTTCCTGTTCATTCACCGGTCGCGTTGCGGCGTTGCTACCGGCGAAGTCCAATGTGCTGGTTGATTTGAAATTTGTCCCGAAACAACGCGGCTTGTTCCGCCACCGCACCTATGATGTGGGTTTCAAGGCGAACTATACTTTTGTCAATCCGACCCGCATTCCCCAGCCACTCTATATCATATTTCCACTGCCGGCGGGGGCGGAGAAATTGGAAGGATTTGTATTCACGTTAGATAATGCAAAAGAGCCGGAAGCGACGAGGCCGAACAGTTCCGGTGAGGCGCGGGCCATTGTGGTGCCTGCGTCTGGAAGTATCATACTTCACGCGGCCTATCAAACAAGAGGCACCGGGACATGGACTTATGGGTTTCCCGACAAACGCCGGATCGCTGGATTTGTCCTGAAAATGCGCACGGATTTCACCGAGATCAATTTCCCTGTGGGCACTGGATCGCCCAAGGATGGCGACCGGAAAATGGATGGCAAGGGCTGGGATCTGGCTTGGAATTACCCGGATGTGCTGGCGGTTCCGTCGATCGGGATGGACATGCCGAACCTATTGAATGCCGGACCGGTGGCGGCGCGGATCGCATTTTTCGCGCCGGTCTCGCTAGTGTTTTTCGTGACGGTGTTGTTGCTGGTCGGTGGACTCAAGGGCGTGCCGCTGCATCCGATGCATGTGTTCTTTGTCGCCGCCGGGTTCTTCGCCTTTCACCTGCTGTTCGCCTATCTGGTGGATCTGATTCCGCTCTATCCGAGTTTCGCGATCGCGACGGTGGTTTCCGTGGTGTTAGTCTGTGGCTACCTGCGAGCGGTGGGTGGCAATACTTTGTTTAAAGTGGCACTACCCGCACAGCTCGCGTATCTGGTTTTGTTAAGTGCGTCATTTTTCTTCGACGGACTAACAGGCATCACGCTGACAGTCTGTGGGGTGGCCACGCTGGCCCTGCTGATGGCGCTGACCGCCAAGGTCGAGTGGCGCACGCATTTCACGAAGCGCCGGGACCTAGTGACCGGGGCGGGTTGAATCCGAAGCTCATCCTAGCCGCCTCGTCATCACGGAGTGGCGAGGAACTTGAGCACGTCCTCCGCCTGTTTTTCGGTGGCGGCGCTGAGGTCGAACCAGACGAGCTTGCCATCCTTGAAAAGGTAGGCCTGGCGTTTGGCAAAGCCCATGGTTTTAGGCACGCCGAAGGCATCCACGACCTTGCCGTCATGGTCGGCAAGGAGTTCGAAGGGGAGCTTGTATTTATCCTTGAAGGCTTTCTGGGCCGGAACCTTGTCCATACTCACACCATAGATTTTGACGCCCTTTTGTGTGAGTTTTTCATAGGAATCGCGGAGGCTGCACGCCTGCTTGGTGCAGCCGGGGGTGTCGGCTTTCGGGTAGAAATAAACGAGGGTGTAGCCCTTTGCGCCGGCCTCGGCGAGTTTCACGGACTGATCGTCCTGATTTTTTTGTTCGACCGCAGGCAGCGCGGCCCCGAGGGCGAGTGGCGCGGCTTGGGCGCTCGTGGCAAAGATGCTGGCGGCGGCGGCGGTGATGACTTGGGTAACGGATTTCATGTGAGTGAGCCTCGCACCGGATTTCAAAATGGCAATCACGAGTTGCAGCCGGTTGATTTTCCGAGGCTTGCGGCGGGTGGAGGGGGCGGAACGGCGGCATTCGGGCGCTGGAAATTGTGTCTTGAACCCCGCCCCCGGATGCAATCATGCTGTCGTCAGAACATGCCACAGTCCGGTAGCGAGCAAGAGATCATCTATGAGGGAATCCCAGCTTCTCCCGGCATCGCCATCGCCCCGGTGCATGTAAGCGCCCGTGGGTTCGCCGCACCGGACATTTATGAAATCAGCGAGGCGGAGGTGGAAGGCGAGCAGGAGCGGTTTCGGCAGGCGCTGGAAATTACCAAGCGCCAGTTGATCGAATTGCAAAGTCGGCTGGAGGATCTATCAGGTAATAACGAGAGCGGTATCTTCGAGGCGCACGCGATGATCCTCGAGGATCGGGCGGTGGTGGATCGCGTCATTCAAGCCATCAGCAGTCGCCAGCAAAATGCCGAGTATGCCTTTTACGCAGTGATGCAGAATTTCCTCGAAGCCATGCGCCGCATCCCCGATCCCTATCTGCGGGAGCGGACCGCCGACATCGAGGACGTGGCGCAGCGGGTATTGAGAAATTTCAGCACCGAGGGAGACGTCCGACCGCTTGGCCCGGAGGATCAACATGTCCTCGTGGCTTACGATTTGGCCCCGTCGGACACCGCCTCAATGAACCGGCGGCATGTGCTGGGCTTTGCTACTGAGCAAGGCAGCGTGAACTCGCACACCGCCATCCTGGCCCGGTCGTTCGGCATTCCCGCCGTCGTCGGCTTGGACGGCGCGGTCATCGACATCATCGCGCTGACGCCTTCGATCCTTGATGGTTACACGGGAAAACTGATTTTACATCCCGCGCCTGAAACGCTGGAACGCTACCGCAGCCTGATGCTGGCTAAGGAAAAAGTCCGCAATTCGCTGGATGCGATGCGTGGGGCGGCCACTGAAACGGTGGACGGGCGACCACTAACTGTTTCCGCTAACATAGAACTCGTCGATGAACTGGCGCTGGTGAAACGCAGCGGCGCAAAGGGCATCGGCCTCTATCGGACCGAGTTTCTGTTACTCAACGGCGAGGAAATGCCGGACGAAAAGCAGCAGGCTGAAGTTTATACCCGAGTTGCCCGCGAGATGGCCCCGCACACGGTCATCATCCGGACACTTGACGCGGGTGGTGACAAGTTGCCGGTGGAACCCCTAACCGATCCCGAGCCAAATCCCTTCCTCGGCTGGCGCGGTATCCGGGTTTCCTTGGCGCGGCCAGCGATGTTCCGGGAGCAAATTCGGGCGGTGCTGCGGGCTAGTGCTTTCGGGAAAGTCGCGCTGATGTTTCCGATGATCTCGGGGATTTCCGAAGTCTGGCGGAGCAAGGAAATGGTGAAGCGCTGTATGGATGAATTGGAAAATGAAGCGATTCCCTTTGATCACCACCTGCCGGTCGGGATCATGATCGAGGTGCCCGCCGCCGCCATTTGCGCGGACTTGCTTGCGCCGGAAGTGGACTTTTTCTCAATCGGCACCAATGATCTAATCCAATACACCGTCGCCGCCGACCGCGTGAATCCCCATGTCGCGGATCTCTACCGACCCACCCATCCGGGCGTGATCCGTTTGATCAAGCGCACCATCGACGCCGCCACCGACAACGGCATCTGGACCGGTGTCTGCGGGGAAATGGCTGGCGACATTCGTCTAACACCGTTGCTGCTGGGCTTGGGCGTCGAGGAACTTTCAGTCGGTCCGCAGCAGGTTCCACGCGTCGGCCAAGCGATCCGCTCGCTCAGTCATGCCGAGTGCGCGGCGATGGCGGACGAGGCGCTCCGGCTATCGCGCAGCCAGGGCATTCTCGACCTCTCGATGTCGCTCGCCCGCAAGCATTATGCCAATCTGCTAGACTGAGTGGGTGTAACTGTAAGTGGTGGGCATTCTTCTGGGGAGCACACGCGCCCTCGCGTGTTACGTAGTGCGCCCTCGCGCTACGTTAGCTGACCGGACGTTCGTCTCATTTTGTATATTCCGGCTGCCAGGCTTGCGTCCACCGGTCTCCGGCGAGGGCGCGTGCGCTCCCCTTTGCCATCACTTTCAGTTGCACCCAGGCTGAGTCCAGCCTGTGCGGTTAACATGCTTAAAATGATAAAATGGCATTAGCCTGAATCCAGAATCACAGTATGATGGCGGCATGAATACGAACATGGAATACAAAATCCGCCGCGCCGGTGAGCGTGGCCATGCGAATCATGGCTGGCTCGACAGTTGGCACACCTTTTCCTTCGCCGACTATTATGACCCGGAATATATGGGCTTCCGCTCGCTGCGCGTCATCAACGATGACCGGATCGCGGCCGGTGGCGGGTTTCCGACGCATCCCCACCGCGATATGGAAATTTTTTCCTATCTGCTAGCCGGAAATCTCGCCCACCAAGACTCGATGGGCAATCGCCGCGTGCTCAAGCCCGGCGAGATCCAGATGATGCGCGCCGGCTCGGGTGTGCAGCACTCGGAGTTCAATCCCTCCACCACTGAGCCAGCCCATTTATTGCAAATCTGGATCACGCCCGACACCCGCGGCCTCACTCCTGCCTACACCGAGTGGACGCCAGCGCTAGGCCGGGAGAACGATGTCAAAACGCTGGTCATTTCCACCGACGGGCGGGACGGTTCCGCCACCATCGCCCAAGATGCCTCGATCTATCTGCTAAAACTCCAGCCCGGTAGCCGCGCCAGCCACCCACTCATCGCGGGTCGCGGCCTGTGGCTTCATGTCGCCAAAGGCTCGATCAACGTGAACGGCAACCTGCTAACAGCGGGTGACGCGCTTTCGCTCGAGCAGCCGGGAGAAATCGAAATCACCGCCACCACCGAGGCGGCCGAGGCGATTCTGTTTGACCTCGGCTGAATCCCGCAAATTTCTCGAAACCACAACTGTCTAACCATTATGAACCAACCACGCATCCTCGTCTTCGGCGGCAGTCTCCGGGCCGAATCCTACAATCAGAAACTCGCCGCCATCGCCGCAGCCGCCGCCCGCGCTGCCGGGGGGGAGGTCACCCTCATCGCCCTCCGGAATTTCCGGATGCCCCTCTTCGACGAAGATCTTGAAGCCGCGGAGGGAATGCCGGAAACCGCCCGGAAGTTGAAAGCGTTGTTTGCCGAAAACACCGGACTCATCATTGCCTCGCCTGAGTATAACAGCACCATCACCGCCGCCCTCAAGAACGCGATTGACTGGGTTTCCCGGGCGACCGCGCCTAATGAAAAACCGCTTTCCGTCCTGAGCGGAAAATCCGCAGCGATCCTATCCGCCTCGCCTGGTGGTTACGGTGGTGCGCGCAGCCTCGCCCAGCTCCGGCCGTTTTTGGAAAACATCGGCATCACCGTTCTCGCGGATCAGGTTTCGATTCCCAAAGCCTTTGAGGCCTTCGATGCCGCTGGGAATCTAACCGATACCGCTCAGGCTACCGCCGTCACCGCACTCGCCGCAAGCCTCGTGGCGAAACTTGCATGAGTGGCAGTCTGAAAAATGGAGCGCGGAACTTCATTCCGCCTCTTCCGAATGCTTCATGCTGGAAAACACGAAAATAAAATAACCGCGAATCAGACATAATTCATTTTAACCGGAAAACAGAAATTCAACCACAGATTACTCAGATTGACACAGATGATGAAGATTTTTAACGTGACTCTCCTGAACCCCTGTGATAGAAACCAAAATTATGCGTGCAAAAATCATCCTCGCTCTATTCGCCCTCGTGTTGCCTCTCGCCGCACTGCCGCCGGATGCGGCGTCGTTGAAATCAGGCCGGGATTCGGCCATCGCCAAGATCAACGCGACTTACAGCGCGGAACTCGCGAAGCTCCAGAAGAAATACATGGCTGCGGGAAACCTCGCCGGGGCGAATGAGATCGAGAAGGAGATGGCGAAGGTTGCGCCGGAAACTACGCTTGTTGGAACTTGGCGCGTCGAAATTGGCGGCAATAAAACCGTGAAACGCCACATTACTGAATCCGACGTTGTTGATGAAACTGGAGAGAAGCATCCTTACGTGATTGATGGAGACAACATCACTGTCGAATGGGGCGGAGGGTTTTGGGAGAAATTGAAATTCGCCAATAAAAGCTCTTCCGTGATGGTTGGAGCCAATACGGGAGGAACAAAGATAATTTACCGCCGCGATTAGGAATAAATCATGAATCAGCGCCATACTGGGGGGCTGCCCAGAACTGTTCGGCATGCTAGGTGCTGATGCGGAGAAAGTCTGGAATTTTTCAAACAAACGCTTGTACTGTTAGATTGTCCGTGATTTCATCGGCCCGTGGCGGATTCCAAACCTCTCATCGATGAGAAAAAGCTCTCCTGTTGGAAGCTGCTAGACGATTTCCGCAGGCGTCTCGCC
>JAYVNM010000034.1:0-6653 GCA_043758445.1 Akkermansiaceae bacterium | reverse complement strand
GAAATCCGCTTGCCGTGGGTCGGCTGCCCCGCCAAGCTATCGGCCACCAAGGCGGCTTGGCGGAATTGGTAGACGCGCTCGACTCAAAATCGAGTTCTAACGAGTGTGGGTTCGAGTCCCACAGCCGCTACTTTTCATGCTGTGCGACAGCCGGATTTATTCCACCTACCCACGCAGCATGGCTATTTCCTCTCCGCCTCCTCGCACCATCGGCATCATCGCTGGCAGCGGCGTTTATCCAGAAACCTTCATCGTGGCGGCACGGCGGCAGGTACCGGGAATCAAGCTGGTGATGGCTGCTTTTGAGGGAGAAACGAAGCCGGAGTTGGCCGGAATGGTGGACGCCATCGAGTGGTTGCGGGTGGGGCAGCTCGGCAAGATGATGAAATTTTTCCTGCGCGAGGGGACGACGGAGGCGGTGATGATGGGGCAGATTTCGCCGAAAAATTTGTTCGATATGCGCCCGGACCTGCGGGTTTTGTTCATTCTCGCACGATTGAAGGAACGCAATGCGGAGACCTTGTTCGGCGCGGTGGGCGATGAGCTCGGGAATGCGGGCATCACATTGCTGCCAGCGACGACATTTCTGGAGGATCTTCTGCCCGGTCCGGGGCCGGTCTGCGGACCCAAGTTTAAAAAGCGCCAACTCGGTGACGCGGAGTTCGGTTTCAGTATTGCCAAGGCAACGAGCGCGTTGGACATCGGCCAAAGCGTGGTGATCCGCCATGGCACGGTGCTGGCGGCAGAAGCCTTCGAGGGGACGAATGCGTGCATCAAGCGCGGCGGGGAACTCGGACGCGGCAAGGAGGTGATGCTGGTGAAGGTTTCGAAGCCTAACCAGGATTTCCGATTTGACGTGCCGGTCATCGGGCCACTGACCATCGAGACTTGCGCGGCTGCCGGAGTTAGCGGAATCGCAATCGAGGCGGGCAAGACTTTGCTGCTAGAAAAAGACCGGGTGGTGGCGCTGTGTGAGCAGCACCACATCGGGATTCACGCGGTGTGAGGCTTGATAAGTATCGAGTGAGTCCGCCCGTCGTTAGGACAGGGGATATTCGCCATCGTCGTCGATGCCCATCCAGCCAAGCCGACCGAAGGCGCGGAGGATGGAGGTCGTCGGCTCGCCTTCTTCTTCGTCCTCACCGTGTTCGATGGTGGCATGGGTGGAGAGGCCGCGGTTAGACTCGATACTGATGACGGTGGTGTAGGTGTCCAGATAGATCCAGTCGCCCCAGGCCTTGGCTTCGTGACGTGGCTCAAAGTGTTCCTTGCGAAGAGAAGCGAGGACTTCTGTGATGGTGCTGGGGGCAGCGGATTCGGGGAGTTTGATGAGGGTTTCCATGCGGGAATCAGGGGAAATTGGGTGGGAATTTGAAGAGACGATAGGGGCGTTCAGGCGCTTGGTCGAGATTGGTTAGCGAAGCTGGCAGCACAAAGTTTCGCGTAGGTTCCGCCGCTGGCAAGGAGTTCGGCGTGGGAACCTTGCTCAATGAGTTTGCCGTGGTCGAGGACGCAGATGCGGTCGGCTTTTTGGACGGTAGAGAGGCGATGCGCAATGACGAAACAAGTGCGATCGGAACGCAGATTTTCGAGCGCCTGCTGGACGAGTCGCTCGGTGTGATTGTCGAGCGCGGAGGTGGCCTCGTCTAGAAGCAAGAGTGGTGGATTTTTGAGCAGTGCGCGGGCGATGGAGAGCCGTTGTTTTTCCCCACCGGAGAAGCGGCTGCCGCGTTCGCCCGCGATGGTGTCGAGGCCATCGGCACTGGCTCGGACGAAGTTGGCAGCGTTGGCGGCTTCGAGCGCTTCCCAGATTTCCTCGTCGCTGGCATCGTGTTTGGCGAGCTGGAGGTTCTCGCGGAGGGTGGTGTTAAATAGGAAACTTTCCTGGGTGACGTAGCCGAGTTGGTCGCGCAGCCATTCTTTGGAAAGTTCATCTAACGGGATACCGTCGATGACGATGCGGCCGGAGGTGGGTTCGTAGAAACGGGTGAGCAAATTGAGCACAGTGGACTTGCCGGCACCGGTCGATCCGACCAGGGCGATCGTCTGGCCGGGGAGCGCTTCGAGGGTGAGGCCATTGATGGTGGGGGCTTCGTCGCTGTAGGAGAAGGAAACATTTTCAAATCTAACATGGCCGGTCATTTCAGCAGGGCAGAGGCCCTCGGTAAGATGCGTTTCATCGGGAGTGTCGATGATTTTAAATACCCTCTCAGCGGATACGACGCCGCGGGTGAAGGTCTGGGCGAGGGTATTGATGCGGGAGACGGGGTCGAACAGAAAGCCCCAGGCGACGAGGAAGGCGACCACCACTCCAGACTCAATCTGGCCATGCAGGGCGAGCCAGGCACCGGTTGCGACCATCAGGATGATGCCGGATTCGGCGATGAACGAAACGCCAGGCCAGACCAGTGACTGGCCGCGCATGACGGTCATGTGTTTTTCCCCCACGGTGCGCGACGCCTTGTCAAAAGTATCCAACGCCTGCGGCTCGACGGTGTAGGCCTTGATCTGGCGGATGCCCGATAGATTGTCGTGAAGGATGGCATTGAGTGCGGAGGTCGCGTCGGAGGATTCCCGCCACATCGGCTCTGAGCGGCGACTCCACCAAGTGGTGATGAGCGCGATAAACGGCAACGGAACCAGGGTGACCAACGTCATCTGCCACGATAGCCAGAACATATAGCCGAGGACGATGAGGAACTGCAACAGCGCCGCGATCGCCTGGTCCACTCCCTCAATGATGACACGGTTAGCGGTGGGCACATCGTTAGCGACGCGGGACATGATTTCCCCCGACGAGTTAGAATCAAACCATTTCACGGGCAGGCGCTGGAGCTTGTCGTACAGCTCGACGCGGATGAGGTGGGTAAGTTTATGCTCTAACGAGTTGTTGAAATAAGTGCGCAGCGTGAACAAGAATTGTCGCACTAGGATCGCGCCGACGCCGATGGCGGCAGTCGGGATAATAAGATCGGGGCGGTTGTGCTTAATGATGACATCAATGAAACGCATGGTGATGCCCGGCAGCACGAGGACCAGCACGGTGCAGGCCACCGCCATGAGCAGGGAGAACGCACTCTGCATGGGAAAGCGGAAGGTGTGGCGGAGAATCCTTAGGAGGGTGACCATGGCGAGAGGTTGGAGCGTGAAGCGGGGTTTGGAAAGGGGAAGAATGAACGAAGTGGTTTGTGCTTGCCGGATAGGGCGGGCCAACGATGGTTCGCGTGGCGATGTTGTCTGATCCGTGGGTTTACGCGTTGGCGTTGGTGGCGGCCTTGTGCATCGGACTGGCGAAGTCCGGGTTCATCGGGATCTCGATGGTGTCGGTGGTTTTACTGGCGGATGTTTATGGCTCAAAGGCGTCGGTGGGACTGGCGCTGCCGTTGTTGATCGCGGCGGATTTGATGGCGTATCCGGCGTTTTTGAAACACGGCTCGTGGCGACCGGTGTGGAAATTGTTAGGCCCGGCGCTGCTCGGACTTGCTATCGGGTGGTGGGTGCTTGGCGAGATTTCTGAAATCGAAGCGCGGCGGGTGATCGGGGTTTGCGTGTTGGTGATGGTGGGCTTGCAGGCGTTCCGGCAGCGGTGGCCAGTGGGCTTCGACCGGCTGGCGGAGTCGGGCGGATTCGGCTTGGGAGCCGGGGTGTTAGGCGGATTTGCCACGATGTTGGCGAATGCGGCGGGACCGGTGATCCAGCTCTATCTGATGGCCCGGAAGATCCCGAAGATGGAGCTGATCGGCATCGGCGCCCGGTTTTTCCTGCTGATCAATCTCATCAAGGTGCCGCTGAACGCGAAGCTGGCGTTGATCACGGTTGATAGTCTGCTAGATAATCTCAAACTACTGCCGGCAGTGGCGGTGGGGATTTTCAGCGGTAAATGGCTGCTGCGGCATGTTTCGCAGTCGCTCTTCGAGTGGCTGGTCGTAATTTTCGCGATACTTGCGGGGCTGCGGATGATTTTCTGGTAGGGTGTTAGCGCCAGCGATTTGACTGCAGCGCCTGGTATGCCTGCCAGGCGAACATCCCGAGATAGATCGGGAACAGGATGGATTGGGTTTTGGTGAACATCAGGACGCCCACGGAGACGCCGACGACGATGGTGACCCACAGGGTGATTTTGACGCGCTCGGGCCCAAGGAGGGCGTTGAGCATTTGGCCGCCATCGAGCGGGAGGACGGGCAGCAGATTGAGGATGGCCCAGAAGAAGCTGATGGACATGAGTTCGCTGAGAAAATACAGACCGAAGTGGCTCAGGTCTTGGAGCAGCATCAACAGCAGCAGGACGAGGAAGCCCAGTGCGATCTGGATGACCGGACCGGCGGCGGTGACGAGGAAACTCTGCCAGCGGCGCAGGTGGACACCCGTGTAGGCGGCGAATCCGCCGAAGGCCTGAAGCGTGATCGCCGTGGTGGCTCCGAACGCGCGGGCGGTCAGAGCATGGCCGAGTTCATGAACTAGGATGGAAATGAACCCAGCCAACACGAAGAGCACGATTTCAAAATAGGCTTGATGTGAATCCGCACCGGAGTAACTGCCAATAATGACGAGTGAGATCCAGAAGAACGGCTGGACTTCAACGGGGATGCCAAACACAGAGAAACGCAACATGGGCGGCGTGAGTATGCGATGGAGGCGACCAGTGCAAGTCCGAGAAATGCGCACTGTAGGAATGGACGCTCGAATCCTTGACCCGGCGGGCTTCTCGACTTATTAAACCCAGCGGATGCAATAAATGGGTGGCATCCTAGTTCCCCTCACCCGCAGAATTCCGAAAGCAATGCGCGTTTTATTTAATTCCATCACCGGCCTATCAGGCATGGCCGTAGGGCTGTTACTAACTTCTTGCGGCACTGGCGGCACGGCCAGCACGCCCCGGAAATCCGAGCGGGTTCTCTATCAATGGCACGACGATGGCGGCGAGGGCAAGGTTTCCATCCGCATCAGCCTGACTGACCAGATCGCCGAGTTCAAACGCGGTGATCGTGACATCGGCTGGTCCTACGTCGCCACCGGTAAGGAAGGCCACAACACGGGACCGGGCAGCTATGCGATCATGGAAAAAATCGAGGATAAGCACTCGAACATCTACGGCTGGTTTGAGGATGAGTTTGGAAATGTGACGGATCGTGATGCGAAAGCCAGCGAACGGGTGCCTGCCGGAATGGTTTACGTACCAGCGCCGATGCCTTACTGGATGCGGCTCACCTCCTACGGCGTGGGGATGCACGGCGGCTTGATCCCGGAACCGGGAAAACCGGCCTCTCACGGCTGCATCCGGATGCCCAAGGAATTCGTGCCAAGCCTGTTCCAAGCCGTCAATGTGGGAACTCCGGTTACCATCACCAATGCCCCGAGCAAACACGGCCAGGCACCACCCGGTGTGCTGCCGCCGGAACAGCCATGGAACGGTGGGGCTGGCAGTGCGGAAAAGGTGGTTTACCACAACGGCATGCCGGTGTCATACCGCTGAAATCATTCACGCTAAAACCCGCCCGGTGGGTCCGGGCGGGTTTTCTTCATCCTCGGTCCAAAGACGCAGATTCGCTTATGGCTGGGCGGGTACGTATAGTTCCGAGCCTTTGGCGAGGACGGTTGCTGTCGTTAGATCCAGTCCGTTAAGGGCGTTGAGTCGCTCGGCGTTCGTTCCGTGCTTGGAAGCGAATTCGCCATAGGTCATCTCACCGTCGATTGTCACGGGCCGATTCTTCTTTTCAGGGGTGGGGGAAATGGATGCGCTCTCCGTAACCGGCGGATCGACCGGCTCGGGGGTCGCTTTGGCTTCCGCAGCAGCCGCCGTTGCGCGGGTTGCTGGGGCGCTTGGCTTGGGCGTGGGGACTTTGGCAACCGGAGTCGGTGATTTTTGCATCACAGCCGGAGCCTTGGAATGGGCGAGCGGTGCGGAAATCAGATTGGTGTTGGAAGCCGCCGCGCTGGGTTGTGGCTTCGGGATTTTTACTGCGGCTTTGGGCGTGATCGCTGCGGTCGCCATCGCTGCGGGTGCCGCCTTCTGGCCGGCGACTTTGAGTTTTTGACCGGGATGGATAATCGAGTTGACCGTCATGCCGTTGGCCTTGGCGAGCTTGTCCGGGTTGCCACCGATCTTACGCGCGATTCTCTCAAAAGTATCACCTGCCACCACTGTGTAGCTGGCACCGGAAGGGGTTGTGGCGGCGGGCTTGGCGTCTGCTACGGACTTGTCTGCCGCTGGCGTTTCGCTTTTCGCAATAGGTTTGCGTGACTCATGACTCATCGAGCGCAGCTTGCTGTTCTCGTCCTCCAACTGATGAATCTGCCGCTCTTGTTCCGAGCACAGCGAACGGAGTGTCTCCAGTTCTGATTTCGCAAATGCGGCGGGGGAAGCGAGAACCATGGACAATGTGGCAAACAGCAGGGTTGGTTTCATGACGGCTCGGACTTTTTCAAAAAATATGATTAATATCAAGAAGAATTTTAGATATCTTAATAAAAATTTGATTTTCCCCTTTAAACTCAGGGATAAAAAAATCGGGCAATCCCGGAAGGATCGCCCGATTTTCGTAAAAAATGGATGACTAGTGTCGCGTAAAATTCAAATTGTCGGACAAGCTAAGGAGCCACGACACTCCTGTCGTGGAAGCGAATGGGAGGCCTTTGCGAAGAGCTGCGCGCTT
>JAYVNM010000033.1:0-6701 GCA_043758445.1 Akkermansiaceae bacterium | reverse complement strand
AACGCCAAAAAGACCAGACCCAGCGACGACGTAAAACCCGAGCCTCTCGCCCGACGCTGTGGCCTGACGAAGATATTTACCGAATAACAAAGTAGAGTTAGGTTGTGCGCATGTTTTTCCCGGATTTTGAATACACGACTTGGCTTGGTCTAACAGCTTTGTTGCTGTTTTACGTCGTGGCCATCTTGCATGTGCTGCACGCATTGATGCATGTGCGGACCTCGCAAGGGACCATCGCATGGGTGATTTCTCTACTAACAGTTCCGTTTCTGGCGATTCCGCTGTACTGGCTGTTAGGCAGGACGCGGTTTGCGAAAGACGTGGGCGGGCGGCGGGAGAATGACAGCAATCTGAATCGACTGGCGGTGGCGATGCACGAGCGACTGCGGCGCTATGAGGTGGAGATTCCGGATGACGATGGATTTGAAAAAGCAGCGAAGATGTTAGGCGGGCTGCCATTCACGCGTGGGAACGATCTGGAGTTGCTGATCGACGGGGAGAAGACATTCGAGCGGATTTTCGAGGCGATCCAAGAGGCGAAGTGCTATCTGTGCGTGAATTTTTTCATCGTGAAGAATGACCAGCTCGGAATGCGTTTCCAAGAGGCGTTGATCGAGCGGGCGCGGGCGGGCGTGAAGGTGTATTTCCTCTTTGATGAAATCGGCTCGCACAAGCTCCCCCGCCGTTATCTGAAGGCGATGCGAGTTGCGGGGATCGAGTGCCATTCGTTCGGGATCAACCGGTTCTGGTGGTCGCGCTTTCAACTCAATTTCCGGAATCACCGGAAGATCGTGGTGAGTGACGGGAAGACGGCGTTTATTGGCGGGTTGAATGTGGGGGATGAGTATCTCGGGCGGGACCAGAAATTCGGTGAGTGGCGGGACACCCACCTGAAAATGCGCGGTCCGGTGGTGCAGGCGGTGCAGATGGTGTTTCTCGAAGACTGGTTCTGGGCCTGCGATGAGGTGCCGGAGCTGCATTGGGAAACCGAGCCGGAAGTCGCCGATCAAATCGCGGCGGTGATCCCAACTGGCCCGGCAGATGCTACGGACTCGTGGCAGCTAATCGTGGCGGAAGCGGCGAATTCCTCACGGCAGAAGCTCTGGATCGCGTCGCCGTATTTCGTCCCGGATGAAGGCGTCTTGACCGCCTTGCAGACCGCGGCGATCCGGGGTGTGGATGTGCGGATTCTGATTCCCGAGCGGGCGGATCAGTTATTAGTATGGTTGTCGGCGTTTTCTTACTACGAGCAGTCAATTCCCTTTGGCGTGAAATTGTTCTGCTATCAAAAGGGGTTCCTGCATCAGAAGGTCATCCTAATCGATGATCGGCTGGCGGCGGTGGGGACGGCGAATTTGGACAACCGCTCGTTCCGGTTGAACTTTGAAATCACCGCATTTTCCCCGGATCGGAAATTCGTCGCGGAGGTTGAGGCGATGTTGACCACGGATTTCACCCACGCCCGCGAGGCGATGGTCGAGGACTTCTGCGGCAAGCCCTTGCTGTTCCGGGCGGCGTGCCGGGCCGCGCGATTGCTCGCGCCGATCCAATGACACGAAAAAGCCCGGACAGGTGAATGCCCGGGCTTTACGAAAAATGGTGGCGTCTCAGAGTTTCGCGACGGAGGCGAGATCTGGGCGCTGGCGGACGATGTTTGCCAGCATCTTCTTGCAGTGGTCGTAGCTCTTGCACTTGCTGAGAAGCTCGGCGCTGCGGGTGAAAGAACCCCATTGGACGACGGTAACCTCGACATTGCGGGTACCCCAGAGATCCATGATTTCCTTAGTCGGCTTGTAAATGTCCACGGTACCGGTGCCCAGAAGGGCGGAGCCGTAGTCATCGACGACATACAAATAAGGCAGGCCAGCGATGCGGAAGGTGGTGCCGACCGGGTAGAATGACCAATCGGCCGCTGCGCTTCGGACGCGGTCGTTGTAACGGAGAACGGTGCCCGTGGCGTTTTTGTCGCCGTAGATCAAGTGGTCCGACTCGCTGGAAGTGTAGGCGGTGGTGCGGACGATTCGGTGGCGGTCACTGAAGGCGTAAACCGGCATCGAGTGCTTGTCGCGGGGCTTGCCAAGGGCGGCGGAAACTGCCGAGGAGGAAACTGGCGGCAGCGTGAAGCTTTCCCTTTTTGCATAAATCCCAGACCCGGAACGGATCGCGGATTTTGAGAGGATATTCAGCCCAGAGCTGCCGCAACTGGAAAGAAGCGCCGCCACGATGGCGAACGCAGATAGGGAAAGGGATCGATGAATCATGCAATATTTGGTAAATATGAAGTGCGTTCGTGCAAAACAACACGCGCCATCCATAGTCGAAATTACGTGCCATGGCAAAGAGAAAAAGCCAAAGTTAGAGTATCAGTTATTTAAAATCATTGATAATAAGCGGGTTGTGTAAATTTAACCCCAGTATCCGCCGCCAAAATATCGCTCAAACCGTGATATTTTAGCTCAGTTAGGGGTTGTGTTAGGCATCAGCGGGTCGCCGCCGGCAGCCACACCCGCGCTCCGGCACTGCGCTCGGAGGCCGCGCGGAAGAATCCATCGAGGCCACGGCGGGCGTGGAGATCCGCCACCGCCTCCACGGACCAACTCCAGCGCCAGCGAAATCCGGCGTCGCGCAAGCGCAAGGGCTCCGCCCAGCGGCTTTTCAAGACCAGCTCGGTTTCGGTGCCCATCAGGCGGGCACCGATTTTCAACATCCACTTTGCTGCCGGCAGGCCCAGCGGCATCCCCACTGACTCGCGGAAGGTCCGCATCCACTCGCGGTTCGTCGGAAACTCCGGGGCGGTGACATTGATCGCACCATCGAGAAAGGGGTCGTTGATCGCGAAATCCACAGCCCGCAGGAAATCCTCCATGTGGATCCAACTGATCCGTTGGTTCCCGCTGCCCATCGCCCCGCCAAGTCCCCGAGCGGTGAGTTTCCGCAACACATCATAAACTGTCGCCGGCTCGTTTGCCAGGACCATGCCGATTCGCAGCGCCAGCTTGCGGGTTGCGGATGGGACGACGGCATTGAAAAACGCGTCCTCCCACGCCTGCGCCACCTCACAGGAAAATCCCTCGCCCGGCTCGCCCAGCCAATCGTTCTGCGGTTGATCCTCCGCGTGGCGGTACCACGTCGCTGTGCTGGCGTTGAGCCAGGTCTTCGGCGGCGTCTTGCAGGCTTGCATCGCCTCACCGATCACGCGGGTCGCTGCCACCCGGGAGTCGATGATTTCCCGGCGGTTTTGCGGTGTGTAGCGGCAGTTCACGCTGCGTCCGGCAAGGTTGATCACCGCCTCCGCCCCTTCGAGCGCGAGCGCCCACGGACCGAGAGTTTTCCCGTCCCATTCCAGAAACATTCCGTCGCCACTCCAGCCTTGGCGGCTACGGGCGATGGCGACAACCTCCTTGCCACGGCGGGCATAATAGCGGGTGAGGTAACGGCCGAGGAAGCCATTGGCTCCGAAAATCACAATAACAGGGTTCATAAATTGATGTAGGTTAGAAATTTTTCAAATGTGGCAGGCGTTGTCCGTACAATTTGGCGACGGCATCGAATTGAGCGCCGCCGCGAGTTGCCCATCGTCACGCACGGCGAACAGTCGGGAAATCGTCAGGCGGTTTTCTGACAACAGATGCACCGCTTTTTTCACAAAAGGTTGGAATACCGGGGCCGCCAACCGGAACGCCCAGGCGCGGTATTCCCATGTCGTCCATAGGCAGGTCAGCCAGGCGGCGGCACCCTGCCACCAGCGCCCGTCATCGGCCAACTTGAGGTAAAGTGACACGAATCCGAAATTCACCAGATAGAAGCCCACCACCAGCAATTGATTGACGCTGTCCGCCAGCGATTCATTGCCGTGGAAGCAATCCACCAGAAAAATCCGGCCATTCCGGAACAAATTCCGCGCCACCCACATCGTGAGCGGCAGCGCGATTAACAGGTAAAGTCCATAAGTCGTCACGGTTGCGTTCATCTTCGTTGTCTTTCTTAGTTTTGTTTTTGTTCGTTTCGATCTTTCAGGAATTTCTGAAATACCACCTCAAAAAAATTTACTTAGCCAAGCAGTTTGGTGGCGAGTTGCACCGCGAATCCGTATTTCAGTGAAGAGACCCGGTCCGCCATCTTCGAGGCAAACCCGACAAATTCCTCAAGCTGGCGCATCTGCTCGTGGAAGGCCTTGCCCTCGGTCGAATCGATCTCGCGGCTTTCCTCGGCATACTTGTTGAGAATCGCCAGTGCGGGCTCGATTTCCCGGCGCTTCCGTTCGCGGGCGACGATGGTGAAAATTTGCCAAACGTCTTTCTCCGCCTCGAAAAACTCGCGTCGCTCACCCTTTTTCACGACCACGCGAATCAGACCCCAAGCGACCAGTTCTTTGAGATTCGTGTGGGCATTCCCACGGCTGATTTCCAAGTCCTCCATCACCTCATCCGTGGTCATCGCCTGCGGCGCCGTCATCAGCAATGCGTGGATCTGGGCCATGGTCCGGTTGATTCCCCACTGCGTCCCGAGCGCCCCCCACTGCGAGACGAACTCGTCCCGCGCTTGCTTGAGCTTTGCCATTTCCGTATCCACGGTTTTCAATTAATCCTGAAAACTCGAAAACGCAAGAGAAATCTTCTGGATCCTACTTTTACGATTCATGAAATTTGGCGAGCTTGAGTAGTAAAGCGGCGATGACCAGTGCTAGGATGCTACAAACGATGAGCCACCAGGAGACTGAGAACGACGGGGCTGTGGGCGGCAGTGCGGGAGGAGATGGCGGATGCTTTTGCTCCGGACGTATGGCTTCTGGCTTGGATGGAATTGGTTGCGGCCCGTCGTCCAACGGATTGGCTATGGGTATAGTGGCCCAAGTGCCGTCCGGCTTGAATCTGTATTCGATTTTCTGGCCGACGAATGAAAAAGTGCGCTGGCCCGATTTTACTTCATCCCACCACTTTAGGAAGGTGTTGCGATAATCATCCATCATTACATACCTGCCCAGATTCGAGGAGGGGAGTCCACGGACGCCTAACTTATTTAAAACTGAAATTGAAAGCGCGGATGAATTATTAGTAAATAATGGCGAATTTTTTCCTTCATTCATGTACTTAAAAAATAAATCACTCATTTCTTTGTGGGTCATCTTGCTATCCACATAATCCGTATCATTTTCCAATAGCCGTCCTAGAACCTTGATCGTTTCAACACTTGGTAAGTGACTTAACATCTCTCCCGCTTCTCGATAAGTCTTTAAATAATTAGATTCAAAGGTGTCAGCGGCAGCCTTGCGAGCATCCGCGAGTTTAATTGCGTAGTATTCTGCGTGGCCGGGCGTGGTGATAAATAAATCCTGAACCTTCTCATAGACTTCTTGCTGTTCGTATGTCATGGGTCGCGCAAGCTCTTCCTGTTTCGCTTTTATTTTTAAGTAAACTTTTAAGGAATCATATTTTTTTTCGATAGGCAAATTGCGACTGCTTTCAATTTCCGCCAATCTTTGTTCAAGCCAAGTATCGTTGCCAAACAATGGGAATTGCATCGAAAAAAAAATAATAATGAAAATTATTTTAATCATGTATTTATGGGTGGCGGTTTCAGTTAGTTAGCGAATAATCGTTAGATTGTCAGAGGCGGGGATTCGTCCAGTCTGGTTTTACAACAAACTGACTGTGAGTAACAAATACCACCGCCTCTGTGCGGAAGACCGTAAAGTGATCGCCAACATGAAGCAAGCCGGAAAGACCCAAACTGAGATCGCGCAAGCCATCGGGTTCAGTCAAAGCGCCATCAGCAACGAGCTGTCTCGGAACCACGGCGAACGTGGCTACCGACCCGCCCAGGCCCACCGTCTCGCGATGGAAAGGAAGAGCCTGAAAAGGACACGCCCGAAGGTGATGACAGGCATTCTCAAGGACGCTGTCGAGACGCGGTTGAGAATCAAGCACAGCCCTGATCAGATCAGCAAGTCACTCTCCCTTGAGGACTTGAAGGTCAGTCATGAAACGATCTATCAGCACATTGCGGCTGACAGGAAGGCGGGAGGTGATCTGTCGCTCAATCTCAGGATCAACGGCAAGCGCCGCTATCGCAGACGGAGCAAGATCGGGCGCGGGGAGAAGATCCCGAACCGGGTGGATATTGAAGAACGACCGATGATCATTTCCGGCAGGAATCGCTACGGGGACTGGGAGGCAGACCTCATTCAGGGAGCCGCAGGAAGTGGTTTCCTGCTCTCAATCTATGAGCGTAAAAGCCGTATCGGAAGGCTTCATCTACTACCCGACAAGAGCAGTGCTGAAACCATGAAAGGAATCGTAACAGTCCTGCATGGACTGAAAGTCCACAGCATCACCTACGACAATGGTCTTGAGTTTGCGAGGCACGAACTGGTCAACGAACTGTTGGATTGTGACAGTTATTTCTGCAAACCTTACCGGTCGTGGGAGAAAGGCGGGGTGGAAAACTACAACGGTCTAGTCCGACAGTATTTTCCCAAAGGGTATGACTTCGCGCTGATCACTCCAGAGCGACTCTAGGAGGTCGAGGAGGAGATTAACCATCGCCCGCGCAACATCTTAGCCTACCAGTCCCCAAACGACCTCCTTGACCACCTGAAAGCATCATGAGCATACTCCCCCCGGCGGCTTTCGCGGAATTGCGGGATTCCACTCCAGGACTCGCTCCGCTCGCCCTTCCGTTCCATCCCGCAATTCCGCGAA
>JAYVNM010000032.1:0-6826 GCA_043758445.1 Akkermansiaceae bacterium | reverse complement strand
GTCGTAGGGGATAGCTCCAGCGCGAGCCGGAACGTCCTAGGTTGTAGGTTGAGCGCGGAAGAAAGCGTCAGGGTGGCGGGTTTGCAAGATAATTGCTACTCGGAATGGAAATTTAAAAAAATCCGTCACACTCCAGATCATCCGTCGTTGTCCCTTTTTATACGGGTGTTCTCGTCAGCGTCTCTCTCCGCACGCCGACGGGCGTTCTCCATATTTAAGACAGCAAGCTCCCGGGCCCAACGGTTGGTGAGCATCTGGCGGATGAGCCAAACGCCGGTTTCCACCATTCCCAACAAAACCAGCCAGGCCAACCAAGCCATCGTGATCGGCCAAGCGGTTTGCAGATCCATTGACCAACCGGCCATCACGAAAAACGACTCAAACGCCACCACCACGCCCCATGCCTTGAATCCTGCATTTTCGGAGATGAGGAAATAACCCATCCCTCCGCCCAGCACGACGATGTTGGGAATCAACCACGCGCTGCACAGCAACAGCGGACTGATCAACACGCTGGCAAGCCCGCCGAGTGCGTGGTACGAAGTCGAAATGCAAGCACCGACAACCAGCGCGAGTGCCCCCAAGGAACAACCGACCCAGACCGCACTCACAAACAAGAACACTTGGACCACAATCCTACCAAACGTGCCAGCTAAGATGTCTTCGGGATCGAGCTGCATTCCATTTTCTATCTACTGAGGTTTCATCGATGGCCGTGACAATTCATCTTACGAAAAATCACACACTTTCCTTGACCGCCGTAGCAGGCAGCAATTTCGCTACAATGACTAGCAGCAAGCCCACCACTCCGGCAAGGGCCACCCAAAGCCAAGGTGAACCGGCATCCGGGGCACGGTGATCGCGGGTGTCCGGGCGGAGGATTTCCTCATCGCCGAGGGTCGTGGCCTGCGGCTCGGCGGCGAGCATTTCGCGGCGCACCACGCGTAAATCGTATTGGGGTGGCGCGGCGTTAGGATTTCCGTAGCACAGGAAAAGCGGCGCAGGGTCCGAGAGCTTGGCGATGATGGAGGGGGAGGCGAAACGCAGGAAAATTTCGTCGAGCGGGATTGGAGGATTGTCGCCATTGTCGGTTTCCAGAATGAAGGACGCGGGCAGGCGCTCGCCATTGAGATTCAGAACGAGCGGGACATCGCCGCTGCCGGATTTCGTCCAATCCGCCGAACCCACTTCCTCGCGGCGGGCATTGCCGAAATCGTCCTTGCCTTCGATGGCTGCCACAAATCGACGGGTGAACAAGGGCGCGGAAGAACGCGACGTGAGATCCACCATCGGCACGCCGCCCACGGGCAGCTTGATTTCCCAACGCGAAATTTTCGGCCGCTTCGGGTCATTTTTCGGAGAAATACCCGACGGCTTCAACTCATGAAATACCGTCCCGGCCCCCACCAAATAGGGAATCTGCTTGTCGTTCTGAATCAACCGAACGTCGCCGAGATCCGTCCGGCTAGCAGCCAGCGTTTTTGCATCCAGCTCGATCCGAACCACTCCCGACGGCGCGGAGTCAACCTTGCGCCGGCGGGACCAATCTTTCAGGTCAATTTCTGCGCCGGCGACTTTCACCCCGCTCAACACTTCGGGGACGACATAATTCGGATTTTTGTGCAAGGGGCCAAGTTTGACCAGCAGCCCACCTGCCGCCGTCAACTTACCGCGCAACGCGTTCAAATCGTAGTTCGCCGCTTTGGCCTCGCGGTTGCCAGAGCGCAAAATCCACTCTCCCGCCTCCGCCGCGTGAAACGCCAGAATAGTCGGGTAACACCGGATTTTTGCACCACGCACCGTCAGCGGCGGGCTATCACCATTGCGGAATGTCGCCACGATGAAACGCGCCGGAATTCGCCGATCAACCGGGACCACCAATTCCTCGGTGGAAACCCCGTTTTCGCCCACCACCCGATAAATCGTGCCGGTGGCAAAATTTTCCATGCGGGCTTCGCCATCCGACCTTGGTATGGAATACCCGAGCGTGCATTTCCGGCTGAAAACGGCATCCGGGATTTCAAACCGCAGCTCCGCCACATTCAGATTACCCGCCCCCAAATCCAGTGGCAGCCGGGTTTCGTTAGAGGCCTCCTCCCGTTCGCCTAACGGAGCTGTTAGTTCGACCGTCTCCGGCTTCTCTCCAGTGGTGATGGCCCGCACCCCCGTGAACGGCACCGGCGGACTCCGCCCATCATCCACCGTGAAACGAAAGCCCTCCCACCCATCTACCAGAATTGGCAGCCGCAGCCGTTCGCTCTCGCCAGACTGCCGGAAAATCACCTCATTCGTCGCCAATGTCTGCCACGCGCCGCCCTTCTTGCCTTCAAGTGTCACCGACTTGAGAAACTGCCGTGCCGGAGAAACCATTTCGACCGCTTCGATCCGATCCGTTGTCCCGGTGGCAACCTCGATCACGGTAGTCGTGCCGGATTGATTGACCTTCATGCCCACCGCCTCACGCACCATGCCCTCCCGGCGGATCGGCTTCTCTACGAAATATGGAACCTCGCTTTTCTCCGGTGAAACCACCCGCACATCCCCCAAATCCGGGCGTGAAACATCGAGCACCTCGGGCGAAAGCTCCAGCCTCACCATCCCAGGTTGCCCCACCACGAACGGTGCCTCCCACTGCCAGCCCGTCCGCGTAGCCTCCGGGCCGGCGCACAGCATTCCCGGCAGCACTAACAGCGATGTGATGATCTTTTTCATGAAGGTTCCGTTCGGTCGAAGAAGCGTTGATAGAGAAACGATGCGATGAAGGCAATCACCGCCACGCCGATCAATGCGCCGATTCGGAAAATACTCTCAATCGCCGCCAGATCATGCAGGAACAATTTCAACAGCGTCACCGCTAACAGCCCGATTGCCGCATAACGGGCGTGCTTCGAGCGCTGCCAAATCCCGATCCCTAACAGCAGCAGCGAAAACAGTCCCCACGCAATACTATAGGTCATATCGCGCGCGAAATTCCCGCCAAACATAAATGCCACACAGCGATCGCCCGGACTCGTGAAGTAGTCCGCAATCTCAATATTAAGTAATAGAAACAACAACACTCCACCAAAACCATATAACACCCCGCGTGCCGAAAAATTCGCGCAGCGCCCCGCCGGATCCGTGAACCAGCCTGCTCCCAAAAACTGCGCCGCCGCCACCAGCCCATAAGCATAAAGATGCCAGTTGAAAATCGCTGTGCCACTGCGCGGATAGGCAGTAAACACCGCCGGATTAACTGTCAGCCGGACAAACGCCACTGCTAACAAAGCTAGCCCCGTGAGTTGCAAGCCCGGATGCACCACCCGCCGGAACAACCACAACAACAAGGCCCCTTCCATCGCCCAGCTAACCGTTAGCCACTGACGGCTGAACTGGATCGGAAAAATCAACGTGATGAAAAACAAAGCCACCCCGCCGAACCAAGCAAACTGGCTGCGGTTTTTCTCATCCATTCCCTTGGCCGAACGGATCACCATGAACAACGCGGTCAAAGCCGGCACCGCGAACGCCGCAGGCAGCAGGCCCATCATGCCATTCGGGAAAGATTGTTTTACCAAATGATGGACTAACAGGAAATGCCCCACGCCCGAGAGCGCACTGGCAATCCATGGCATCGCCTGCCCCGCGCAGGCTTTTCTGAACACAAACGGAAAAACCAGAAACAGCGCGTAAAATCCCAGATACCACGACAGTGCCACCGTCGGTGAGCCCGCTTGAAAATGATGCGAATGCCACACCCCTTCCACCGCCAGCGTCCCGACCAAAGCCGCCAACACGAGTGGCCCCTGTCTGGCCAACAGCGCCAACCCGATCAGCAGCACCGACATCAGCAACGCCACCCCAAACACCGGCGACGGATTCGCCACCGGCAGATGCAACAACGCGAGAATCATCATCCCAAACGGCAGCAACGCCGAACACACCGGCAGCAACGCCGCCGCCTGCATATCGAGAGGACTACTCTCATTCCGCGTTTTTGTTAGCTTGGGGAGCAACATCCCACCCACCGAAAATACCGCTGAAAACCCCGTGATCACTCCCAGAAACGGCAGCAGCGAATCCACCTGTGACGGCCCTTTCAGCAACCACATCGCCGCTACCACCATCGTCAGTGCCAGCGAGGCCAGCACGGAAAGCATCGCCCCCGTCACCACTGCCAAGCCGATCGCTAGCAGATCAAGAATCAACACCGCCACCCATATCACCATCGACACCGGATGAAGGTGAAGCACCGGCAGCAACATCATCAGCAGCACCATCGGCACGAACCACGGTCCGACCTTTAGCGGCAGCCCTGGCGGCGTGGTGGGCATGCATTTGGCAAGCAGCACCGGAGCTGTCGCATGCAGCGCGCCGAACACCAGATAGATCACCAGCGCCCCACCCAGATTCTCCACCGTCAGATAGCCCATCGTCCAGCACGCCAGATGCAGGAATGCCAGCACCGCCGCGATCACCTGCACCACGCCCAACTGGGGTCGGGCAAGCACCACCGCCATCACGCCTAACTGCACGAGCAACACAAATCCATAAAGCAGGAAATACCGCTCCGCCACCTGCCCGAAGCCCAACAGCACGAAAGCGAAAGCCATCGCCACCAGCGCCAGTCCTAACACCGAAGCCACGGAAAATTTCTCCATCGCCCGCCCCTGCTGTCCGAGCCATCCGCCAAGCAGAAACACGACCATGAAAAACAACGCGATCCCCATCGGGATGAGTGTCTTCGTCCCCTCGTAGTAGTGGCCCGCGTTGAAAAACTTCACTCCCCACCCGATCTGCATCACCACGGTGCCCACCGCCGCCGCAAGCGTCAGGAAACGCCAACGACCGTGCCGAGACACCGCCACCAACCCGATGTCTAGCAGCGCGATATAACCGAACAATCCAAACACCTGATCGTGCCCCGTGGACACCAGTATGGGTGTTAGAAATCCACCCAACATCCCCAGCACCGCCACCACCAGCGCGTCCAGCCGCACCGCGATCAGGAAGGCCACCAGCGTGACCAGCGCCATCACGATGATCGTCGGAACCGTGCCGAACGCCTCGAACCGATAGATCGCATGAGCGGCGAAAGTCACCCCATAGAGAATCAGCACCCCTGTCGCGCAAAACGCCTGCGCCAGCACCCGATACTTTGGCAGCCGGTGTATCCACAGGCCACCCGCTAACAATCCCGCGCCTATCGCAAAGCCCATCGCAATTCGCACCTCCTTCGGGATTAGGTTTTTCTCAAACGCGTATTTCACGAAGAAAATCACCCCGAAAAACATCGCCACCCCACCGAGCCAAGCGAACAGCTTCTCCCCCATGAATTTCTCCAGAGAAAACTCCACCTTAGGCTTCACCATTTTCGGCATCTCCATTTTCGGCAGCACTTCCTCCGGCACCTCCTGCTCTGGACGCTGTGGACCGGAGCGCCACTGCCGAATATTCGGTGCCAAATCCTGCGCCACCTGCGGAATCTCCCGCTCCTCCATCGTTGTCTGAGCTGGCACCTCCGGCAACGGTGACGGAATCACGACATCCGCCAGTATCTGATTCCGCTGTACCTCCATCTCTGCACGCAGCGACTCAGCATCGTCCTGCGGCTTCACCGCCGGCACTGCCACCCCCCGCTTGATCTCCACCAACTCCCGCTGCATTTCCTTCATCTGCCCGATCACGCGCTGCATCTGCTCGCGGTCGATGGCCGATTCCTTCCGCAGTGCACTCACCTTGACCAGCAACCAGATCACCAACAGAACGATGAGAAATACGATGGCTTCCATGTTGTTGCCGCAAGGAATTACACCCTGATCCAGTTGCTGGCGATAGGAATCCCAAGCGGGTGCGGCATGGTATGCCGAGACTCAAGACAAGAATTCGCCCACCAAAGTTGCCCAAGGAGCGGGGGACTCCGATCCGCCGTGCCCATGATCCGCCCACCGGACGCAAAAATAACCGCCGTCTATATCCGTCTTGGCAAAGCGATCCAGAAAGCTACGCTCATCGCCAATGAATCAATCATCCTCGCCCCTGCCCGAATTACCTGCACTTGGCTTCCTTTCCGAAGTCTCGTCCGAGCACCGCGCCTTCCTTGCGTCCTTCGGGAAATTTCTCCGACCACGGAAAGGGGATGTATTTATTGCTGAGGGTGGCCCGCAGGAATCTCTCAGCCTCGTCCTCTCGGGCACACTCCACGCTGTTTCGTCAGCCGGTGAGCGTCAGCTTTTACTCGCATCACTTGGTGCGGGAGACTCGCTTGGGGAGATCAATCTGTTCGACCCGGCGACAGCAAGCGCAACGGTCATTGCGCGCAGCGATACCCTCATTTGGACAATTTCCGCCGGGGAGCTGAATGTTCTCTTTGAAGCGGATCCGGTCGCGAGTCTTAGTATCATGAAAGGATTGCTTTGTCAGGTTTCCAAGCGTATCCGAAATATGAATGAAAAGCTGGCTATGTCTGAACTAAAAGCTTCGTTCCACGACTACTGGAGCATTGAACTGCCATGATCCTCCAGTTGATAGTATAGAGATCCCACCTTCCTCATGAAAATATCCGAGCCAATCTATACATCCACCCTCCGCTTCCGCCCTTTCGCCGCCATCTTCGTCGTGACCTCTGCGCTGTTGGTATGGAGCGTGCTTTGTGGATCCGCTCCGGCGGCCATGCCCGCTCCCGGCGACGGCGCGCCAGCCGGACCGAAGGATTGGCCCGCAGATGCGGCGAGCCACGTGGCTACGATTAACTCTACTTTGTTATTCGGTAAATATCTTCGTCAGGCCACAGCGTCGGGCGAGAGGCTCGGGTTTTACGTCGTCGCTGGGTCTGGTCTTTTTGGCG
>JAYVNM010000031.1:0-19805 GCA_043758445.1 Akkermansiaceae bacterium | reverse complement strand
TGGACGAGGGGATGGGAATCTGTCAACTAGGAGAAGCGAACTGGAACAGCTATTGACTGAAAACAAATAAAACATGCAAAATAACAGAACGTGTGAATCCGCGAGGACCCCATTTACGGTGTGGATAAATGGCAAGGATCTAACATATCAGCAAGAAATTGTGCTGGATGGGTACTTCAAGTCCTAAAGTTTTCTGGATTCACCCCTCCATTTTCATATTTAAAACCAAATTTGAAACCGAGCGATTTTTGAAAAAAAATACTACATTTGGATAAGCAGCGGCATTCTATTTGTTGCTATATCTTTCACTTTTTTTTGGTTGTTTCCAATCGATATCCCGACGGGATTTGAGGCAGATAATGCGAATAAATTATGTATAATGATTGAAAAAAATTTCAGACTTGAAAAAAATGAAATTTTTTGGTTGCCAATACGAAAAGGTATAGAGATACAAATCTTCAATTCGACAAAAAGAAGTGATGAGCAGATTGCGGAAATAAGCCAATTCGTTTTTAATCAGTCATCAAAAACCAGAAAACTTCGGAGAGTTGTGTTTTTTGAAGATAAAAAAGGTCCGGCGGATGCATCGTCAAAAGTTATAAAAACCTTGATGGTACCAGTCCTCGAAAAGTGACGGTAATAAATGGGGTCCTCGCGGATTCACACGTTCTGTTATTTTGCAGGGTCCTCGCGGATTCACACGTTTCATGATTTTGCATGTTTCATTCATTTTCAGTCAATAGCTGTGTCAATTCGTTTCTCTTGATTGGCAGATTGCTAACCTCTCGTCCAGCCGAAACCATACGGCTAACCGATCCTGGTTGTCCCATCACGAGGCTTTTTTCGCATCAAAGCCCCGCCACCGGCCATATTCCAGCACCCGTTTCGCCAGCCATGACGCATGACGCTCCGGATCAATCCCGGAGCGGTCCACATCCCAAAACAGATGATCTGACAGGGCGGTCATGGCGTGAATCTATGACTCGCGAGGCCCGAAGGAAAGAACGAAGACGGCGGATGCCGCGCAAGCGACCTGCCGTCACGCTTGCGCGGGAGCCGAACCACCACTACAAGCCCGCCGTGGAACCAATCCGCTATTTCAACCGGCACACCGGAACTCTCGAAACCGAGCAGGTTTACGGCGAGGGCTTTCTGCGTTGGTCGTATGGAAATCCACTGGGCGCGATTTCGCTCAACGCCTTCGTGAAACGCCCGTTTTTCTCGCAATGGTATGGCCGCCGGATGAACACTCCCGAGTCCGCGGCGCGGGTGGCGCCATTCATCGCGGAGTATGGACTGGACCCGGCGGACTTCGCTGACGAGCCGGAGTCCTACCGGAGTTTCAACGAGTTTTTCTTCCGCAAGCTGAAGCTAGAGGCGCGGCCAATCGATGCCGATGAAGCCAACGTCGTTTTCCCGGCGGATGGGCGGCATCTGGGATTTCAAAATGCTTCGGAAATCCAGGGAGTATTCGTGAAGGGGCAGAAATTCGACCTGCCCGCGCTATTGGGTGATGCCAAACTCGCCGAGGATTATTCGGATGGGGCCTTGGTGCTCTCGCGGCTCTGCCCGGTGGATTACCATCGTTTTCATTTTCCCGTGGCGGGAATTCCGGGCGAGACGCGTTTGATCGACGGGCCGCTTTTTTCCGTCAATCCCATCGCCCTGCGCCAGCGGCTGGCGTATCTCTGGACGAACAAGCGCACGGTCACAAAGCTGCAAACCGAACGCTTCGGCACGGTGATTTGCATGGAAATCGGCGCGACTTGCGTGGGCACGATCCAGCAGACTTACACTCCCTGTCAGCCCATCGCGAAGGGTGGGGAAAAAGGTTTCTTCGCCTTCGGAGGATCCTCGACGATCACGATTTTCGAATCGGGAACCATCCGCCTTGATGCGGATTTACTGAAGAGCTCCGCCAACCAAATCGAGCTCTACGCCCGAATTGGCAGCCGCATGGGCCGTTCGCTTGAAAATATCTAACATTTAATTTCTACCGTTTTCATCTGATGCAGAGCCACCTAACCAACCTCGAAGACCGCGCTAGGGAAGCGCTCAAGCCTGCATTGGAAGGCCAGCTCTCGCCAGCCGAGCGGATCGCACTCTACAAGCGGTTTTTGAAAATCGAGGAAGACCGCATTTTACTCCAGCATCGCGCCGGGGCGGGTGGACTGGAAGTCGCCCGCGCCCGAGCGGCCCTCATCGACACGGTGATCATCTCGATTTTCACGGCCTCGCTCAACGCCTGCAAAGGTCAGGTGCTCCCCATCGCACTGGTGGCCACCGGTGGCTACGGGCGCAGCACGCTCAATCCACGGTCGGATGTGGACATCCTATTTCTCCTACCACGAGCCTCCACCAAGCTGCCGCCGCCATTGCGGGAACTCGTGCAAGACGTTCTCTATCTGTTATGGGACGTCGGCTTCAAGGTAGGCCATGCCTGCCGCTCGATCCCGGAGTGTATCGATCAGGCGCGGGCGGATCAGGAAAACAAAACCTCGCTGATGGATGCCCGCCTGATTGTGGGTGCGGGGGCACTTTTCAGCCAATTCCAAGCCCGCTTCGCTAAGGAGTGCATCACTCGGGGACATGCGGCGTTTTTTGCACTCCGCAGTCTGGACCTGCGAACCCGGCACACGAAATACTCGCGCACCGTTTTCCTCCAGGAGCCAAACGTCAAGGAGGGCTGCGGCGGAATGCGCGACTATCAGAACATCCAGTGGGTGGCTCTAGTCAAACGTGGCAGCAAGAATCTAGCGGATCTGGTGGAGGCGAAATTGCTAACACCTGACGGCCATCGCGAGCTTGAAGAAGCCTACGACTTCCTCCACCGCGTCCGCAACGAGTTGCACTATCACGCGGACAAGGCCACCGACCAGATCACCCTCCAGTTGCAGGGTGTCGTTGCCACCGCTTTCGCCTATCCGCAGAAGAGCATCCTCCGCAGCACCGAGGCCTTCATGCGAGACTACTACCGGCACACCCGCAACATTTATCAGCACACCGGCTCGTTGATGGAAATTTTTCAGATCGAGGAGGAAAATTTGTCTGAAACCGGGTTCCGGTCCTTCCTCACCTTCCGGAAAAAAACGCGGGAGGAATTCGACGGCTTCATCGCGCGTGAGGGCCGGATTTATGCGACAAACCCGGAGATTTTCAAAGAGGATCCCAACCGGATGATGCGCCTGTTTCAGCATTGCCAAGTTCGTGGCCTACGCCTCAGTCCGCCGCTCCGCAAGCTGGTGAAGGCGCATTGGCCGGACATCGACCGCCAGTTCCGCTACTCCAAGGCAAACCGCCAGACCTTCCAAGCGATTCTCGAACGCAAGGGTGACGTCGCCAGCATCCTCCGCAAGATGCACCGGGTCGGCTTCCTCGGCCTCTATCTGCCCGAGTTCGGAGCCCTCGACTGTCTCGTCCAGCATGAGTTTTTCCACCGCTACACCGCCGACGAACACACGCTTCGCTGTGTCGAACAGTTGGACCAGCTCATCGCCGAGACCAATCCCCGGCGCGAGGTCTATCGGCGGCTATTTCTCGAAATCCAGGACGCTTACGCCCTCTATCTCGCCGTCATCCTCCACGACACGGGTCGCGCGGAGAATGTCCGCGAACACATCGACGGTTCCGCCATGCTCGCCTCCCGCCTCTGCAGCCGCCTCCAGATCCAAGGTGCCCGGCGCACGTTGATCATGTATTTGGTCGATCACCACCTGGCCTTCTGGCGGACCGCGACCACCCGCAATCTCGACGATCCGGAAGTCATCGCCGAGTTCGCGAAAATCGTCAAAACCCCGTCCAATCTCGACGCGCTCTTCCTCTTCACCTTCGCCGATTCCAACGCCACTTCCCCCGAGGGCTGGACCGGCTGGAAGGAAAGCCTGATGCTCCAGCTCCACTCTGCCACCCGCATCTTCCTCGAAGGCGGACGGGAAAAATACACCCACAAGCTCGATGCCGACCGTCTCGCCCTACGCCATGAAGTCATCGGCATCATGCGCGAGGACTACCACCCGGAGGTGAAAGAGCACTTCGAGCGAATGCCCACCGCCGCGTTTCATTTCCGCCAAGCAGCCCAAATCGTCACCCAGATCCGCACTGTCCGCCATTTCCTGCAACGCGAGGCCGAGTCCACTGACCCCTTCGCCTCCTGCATCAAGTGGATCGACCATACTGACAAGGGCTACACCGAGCTAGTCCTCGCCACTCGCGACAAGCCACTGCTGCTAGAAAAAATCTGCTGTGCCCTTGCCTCCGAGCAAATCAATATTCTATCAGCCGACCTCTTCACCCGCAATGATGGCATCGTCGTCAACATCTTCCGGGTCTGCACCACCAACTTCGAGCCGGCATCCTCCCCCGCCACCCGCAAGCGTTTTCTCGGTACCTTCGAAGCCATCCTCGCCGCCGAAAATTACGAGCCGGAGAAATTCCTCCGCCGCAAGGTCAATTTCCTCAAACCCCGGTCGGACCACGGCATCACCGTCCCGGTCCGCGCCTATGTCAGCAACAATCTCCACCCCACCTGCACCACGGTAGAAATCCAAGCCCTCGACCGCATCGGCCTGCTGCATGATCTTTTCAACACGATCAATCAGAACGGCCTTAACACCGCCCACGCCCGCATCAGCACTGAGAAAGGCGTCGCTATCGATACCCTTTACATCACCACTGCGGCGGGGGGAAAAATCGAGGACCCTGAATTCCTCAAAATGTTAGAACACCAATTCACCAAACTCATCTCCCGCAGTGACGCCACGGATTGAGGGTAAAGGATGCGGGAAATGGCCGGGCCAATTACTTAACTTTTCAGAAGGATTGACGAGCCGCCGTTTTTTTCGTAGGTTCCGCGTGAACTCAAATGGCTAATGAATCTGTCACATTCCTGTGTCCGGCTTGCAGAATCAAGCTGACTGTCCCGGTTACTCTCGCAGGTGTTGTGGGGCCGTGTCCGTCGTGTCGCACGCTGATTCAGGCACCTTATCCGCCACAAGCCCCGCTCACTCCGCCGTCGCCCGCGTATGCCCCTCCGGCGCAGGTCCAGCCGAGTTATCCGCTTGCTCCAATTTCCGCGCCCGCGCTGTCACCTCTCGCCCAGCAAGCCCCGGCCCCACAAGCACCCGCGTATCAAGCACCTGCCTATCAAGCACCTGCCTATCAAGCGCCTGCTTATTCTCCCCCATCCCCGCCGCCTGAGACATACGCCCCTCCGGTCTATCAGCAAGCACCCCTTCCAGCACCGGCCGCCACCGCGCCGCTCTATCAGGCACCCGCCGCAGCACCGGTTTGGTCGGAACCAACGACACCAATTTCCCCCGCCGTCCTACGTCCCGAACCCCGTCAATTGCCGAACCGGACCAGCCAAGGAGAACCCGTGGCCAAGCACGTTGCGGAAACGAAAATCTCGCGAGGGGGACCGAACCCACTTCCTAGACACCCGCGCCACGGGAACCGTTTCATTCGGTTTGTGCTGCCATTGCTCTTCATGATTTCAATCGCGGCAATCGTCTTCGGCGTGATGACTTTTCTCAAACATCAGGGCAAAGAGCCAACCAATGGCGGACCGCTGAAAGCCCCAACCGCGAGGAAAATCCTCCCGGACGATACTTTCCCGCAACGCAACTCTGCCAAACCGGATGATAAAAACTCCCAATCCATGCCAGTTCCGCCAGCGGAAAAACCTTCGGTCTTGGAACCCCCGCCAGAACTTCCCAATGGGATCGAACCACAATCTCCTGACGAAGCTGCGATGGAGGTGTTGGAGAAATTCCTCGCCGCAAAGACGCTGGCGGAGCGCCTGCCGCTGATCGAAAGCCACACGGCGGAAGCCGATCTCGCGAAAACCTGCCTCGCCGGGCCGCTGCCCGCGACCATCAAGATCGAAAATTACTCGCGGGAGACCAACACCGTGGAGCAAGTCGTCGATATCTATCACAACGTGAACCTCGATGCGGGCAACAATCGGACCAATCCCCAGACCATTCTCGTTAGAACGCGCGGCTCAGGAGATCCAAAAATCGTGGTGGATCCCTTTCTCGACTCCTTCGGCGGACGGCTAATGGCCTACGCGAAAACCCCATCTGACAAAGCCGGGATTTTCCAAGTCATCATTAATCCGGTTGCCGCCTGTTATGATGAACGGGTTCCCAATCGCGAGAAAAAGCTTACCCTGAAACTGCTGCCCCAAGATAATGCCAAGGAAATCGCTCTAGCATGTTTCGGGCGGCAATCTAAAATCGGCCTGATGTTAGAAGATGGCACTTACAGTCTGCGCTATGGCAAGGCCAAAGCCTGCACCGTGATGCTCCGCTGGAACACCGAGGACAAGCCGAGTATGCCTTATCTTGAGGCGCTCGATCTCAAGACTTTGGATTGGAATCCTTAATCATCGCCCGACTGCCGCGGGTCCGCCCCGCCTCGTTGAGGGCGCGCCACCCCCCGCGCAGCACCGAAACCTCAGCCCCAAGTTGCAGCGCCCGAATCCGCTCCGCAATCTGACGGCTGACGCCGCAGTTCTCATCCCCACAATAGACGATGACGCGAGGAGTTTCCAAGATCCGAGCGGCGATGTCAGCCTCGAAGGTTTGCATATTTTCGCCCGGATCAAGATTCCACAATACCGAGTCCGGCACCCCGCTTGCCTCCCAATCCTGGCGCAGGCGGGCGTCCACCCACAGGACTTTGGTGGTGGGTGAAAGCTGTTGGAGACAGATTTCGTCTGGCTTCAAACTGGTGGGGTCACAAACAAACAGCCGCACGGGCGGTCCCTTGAGCCAATAGGTCGTGCCTGCCGCGCTTAGGGCAATTACTAAAATCGCCGCCAGTTGGCTGATGCCCTTCATCATGGCTTAGCGACAGTTGCCGCATGGGGGAGCCGGGAAATCACGGCGAAGGCTTGCTGGACCTTGTACCTCACGATCTCGCAATCCGTCTGGATCCGGATGACGCTGATACCCGGCGCGTCCTTGACCTTCGGCGTAACGACCAAATCATAATTTTTCCCATCCTCCAGGGTCTTCAGTTCGCAGGAAAAAGCCTCCGATGAGGACGTCACATCGGTCACATGGATCGCCTTGCCTTCCGCCATGCGGATCTGGACCGTCTTGGGCTCCAGCTTACCACCGAGTTCCCACTTCAGGGTCTTTGGTTCCACGCCAACAATCACCGGAATGTTAACCCGGACGGTGATCTGCATGGAGGGATGGTCCGCCTTGTCGTTATCGATGTATAAGGCCACGACCTTATCGACGGTTCCCGAAAAATTTCCCACTTCAAAGGAGGTCCGAATCACCCCGGACTCACCTGGCGCGTAGATGAGCTTGCCTTCGGAAATCTGCACCTTTATGCAGGAGCACGTCGGGTCTGCCTTGGCGATTGTCACCGGTTTGTCGCCCTTGTTCGTGAAGTTAAAATCCGCCGTCACGGAGGTGGCGTCAGGGGCCGCATTGACTTCCTTGATCAGCTCCGCGAATTCCAAGCCCACCGCTTGGACCAGTCCCGCAAGCATCAACCACATGCCGATTGCAAATTTCATACGCGTATTATGAGCCGGGATTACCCTTGGGCGCAAGGGCAACCGTGATAATCAACCAACCGCCCCGCCAAGCGGGGCCGACCACGTTGAGAGGACGGCCGCCCTCCAAGCGGACGTCCGTTTTCAGAACCTTCTTCCGGTCCAGCCAAAGATCCAAATTCAAGCCGGTCGCTTGTTTCGTCGGCCGACTGCGGGCCTCGAAGCGGACCAGCACCAGATCCGAGGGTCGCAGCGGCTGGGCCCAACTTTCATAGCTCCGCAGCAAAGGCTGCACGTCCTGCCCAAGCATCCGGTAATTCTTGAACCGGAACTGCTCCGGTCCGCCCCGCAAGCGCTTCAAGGTTTCCGGGCCGACTTCTGCGGATTTGGGCCCCGCCGCCTTGGGATCACCATTGGTCGCGTAATAGACCGTGACGCTTACCCGGCCAATGTTCGCCCGGCCCGGATCGTCCTGGGCCAGCGCGATTTGGGGAAATGCGATTGCCAGCGCGATCACGCCCGATCTGAGCCATTCGCGGCGATTCATCATGGTCCTATTTCGATTGGCGGCGGTGCATCCCGCACGGCCGTAGAATTGCTATCACGCTCCACTGGTATATCTGCGCTGGGGGGAAATTCCGTCGTGTCCGGGATGGCGGCCACGCCATTGAGGACGATGACGGTTGCCGCAGCATCCTTGCTGGAATACCACTTGGCTTCCACCCCGCTTTCCGGCGTGTAAACATCCGGCTCCACGGGAATCGCCCTAGGTGCCCCGGCCACGTCGTATTCCGGCAGGGATTGGGAATTTTTTCCGACCCAGAATGCCAATGCCATCCCCGCGCAGCCACCCAGTGGCATCAGCCAAGAATTCCATAAAAACCGTGGTTTCCGCACCACTTTGCTCAGCGCGGGCTGTGCATGGATCGCTTGCAACACTCGGCTGTTAAAAAAATCGGCAAACGGCGGCTCCTCACTAGCCGGAAGCGTCGCGACCAGCATCGCCCGCCATTGGCGGATGCCTTCGCGGGCGGCGATTTGTACTGGCTCGGTGACGGCCCACGCCTCGACGGCGGTGAGATTTTCACCGGTCAATTCGTCGTCCAGCCACAGGGCCAGCGTTGCTTCATCGGGCTTCGTATTCATCTTTTAGCAGGGCTTGGAGTTTCTGACGCGCATAAAATAGGCGGCTCATCACGGTGCCCATGGTGCTCGACATCGCCTCGGCGATTTCCTTATACGAGAGACCTTGGACGTCTTTTAAAATTACCACTTCCCGATGCTCGGCGGAGAGCTTGCCGAGGGCGATCTGGATTTTAATCCGCAGCTCGCCATTGACCATCGAGGCATCCGGCGATTCGCCGCCGGAGGGGGTGGTGAACGAGGCGGAGTCGATCCGTTCCCGCTCGAAAATCTCATCATTCAGCTCGCCCGAGCTTTCGATTTTCCGTTTCCGCGCCCAATCGTAAACGACGTTGTGGGCGATCCGGTAGAGCCAAGTGGAATACCGCGCCTTGGCCTCGAATTTCGGCAGCGCGTGCCACGCCTTAATGAAGACTTCCTGTGAGAGGTCCCAAGCGTCGGCTTCTTGATGGATCATGTTGCGGATCATGGCGAATATCCTTCCACGGTGCCGGGTGACCAACGCATCATAGGCACGAGTGTCGCCCTGTTGCGCGAGGGCGACCAGTCGGAAATCATCGTCCGGCTCATTCATCGTGCCATCCAGATCGACGGGACCGACAGGCCCCAGCGCGATGTTGGACGGTTCGCCACTGGATTTATTCATTCGTTCGGGGAAATAAAATCAGCGGTCGGTCAAGCAAGCGACCCAGCGGAACCTTGGCCGCCAGCCGCCTGCCGTGCAACCCGGAATCTCGTCCTCAGGCAAACAAGCTTTTCACAGCCTTGCCCAAGCCGTCCTTGGTGGCATAAAATGGGCGCTTCTCGATGTCGAATGAGGTCTTCGGACTGATGCCCATGGCGGTGAAAATCGTGGCATGGAGATCAGGGATGCTGACGGGATCCTTGATTGCAATGAGCGGGCGCTCGTCCGCCGTCGCCCCGTGGAGATGGCCTTTTTTCATGCCGCCGCCGAACATGACGACCGACGAACCGCCGGTGAAATGGCGGTGCAGGCCGTAGTGTTTCGGCAACTCCAGCGTGGCGGATTTCGCGGTGGATTGGTCCGTCGCAGTGGACCCCGGCGCGCCCTCCATCAGCATGTCGCGGCTGAATTCGCTGGCGATGATGACCAACGTGCGATCCAACATTTTCCGCTGCTCCAGATCACGGATCAACTGGGCGATCGGTCGGTCGATGTCCTGCTTTAGCTTCACCAAGCGCTCATGCCCGCTCTCGTGGGTGTCCCAGTTGACGAAGGGGACGTATTCGGTGGTGACCTCAATGAACCGCGCACCGGACTCCGCGAGGCGGCGGGCCAGCAGACAGCCGCGCCCGAAACGCCCGCTGCCATACGCATCGAGCATCTCCTTCGGCTCCAACGTGAGATCAAAGGCGTCTTTTTCCTTGGACCCTAACAAGCGATGGGCGTTTTCTAGGGCGCGCAGCATGGACTCCTGCTGGTAGTCGCTCATGAAATCGCGGTTCGGATTCGCATCTACCAGTTTCCGATAGAGTGTGTATCGATGAGAAAACCGGCCGGCATCCATCCCCTGTGACGGCCTGACCGAGCGGGCCGCATCATCCGGGAAGGGCAAATTGAAGGGGCCGAATTCTGAGCCGAAAAACCCACCGGTGGTGAAGGCCTTGAGTTCCTCGCTCTCCCCCACGCCCTCTAGGCGTTGGCCGATGTTGATGAACGCGGGCATCACCGGATTGTTCGGACCGCGGACCTTGGCGATCCAGGCCCCGATATGCGGCGCGGCGACGGTCTGCGGCGGCACGTATCCGGTATGCCAATGATACTGGTGGCGCGAGTGCAAGATGCTGCCCAAGTCCGGCTGGACGTGCGAGCGGATCAAGGTGGCACGGTCCATCAGCTTGGCGATTTCCTCCAGGCCCTCACTGATTTTCACTCCGTCCAGCGCGGTATTGATCGAGGGAAAGGTACTGAGGACGTGTTCGATGCCGAGGCCTTTTTGAAACGACTGATAGGCCTTGGGATCGAAGGTTTCCGGTGCCGCCATCCCACCCGCCATCCAGAGCAAGATGCAGCAGTCGGCCTTGGCCGCAGGTTGATCAATCTCGTCCTCGCCCCGCGCCTGCGGCACCCCGGACATTGCCGCAGCTAGGCTGGAGGCGGATAGAGCCTTGAGAAAGGTCCGGCGGCTGAAGGCGGACGCTTGGTCGGGAAATTGTTGGGAATCGGACATAACGATCAGGTGAGTATTTAACGGATAAACTGGAACTCGGGTAACATCAAGACCAGCCAGAGCAAATCCTCGACTGTGCGTGAATCGGGCTTCGGTCCGAGCGTGGCGACTAAGCCCGCCTTTTCCCCGGCGGTGGGCAGACGCCCTAGCGCCCGCAGGTAAATGCTTTCCACCAACGCTTCCGGGTTGGTGCCGGTGGCCGCAAGGGTCTTGCCACCCCGTGTCAGCAGGCCCGCTAACAGATCGCCATTCGCTAGATCAATGGCTTCCAAGGTCGTGATATTGTCCGGGCGCATAGAAACGATTTGTTCCCGGTTAGGCCGGCCCAGTGCGCGCATCAGCATATCAGCAGGAACCAATGCCGCCCGCACCATGCGGCTCTTGTCATTGCGGAACATCCCGGCGAATTCCGGCATCATTTTCTCCCACGGCTGCGGCTCAGAAACGGCGGCGGCGGCCTGCCAGTCAGTCGGTGGCTGAGGAAATTTCCCCTTCGCGTCAGGTAGCTTTGCCGTCCACTTCCAGCTTGGGTCGCTTTTAATGACCACCGATTTTCCATCGGGCATCAGGGCATGTGCCTCTAGCAAAAATCCCGCCGGATTCGGATCTGCCCCGCCATTTTTGATCACCACCAGCAGCATGTTCCGCCCCGCCTTGAGCGCGCTCAAATCCAGTTGGCGCGGCGCAGGTCCCTCCATGTCGGTCGCGATGGACTGCCCGTTGAGGAAAATTTCCGCTTCATTATCCGCAATGAATGCCGCCCGCACAGAGACTGGAGCCGCCGGTAAATCGACCGCCGTTGCCAGGGTGATTTTTTCTCCCGCAGCCGCTGCGGATGCCGCCGCCCGCGCCCAGATCCACTGCCCGCTGAACTTCGCGTCCGCAACCGCCGCTTGCCTGGCAACCTTCGCGACGCTGGCTGCCGGCGCGGTATCAGTGAGCGTCCACACCGCGTCCACGAATTCCTCTGCCGTCAGTTTCTTGGCCACCGGACCGCGGAAAATTTTCACATCCGCCGAATCCTTCGTCACCACAGATTCCGACTGATAGATCTGCGAGCTGGCGATGAAGGCCAGCATTTTTTTCATGTCGTAGCCGTCTTGAACGAAGCGTGAGGCGAGATAATCTAATAGATCCGCATCCCACGGCGGCGTCCCCATGGAGTCAACTGGATGCACGATACCACGGCCCATCAACCGCTGCCAAAGACGGTTCACGATGGTCCGCGTAAAGCGACCGTTTTGCGGATGGGTCATTAGCGCGGCAAGCTGCTTGAGCCGCTCCGGCCGGGCTGCAGCGGGATCGATCTGGCCGATTTCCGGGAAAATCCACGCTGGTTTCGCCATCCGTCCGGTGGGCTTGTCGCAGCGCTCGATCTCGATCGGATGGTCCGAGTAAATCGCCGCCAGTCCGTAGGCGTCGTCGAGTTTCCACTTGTCCACGAAGCTGTCATGGCACGATGCGCACTTCATGTTGAGCCCGAGGAAGGTCTGGGAAATGGATTGGGAAAATTGGATTTCGTTCGTCTGGCTGGCATTCACGCTGCCCCGCCACTTGATGCCGTCGATGAAGCCCTGCGACTGCGCATTTGGCGGGTTCAGCAGCTCGCGGGCGAAGCTGTCATACGGCTTGTTAGTCAGCAACGAGTCATACAGCCACTTGGTTATCTGCTTGCGACCGCCGTCGATGTAGCCGGTGCCCTGATAGTCGTTCCTTAACAGATCATTCCAGAAACTCAGCCAATGCTCGGCATAATCCTCATCCCGCGCCAAGGTGGACTCAATGAGCTTCCCCCGCTTGGCCGCGTCTGGATCCTTGATGAATGCCGTAATCGTCTGCGGTTCCGGCAGCAGCCCGGTGAAATCCATCGTCAGCCTGCGAATAAAAGCCGCATCGCCAAGCGCGGCCGGCCGACTGACCTGGTTTTTCGCAAAGTAGCGGTCGATGATCCGGTCCACCGGATGGTTCCGCCCCGCCACGACTGCCGGCAGTTCGGGCATGCGTGGCTTCAGCGGTGGCTCGTAGGCATCCTTCGCGAAGGTGAATCCCGCCTCCCATTTCACACCGCCCTTGATCCAGTCCGTCAGCATCGCCACCTCGTCCGCCTTCAGCCGCTCGCCCTTCGGCGGCATCCGCTCGCTCTTGTCGTCAGAAACGATCAGCTCGAGCAGCGGACTCTTCGCCGGATCGCCCGGCACCACCGTCGGCCCATCCTCCGAGCCTTTCAACAAGAGCTCACGCGTATTCATGGAAAACCCGCCTTTTCGTGCGATATCCAAATGGCACTTGGCGCAATGTTCACGCAAAATCGGCACCACTTGATGGGCGAAATCCACCTCCGCCCGACACACAGGAACTAGCAACAAGCACGAAATTGCGATCTGATAAACTTTCATCATGGGTAAATTCTTGGTATCGTCCTGTGTCAGCAAATCGTTAGCGATTGGCCCATTTTTTACGTGTCGGGAACGCGTTTGCTTACAGATTTTTCCGCCGCTTTGTCAATCAGCCAGCGCCACCTTCACCCGACCAAATCGTTTTACCGCAGTGCTCGTCGTTAGAGTATCCACGATTTTCACCCGCTCCCAGCGCGGATTGATCGTCGTCACACTCGCAGTCCCCACCGCCGCCCAAGTCCCTAGGTCACTCGAAAACTCCGGCGTATAAGTCAGCCCCGCGCCACTCCCTGCCGTCCGCCGGACGAACTCAAGGGTCAGATGGTCCGCCCCCGCGACCGATTCCACCCGCATGATCGGCAGGCCGCGCAAGCCGGTATTCGATACCATGGCAGCATTCTCATTGAAGGTCGGATCCAGATTGAGGGCGAATTCTAACAAATTACCTATCCCGTCCTTATCAAAGTCCCCGAGCGGCCCACTCGTCGCCAGTGCAGCGATCTGCGCCGGGGTGAAATAGAGCCGCTGCCACGCGTTGAAATTCTCACTCGCCAACCCTGCCGCCTCCGGCGCGATGGCGGTGATCGCCGCCAGCGACCCCGCGATCCGCGAACAATACAGACTCGTCGGGATATCAGCCTCCAGGTCCGCGATACTGGTCCACGACCCGTCATCGTTCTGGTATTGCAGCCCGCCCGCATCAAAGAGCGCCGCATAGAACGCCGCCCCGCCCGGCCCGGTCCGGAACGGGCTATCCACTCCATAATTGATCCCCGCCAGCCGCCACAGCCCATTTTCCAACACGAACATCCCGCCGCCGGAGTCGCCGGTCGAGAGCGAGCACTCATCCGGGATGCCCGGTTTGTCGAAATCACAATAAAGAAACTGCCCCAGCGGCGCGAAGGTTAGAATGCCGGTCACTGTATTCCGGCCCCAGCGTTCCACGTCGTCAGATGGCCCCCATTTCCAGCCCTTGGACACGCCGCCCACCAACACCTCATTCCCACGCTGCGTGCCGCGCCCGAGAATCGTCGCCGTAGCCCCGGTATCTGCCGCCCCGCTCGACAAGGGCGCGTAGGTCGGGAACGGCTTGGCATGATTCACCTCCCAAATCCGCAAGTCCGTCGTGCCCACATCTTGAAATGCAATGGTGGTGTATGCATCCCCATGGAAATCAAAAACCGCCCCCACCGTCCCACCGAAGTGCTTGGCCGTGATGAAAAAATGCGGGGCGATCGGCACCCCCAAGAAATACAAAAACTTTCCCTCATACTGCCACCCGGAGTTATCGCCCGGCGTGGCCGAGTTGTGCTGCGGATCCCCGGTCGCTTGAAATAGGATCGCCTCCGCCCGCCCCACCATTGATAGGGCAAACATCGTCAGAAATCCCATGGTGCGGAGGAAATTCATACTCAGAAACTAGCCGCACACCCGCCACCGGGCAACTCATTTGAACTCATTGATGACCAACTCCGCCCTCATTGTTGATTACCTCATTCTTCGCACCGCCACCGAGAAAGCCGAGATCGATCATCTCCGCCAAGTCCTCAACGAGGGCCACTATCTAATGGCCGGACGTCCTGCCGGTCACGTTCTCTGGCAAGGAATCTACCGCGGGCGACACAGCCGGCGCCCGCTGTGCCCTGAAGTGCCGCGAACTGCGCACCCTGCGCCACGCACTGTTAGGCCTCACCGACACCCGCAAGCCCAAAGCCATTCGCCACCCCTTAGCTCCATGCTCACCCTCCTTGTCTATGGCCTGATCTGCGGTGCCCAAGTTCTCGCCCTGCTCCGGGGAGCCGTGCTGCGGCTTCACGACAAGGACTCCTTCGAGAGTCTCAACGCCAGCTTCCACCACCACAGCACCAGATCCTACTCGGGCCTACGCATCCTCAAAAATCCCCCTCATGAAATCAACTAACCAGACAACCGCCCTGCCTCCCCCCCAGCGCGATAGAAAAATGCGTGCTTGCAAGGGAAATTTAATTCACCTACCAAAGGTTTATCAGCTAGCTCGCTCTGATCCTAACGATTTCACGAAAAGGAAATTTCCCTTCATAACAACGCATCTCCACGCTCATGTACCACAAGAAAATCCTCACTTCCATATTCGCTGGCTGTCTGGCCTTTATTTCCACAGTCCATCCGTTGTCCGCCGCCACCTCGGGGTTATACACCTACACGGATGATGGCATCTCGATCACCATCAATGGGTACGACCACACGGCCACTGGCGCGGTGAATATTCCGGCGACTATCATTGGTAAACCGGTGACAAGAATTGACGACTTGGCATTCACCTATTGCACGAAAATCACCTCCGTGACCGTCCCTGAAGGAGTCATCTACTTGGGGATTGGCGCATTCCAGGATTGCTATCTCTTAAAGACTGTAAAACTCCCATCCAGTGTTACCGAGATCAATGCTCTCACATTTTTACAATGCATCAGTCTGACGGATGTCAATATTCCTCAGGGTGTTACCACCATTTATGACCATGCCTTCTGGGCCTGTCCAAAACTACTGGAAATCACGATACCTTCCAGCGTTACCAGCATCCACGACGATGCCTTTCTGTCTTGCAGTTCTCTGATAAGTGCCAACTTCCTAGGAAATGCGCCATTAATGGGGACCGAGGTGTTTTTAGGAACACCCGCCGGTTTCACCGTTTACTATCTGAAAGGAAAGACAGGTTTCACCTCACCGATTTGGATGGGTTACTCCGCGAAAGTTTTGAAGGCCGACACAGTTGGTCTGGCAATCACGGGGGCCACAAACAATGGCGCAATCATTCATTTTTCCGCTAGCACTACCACCGGATTGAGCGTGCGTTTGCAATCGAGCACCGACAAGCAGAGTTGGTTGGATCTACCCGACAACAACAATGCGAAGATGAAGGAAAGCACGGCGACTCCGGGAATATATGACTTGGACAGCACGTTTTACCCACCCGGCGACACCATCTATTTTCGTGCCGTCTCCTCCTCGGCGTTGAAGGGTGAGGGCTACTCTCCGCCACTTGGTCCGTTCAAGCTGACCCGCGCCGATTTATCGATACAAATGAAGGCCTCGTCCACCACGGACCCGGCACTCGGTGCCATCACAATTTCTGGAGATAATCTCACCTACACCTTCACCGCGATCAACCATGGATCGGCCACAGCGAGAAGCCTGATCATGGGGATTAAGGTTCCCACATATATCGATGCCTCCACCCACGACAAGAAGCAGTTTGTACTGACGGATATCCCGCTGGACTCATCCAAACATCGGATGATCAGCTCGGGGGGGAGTTTCAAAACGGCAACCAGCACAACGGCATTCGATGGCCAGATCATTTGGAATGCAGGGGATCTCGCCCCCGGTGCCGAGTTTTCCGAATCCTTCACACTTCATATCACTACCAAAGTGCTGGCCCCGGAGGATATTCGTGTCCCTAACGACTATGTGGTCTATGGCTCAAGCTTCCAGCCTCCCTATTCCGCCACGGGTTTCAGCAGCGGTTCACCGAATGTTTCCACCCATGTGCAGGGCCCCATCACCTTCACCGCCGAGGCGAAAAACACCTCCGTCGCCCCAGGAGGCCTAATCACTTATAAGTTCAAACTCGCCAACCTCACTCATGCCGCCATCGCCCATGCCGTTGCGGTGGTTTCCGTTCCCCAGTCCACCCGGTTCGCCAAAGCATATCCCAAACCCACCGGCGGCAGCGTTGCGGGTGTGACAGGTGTGGCTTCCAATAAATACGAACAGGTTTTCGCGGCGGGACAATCAGCTCCGCAGATCCTGATTGACGCCGGTGCCCTCGCTGCTGCGGGCAATGTGGGTGATTACATTATTATTAATGTCACTTTCCAAGCGCAGTGGGCCGACCCGGCGGTGGTGCCAACCATCGGTGCATTCGATTATTTCGCAGCCTTTTTCAATGGAGATCTCTTTGCAGACCCAAACAATCCGTCCACACAAATCACCCAGTATGATCTTTTTCTAACGAAGTTCAACAATGCGGCGGGAACGACCCCATCCGCTCCCGGACCGACCGATTTCATCTCGTTCATCAATCTGACGGGCCACGAAATCGCACTCAGTCACAATGATTCGGGCGACGTCAATGTCCCGCTGATCGGCCCCCTAGGAAGCCAGCCCAAGCTTGGATTGTCGAAAACGATCAGCAATATGGACACCAACACCGAGAACGACGGAAGTGGGTTGATTGATACCGTCCAACCGGGGGACACACTCACCTTCATCCTGTTCGCGGTGAACTCGGGCAAGTCCGTGGCGGATGAAGCCTACGTTCAAGATGGTTTGCCGGATCACACGACATTCGTCATCGGTTCAGAGAAATTGCTTGGCGCGACAGTGAGCACAATTACCAGCAATCTTCACGTTGTCCCTGATGGCCGTCATTTGCGCTTTGAAGGGTTGACACTTCAGCCCCACGACGGAGTGGTTATAGAATACACCGTGCATGTAAACAGCGGTCCAAAAGCTCCGGCGCTTGGCTCACTGATATTACCCGCATCCGTGATCAATCCTGAAACTGGCCAGGCGGAAGGTGGAGTGGGGGCTTCGACGATTAGTTCATCCAGCACGCCGCACACCTCAGTCGGCTATTATTCAAGTGGAGCGATCAAAGTGACCGGCACCGTCAACTTTGCCGAACCGAAAGCCCGGGTGCTTGTCCCCAGCCCGGTCGTGACCGCCAATGTAGGCAACACTGCCAATGCCCTGACCGCGATTTATAACACGAATTGGAACGCACTGCCGCTGGCGAATTCCGCAGATCCATTGTCCTTCATTCCGGGCGCGGAACGTTATTATGTGCATTACGAAAACCTGGGAAATGTAGCGGTGCAGGGAGTTAAACTAGATTTTCCACTTCCCGCAAACACGGCATTTTACCGGGCGTCCTTTGCCTCCCTTGCATCCAACGATATTGTAGGCACACTGATCAATGCACCTAGTGGATCAAGCGTTGTCCCGCCGGCAGGGCCAAATGGTGGATTTCTCGCGACCACGGGGCTAGTGTCCTTTACTTTTTCCAGTCTCCAACCCGGTGACAAAGGCGATGTGATGGTGGAAGTGATTGTGAAGAGCAATGCGGTGACGGTAAAAAGTCCGCTGATCGGCGAGGGCGCATCTCCCATCGTGATCGGCGATGCTTCCGGTACTCACCAGCGTCAGTCACCGTTTCCGATTCTTAAAGTTGCCACGGCCAGCTCTGGGCTGGCGTCAGCTACATCTGCGATGTCAACAGATGTGACGGCAGCCGCCAGTACTGCGCCTGTGCCAAGAGTCGGAATCACCAGACTCGTTCCCAATGGTGTTAGGAATGGTGATCAGTTCCAAATCCAGATCATGATTTTCAATAACGGCGATACGATCGCGCAAAATCCGTTCCTGTTCTGGACCCAGCCAGCGGGCACGAAAATCGTGAAATTCGAATTCGGTGGCGGTAAAAAACAGAATCCCCCGGTCGGCGATCCCATCCACACTTATACATTCGAACTCGCTTCCAACAACGGCACCGTCAATTACAATGGCGGAAACGGCTCATGGTCTCTGAATCCACTGTCCACTGCGGGCGTGACCATCACCTTGGAAGCCACCGGGCCTTCCGGTTCCGACATCAATTTCATCGACGACACCCATGTCAGCGCCGGATTCATGGGCCAGGTGTTTGCATCGTCTGACGTGACCCATATCACTGACGTGCCGCCTCCCGGATTATCTCTGGCGATTACAGGGGCCATCCTTAGCCAGCACCTAGTGAACGGAGCGAATGTGAATGTGATCAAGCTGAATGGGGACGGCAGTTACATCGTCGCCCAAGGTGGCGGCAACATTGTTGCCCAGGGTGGTGGCAACATTGTTTCCCAAGGTGGAGGAAATATGGATGCCAAGGGTGGCGGCAACATCACCGTTTCGGGACCGAGCAGCCTGATTCCGATCGGTGGCACCACAGGTGCTGCCCTGGCCGCGAAAGCCGCTGGAATCGTGGCACAAGGCGGAGGAAATGTGATCGTCCCGGAAGGAGCCTCCGTTTTGGCTGCGAACCTAAGTGGGATTGTAATTGGTGCGGCGGGGGCGGGCATCGTCGCGCAAGGCGGGGGAAATATCGTTGCCCAAGGCGGAGGCAACATCGTCGCGCAAGGTGGGGGTAACTTCATATCCCATAACGGCAGCGCGATCGTAGCGCAGGGTGGCGGTAATATCGTGGCCCAAGGTGGAGGCAACATTGTCTCCCAAGGCGGCGGGAATCTAGCGGCCCCAGTGGGTGCCGCCATTGTCACTCTATCCAACCCCCAAATTCTCAGCTCACTTCCGGGTTCATCGGTCTCCCTCACATCCGCGTTTGGCAATAGGATCAAATCTGACGGCGTTAATTACCGCCCGAATCCCTAAAAAGCGGATCACTGTATTCAAGTGGCTGGGACCAGTAGTATCAGAGCGAATCTAGGTAACAGTTTAGCTGATTTGCTCACGAGGTTTCTGGAAAAACCTGAGCGTGGGCGTGACTCACACTGCCACCTAACAACGATTGAAACAGGTCGATCA
>JAYVNM010000030.1:0-6898 GCA_043758445.1 Akkermansiaceae bacterium | reverse complement strand
GCCGTGTCAGCCCGGAAATCATCCGCATCTTTGACCTATCAGATCCTGGCACAGCCGAGCATCCAAGCAATGAGCTTCACGCGCCTGAATACTAACAGTCGCCACCTCGCAGACCTTGTTGAGACGATTCTCAGAACACAACTGGCGGCGCGCCCGCCCCACCGTGGCCGGCATTCTGCCCGGAGCTTCTCCATGCAAAAAAAGTTACTCCCAGTTCTACACTCAGCGCAGCGCGGATTTTTGGTGCTTAAAAGGGAAATTAGCCAAAACGAGCAAGCTACTTTTTAGCCGCGCTCGTGCGCTCGTTCTGATCCGGCGGGGTTTTTCTTTCCATTCCGCATGTGATCCGCCACGTTGCTCGCCCTTTCCCGATCATGTCCGACGCCCGCAAACCATTCCCTTTCCGTGATTTCGAGCCCAAATGGCAAGCTCGTTGGGAGACCGAAAAAACCTTCCGCACCCCCGGCCCGGGCGATGCGGATTTCGACCCCTCGAAGCCGAAATACTACGTCCTCGACATGTTCCCCTACCCGAGCGGCGCGGGTCTGCACGTCGGTCATCCGGAAGGTTACACGGCCACCGACATCATTGGCCGTTACAAGCGGATGAAGGGGTTCAACGTCCTTCATCCCATGGGATATGACTCATTCGGCCTGCCCGCCGAGCAATACGCGATCAAGACCGGCCAGCATCCGGCGATCACCACTGCGGCCAACATCGAGAACTTCCGGCGGCAGTTGAAATCGCTCGGTTTCGGCTACGATTGGGATCGGGAAATCGCCACGACCGACCCGGAATACGTGCGCTGGACGCAGTGGATTTTTCTGCAACTTTACGGCTCCTACTACGACGAAGAGGCGGGAAAAGCGAAACCGGTTGCCGAACTCGAAGCGCAGGGATGGACCCGCGAGCAGATCGACGAAGTGCGCTTCGCCTACGTCGCGAACACCCCGGTCTGGTGGTCGCCGGATCTCGGCACTGTGCTGGCGAACGAGGAAGTCGAGGAGTGGAAAGGCAAAGGCCACACCGTCGAGCGCCGCCCGCTGCGCCAATGGATGCTGCGGATCACGAAATACGCCCAACGCCTGATCGACGAACTGGACACGCTCGATTGGCCGGAAGGCATCAAGCTGTTGCAGAAAAACTGGATCGGTCGCTCGGACGGCGCTACCGTCCAATTTGAGATTTCAAATTTCAAATCTCAAATTGAAGTCTTCACCACCCGCCCGGACACGCTTTTCGGCGCGACCTACATGGTCATCGCTCCCGAGCATCCGCTCGTTCCTGAAATCACGACCGCCGAGCAAAAGTCCGCGGTCGAAGCCTATCAGAAAGCCTGTTCCTCGAAATCCGACATGGATCGCGGCGAACTGAATAAGGACAAGTCCGGCGTTTTCACCGGTGCTTACGCCGTCAATCCAGTCAACAAGGACAAAATCCCAGTCTGGATTGCCGACTACGTCATGATGGGCTACGGCACCGGTGCAATCATGGCCGTGCCAGCGCATGACGAAAGGGATTTTGAATTTGCAAAACGCTTCGATTTGCCAATCCGGCAAGTTGTTTCAAGGAGCGTGGGCATCTTGCCCACGAGTATGGAAGTCGGTGGACTCGTGGGTAAGATGCCCACGCTCCTTGAGGCTTTCGCCGACTATGGCACCGCCATCAATTCCGGCTTCCTTAACGGCCTCCCCACCGCCGAAGCCAAGGCCAAGATGATTGATTGGTTAGAATCTAACACCAAAGGCAAGCGTCGCATCCAATACAAACTCCGCGACTGGCTTTTCTCACGTCAGCGCTACTGGGGCGAGCCGTTTCCAATCGTTTGGAAGGATGGCAAACATCAGGCGATTCCCGAATCCGAGCTACCACTTCTTGCGCCGCCGTTAGATGACTACAAGCCGAGCGGTTCGCCCGAGCCTATTCTAACCAAAGCCGCTGGTTGGGTGGAATTGCCGGATGGCTCACTCCGCGAAACTAACACCATGCCGCAATGGGCCGGCTCGTGCTGGTATTACCTCCGCTATTGCGATCCAAAGAACACCGAGCGCTTCATTTCCAAAGCCGCCGAGGACTATTGGACCAGCGAAAAGCCCGGCATGGTTGATCTCTATGTCGGTGGTACGGAACACGCCGTACTTCACCTGCTCTACGCCAGATTTTGGCACAAGGTCCTCTTCGATCTCGGCCATGTTAGAACGCCCGAGCCATTTCAAAAACTCGTCAACCAAGGACTCATCCTTGGCGAAATGGAGTTTGCCTCGTTCCAAACTTCGGAGCTCAAACCCGTTTCCTACCAATTCGTAAATGAGATGGAATCCGAGTTTTTCGACAGTCGCACAAACGAGAAACTTTTGAAAGTCAGTTTACACACTGATGAAGTAGAAAAAGTCGGCGAGCACTTTGTTCTTTGTGAAAACCACGAAATCCGTATCCGCGCAAAAGCAGAGAAGATGTCCAAGTCCCGTGGCAACGTCGTCAACCCCGACGACGTCGTTTCCGAATACGGGGCCGACGCGCTGCGCCTTTATGAAATGTTCATGGGTCCACTCGAACAGGTGAAGCCGTGGCAGATGAAAGGCGTCGAAGGCGTATCCCGCTTCCTCGCCCGCGTCTGGCGAGTTGCTTTCGATGAAGTGGACGGTGAAATTTCGGTTTCCTCAAAAATCCAGGATGTCCCATGCACCGACAAGGATCTGCTCCGCATCGTCCACGAAACCATCAAGAAAGTAGGAGAAGAACTCGAAGCTCTCAGATTCAACACGGCCATCTCTTTCATGATGACTTGCACCAAGGCATTCATCGCGGCCGAAGTTGTGCCATTAAAAGAGTTCACGGATTTCCTCACCGTTCTCAACCCCTTTGCCCCGCACCTTGCAGAGGAAATCAACGAGCACGTGGCGGTGGTTTTCAACCGCCCAGCCCAACAACTTTCAGAATCCCCCTGGCCCACCTACGCCGAAGCCGCACTCGTTAGAAATGAGATCGAACTCGTCGTCCAGGTGAACGGAAAACTCCGCGACCGCCTAATGGTCTCCAAGGACATCGACGAGGAAGGCGTGAAAGCCTTCGCCTTCGCCAGCAGCAAGGTGAACGAGCATCTCGAAGGGAAAACGATCCGCAAGATCGTCTTCATCCCCGGCAAGATTTTCAACATCGTCGCGAACTAATGCGTAGCGGGCCGTCCGCGCTATTTCGCCCACTCGGCTTTCGTGAAGTCGATGGTTTCCTTGATTTTAGGGACGCTGTCTTTCCAATCGTTTTCATGCTCGACGGAGAAGTGTCCATTGAACCCCTGGGCCTTGAGTTCGGCAACACAGGCGGCGACATCGACAATCCCTTTTCCCGCTGGAACTACCACGCCTTTCGGGCCAAATTCGGACTTGTCCTTGAGGTGGACGCTGATGATGTGACCCTTGAGGATGTGCAGGCATTCGATCGGTTTCAGCCCGGAGGTACACCAGTGGCCGAGGTCCGCACAGGCTCCGATCCGGGGGTCGCGGCTCTCGACGACGCCACGGATGTAAAGCGGATGCCAGACCTTGTAGTCGGGTTTCGACATCGATCCGCCGTGCTCATGAAAGGCCACCTTGATGTCGTATTCCTTCACCGCAGCTTCCCAGTCGGCCACGAGTTCGGTTGATTCCGTGCAAATGCTGTAGAGCCCCATGGTTTTCGCGAACTCCATGATTTGATGAATCTCGGCGGCGTTCGAGGCTCCCACGACGCCGTAGTTGACGGGGTGGATGCCTTGCCGAATGCACTCATCCTTGAGCGCCTTGATGATTTCGGCGCTGGCGTTGTGACTAACGACCTCGCCCTTGGCCGAGTCCGGGCGGAGTTTCTGACCGGGGTAAAATTCGATGATCTTGCCACCGGCTTCCTTGGTTTTGGCGATGGCTTCGAAGGCGCTGAACTCTTTGAAGGAGTATGCTTGGCAGCCAATCGCTAAGCCGTTTTCGCGAGCCTCATCCGGAATCGGAGCGGCGGTGAGTTCCAAAGAGAAGGTGAGTGTGAGTAGGAGGAGTGAACGCATCATGATTTTATTTTCCAGAGGCTTTCGCAACGATGCTGCCATAGCAAGGAAAACCATGGCTCGGTTGCTGCATCGCGTGTGATGTCCTGCCCGGGGCCTGATCATTTTCCCGCCCGGAAACGTGCGGCATTTTCCCTTCTTGTGGCTTGACCCGCTGCCGCCACCCCGCCAGTGTGCCGCCCCGCCGCTTGCCCCGATGGCAGCGGCGCAACCTAACCGAACCAACCTACCGCTCCGTCATGGCCGCGAAGATCTATACCACCAAGGACGCTCCGATCGCTCCGCTCAAGAAGAAAACCCTCGCCGTGATCGGCTTCGGCTCACAAGGCCATGCCCACGCGCTCAACCTCAAGGACAGTGGCCTCAAGGTCATCATCGGCCTCTATCCGAAGTCGAAATCCCGCGAAGTTGCCAAAAAGCTCGGCTTCGAGGTGATGGACACCGCAGAGGCCGTCAAGGCTGCCGACGTGATTTTCGTCGCCACTCCAGACACCGTGATTCCTTCGGTTTATAACAAGGACATTGCGCCTCACCTGACTCAGGGCAAGACCCTGCTCTTCTCCCATGGCTTCGCCGTCCATTTCAAAACCATCACTTGCCCGCAGGATATCGATGTGATCCTCGTCGCGCCAAAAGGCCCAGGCCACACCGTCCGTTCGCAATTTGTCGCGGGCAAAGGCGTTCCCGGCCTCATCGCCATCCATCAGGACATTTCTGGTAAAGCCAAACAAATCGCGCTCGCGTGGGCCGGTGGCATTGGTTGCGCCCGTGCCGGAGTGTTTGAAACCAACTTCCGCGAGGAAACCGTCACCGACCTCTTCGGCGAGCAAGTCGTCCTCTGCGGTGGCACTACCGCGCTGGTGAAAGCCGGCTTCGAGGTGCTGGTCGAGGCTGGTTTCCAACCCGAGATGGCCTACTTCGAGTGCCTTCATGAGTTGAAGCTCATCGTCGATTTGATGAACGAGCAAGGTATCGCCGGGATGCGGTTCTCGATCTCCGAGACTGCCGAGTATGGCGATGTCACGGTCGGTCCGAAGATCATCGATGCCTCCGTGAAAAAGCGGATGGTCGCCCAGCTCAAGAACATCGAGAACGGCAAATTCGCCAAGGAGTGGACTGCCGAATACGCGGCTGGAAACAAAAACTTCAACGCGATCCGCAAGGCAGAATCGCAACACCCAATCGAAAAAGTCGGTGAAAAACTCCGCTCCACCATGAGCTGGATCAAATCGAGCAAGATCAAGAAGGGTGCCAGCCAAGCGAGCTTCACTTCGTCCTCGAAGTAATCCGCCGAATCCAATCAACACGCTCGTTTCCCGCAGGGGAGGCGGGCGTTTTTTTATGGGAAAAAAACCGGCCGATGCTTCAGCCCACTCTAAAACTTTCGCTCTAACGTTCCAACAGAATTTCGGTTCCCAGCATCACTAAATCCACGCTGCCTTTCAGGGTTTTGTCGAGGAAGGGGGTGTTTTGGGATTTCGATTTCATGAAGTCCTTGGTGAAGGTCGTTTCCGCGTCGGGATCAAAGAGAATGAGATCGGCGGCTTGGCCGACATCGATGGAGACAGCGGGCAGGCCCATCAGGCGACGAGGCTCGGCGGAATAGCGTTTCACGATGAGATCCCAGCCGAATTTACCGGTGGCGACGAAGTAATGATAGAGCGAAACCAATGCGGTATCCATGCCGGTGATGCCATTAGGCGCGCTGATGAAATCCTGGGATTTCTCGAATGGAGTATGCGGCGCGTGGTCGGTGGCGATGATGTCAAATACACCTTCAATCAAGCCTTCTAACAAACCATCGTTATCCGCCTGAGTCCGTAGCGGCGGGTTCATCTTGTAGTGCGTATCATAGTCGCCGATGTGTTCGTCGGTGAATAACAAATGATGCGGGGAGACCTCGGCGGTGACTCTAACATCGCCGCGTTGTTTCCACCAGCGGATGGTTTCCATCCCGAGCTTGCTGGAAACATGCTGGATGTGGATGTGCGCCCCGGCGGCGTGGGCAAGCCGGATGTCGCGGTCGATGATGATTTCCTCCGCACAGGCAGGCGAACCCTTGATGCCAAGGCGGTAGCTAACAACTCCTTCGTTGAGCGCCCGTGGACCCGCGAGTTCGGGCACCTCGCAATGACTGGCGAAGAACATGCCGAACTCGGTGGCGTATTGCATGGCACGCAGCAGCACGGCGGGATCGGCGGTGGTGTCGCCATCGTCTGTTAGCATTTTCACACCGAGCGCACGCATTCCATCGAGGCTGGCCATTTCCTTGCCATGGCGGTCCTTGGTGACGCAGCCGGAGGTGAAAACTGGGATGCGGGCGGTGCGTCTGCCGATGTCCAACACATTGGCCACCACGGTGGCGGAGTCGATGGCAGGGCGGGTGTTAGGCATCATGACGACACCGGTGATGCCGCCATTGATGGCGGCCTCGGAGCCGCTGGCGATGGTTTCCTTCGCTTCGAATCCGGGTTCGCGGAAATGGACATGGGCGTCGAACATGCCGGGCAGCAGGATGCGGTTGCGGGCGTCGATGACGCGGGCATCCGCTGGGGCAGTTAGATTTCGCCCGATGGCTTGGATTTTTCCGTCGGTGATGAGGACATCGCCAGAGATGAGCTCTGGCGAGTTTTCCGAGGCGATGCGGGCGTTTTGAATGAGGAAGCTCATGGGCGGCCCGAGTCTGGACGAGATTCGGATCATTTCAAGCACGCCGCGCCGGAAGTGGTGCGGAGGACGCTGACATGGCAAATGGCAGGGATCGACCTCCGGGCGGTCCGGCGAATGAGGAGAGAATGAGATGCCGATGGTTGGTCTTTAGTCGTGTCATCGGCGGGTCATTCACTATCCATTCTCAGGACC
>JAYVNM010000029.1:0-19944 GCA_043758445.1 Akkermansiaceae bacterium | reverse complement strand
GCCTGCACCTCGCCCGCAAAAAACGCCAGCATGGGTCATCGGGTTTCCTCGCCTATGCCCGCGAATCCACGGCTTTCATGGGTAGGTCAGGATGTCTGAGACTGCCATTCCCTGCTGGGGCAGTGAACGAGCTGATGGCAGGGAGTGCCGCCACCTCAAACGCCCGAGCCGTGCTCGCCACCTGCACCGGCTTCTGCGGCACGGCAGCCTTTGCCAATGCCATCCGCCTCGCGATGAATGAATGCGCGATGTGCTGTCGCAGCGCCTCTTTACTTAAAGGAAGGCCATTGGAGTCCGTCGTGTGAGCCTGCATCGACAGCGGTAGCAGACAAGCGATGGCTAAAAGGTATTTCATAAGTTCCAGATTCTCAGACTTTCATCTGGCAACAAGCAAAGATTTGTTAGGATTTTGTAAAATCCGCCCATCCCATAAAACAGCATCGGCATCACGAGGCAAATTCCGCCGCGCTGCCTGCTTGCCATACCGCTGCCGGTGTGCGAGCGTGGGCAATGCGTATTCCGATCATCCTATTATTCCTTCCCGTGGCGGCCATGGCGCAACGGATCAATCATGAGGGCCGCATCCTGGGGCCGCTGCCAGACGTCACCACGCCGCTGCTGTTCAACACCCCGAAGGCGGATGCGGTGATTGCCGCATTGCAGATCATGCCGCGCGACAGTGCGTGGAACGAGGACATCTCACGACGCCCGCTGTTAGCGAACAGCGCTTCGATGATCGCACGGGTGAAGTCTGATCTGGCGGTCTCCTCAGGTCGGCAGAATTTGCGGCTGTTCCGTGAGATGAACTATGTCCTCGTGCCGGAAAACCAACCGGCCCTGCCGATCCGGTTTTTCCAGTACCCGAGAGAATCCGACCTCGATGGTGGCACTTTCCCGGTCGGCCTCTATCCGATTCCGCCGAATCAACCGGTGGAAGGCTGGCCGGCGGAAACGGGAAACCTGACAAACTCTCAATGGCAGCACGATATCCAAGGCACTGGCGGCGACCGGCATTCCATCGTGGTGAAACCCGGTTCGGGATTTTTCTGGGAAACCTGGCAGGCGAAACTGGTGAACGGCGATTGGAAAGCGGCCAACGGCGCGAAATGGAACCTCGCCGCCAATACCCTGCGCCCCGCCGGTTGGACCTCTGCGGATGCCGGTGGTTTGCCGATGTTTCCGGCCCTTGTCCGCTATGACGAGTGCCAGCGCGGGATGGTCGAGCACGCGTTGCGGCTCATCGTTAGAAACACCCGCACCGGTCCCATCTATCCGGCCACGCATCAGGCGTCCAACCCTTCGACCGCCGATCCCAACGTGCCTGCCATGGGCCAACGCTTCCGGCTCAAGGCGGGATACGTCATTCCTAACAACTGGAGCGTGCAGGAAAAAGCTGTGCTGCTCGCGTTGAAAAAATACGGGGCCATCGTCGCAGACAACGGCGGCTTTTTCTCCGTCTCCATTACCCCGGACGACCGCTACCCGGCGGACTGTTTTTCTCATATCATCAACAACATCGACATCAATAATTTCGAGGTCATCCAAACCACCGGACCCAGCGGCGGGCCGCGTTCGCCGGGTGCGCCGGTGGTGGATGCCGGAGCTAACAAACAAGTCGCCAGCGGCGCGACGGTAAAGCTCAACGGCAATGCAAGCGGAGGTGGAACGCTCAGCATCCGCTGGAAACTAGCCGTCGGCCCGGCCACCGTCGTCTTTGGCAATGCCGCCGCCGCCGCCACCACCGCCACTTTCACCGCACCTGGAAAATACACGCTCATGCTCAGCGCGGCGGATGACGTGCATGCCGTGGCCTACGACGCCACCGTCATCACCGTCACGCCCTAACCAAGCCCGCGCAGACTGCCCTAACAGCCGCCGCGTGCGCCGCCACCCGTTGCGCGAGCGGCGCATGACTCGGGGTCTCGAAGGTGAAGGAAACCGGGCAGCCGATTTTCGCCATATAAATCGCTTCCGGCCAACCTTCCGGCAGGTCCGGTTCCGCCGCATGATAGATCCAGCCGGGCGTCCGGGCTTCATGACCGTCGATCTCCGGGCCGGCCTCGGGCGCGAACCATGGTTTCACAGCGGTTAGAATCTGTTGCGCGCGGCCCGGATCATCATCGCCCAGATTGATTTCATAAAAATAAAAACCCGTCGCCTCCCAATCCTCATGCAGGGAAATGAACAAATCCGGCCTTGGCCGCGCCTCCAGCCACGCCACATGGGCGGCGATTTCCCGCGTCTCCCGCAGGAAATAGTCGCGGTTCAGGTCAAGCCCGGCGGCATTTTCCCGGCTCCCCGCAGCGAGGCCGGTCGGGTTGAGGGCCGGACAGATCAACCAGTGGCATGTTGGCGTGAAAAAACCGCCGCTTAGCAGTTCTAACAACGCGCGTGGTCCGGCGGGCTCGTCGCCATGGATGCCCGCCGAGAGATACACGCGTGGCCCCTCGCCCGGCAGTTCCCACGCGACCAGCGGCTCGCCATCTAACTGGGTTAGCACGGTCTGGGTGAATCCCGCCGCCGCCGCCGCCGCGCGAAAAGTCGCCGGGTAAGCGGCCCAGTCGAACTCCATTTTCATCGCCGACACCCTGCCGGCATCCCACCCGCCGTGCAAGTCTCCGGCTGCGGGTCTGGTCGAAAAAATGGGACTTGGAAGCCCCGTCGGGTGAGGACAGGATTTCAACCATGCGCACCAGGGCGATTTCATTGTTGCAGGAGTTGACGGAAGCCCACTCGGTTTCCGGCCATGAGGACGAGGTGAGGGCAATTTTCGTCGATGAGCTGGAGGAATTCGGTGAACTCTCGGCGGACCGGAATGGCTCGGTTTTCTGCGAGACGGGAAAGGGTGGCCCCCGTGTGATGGTGGCAGGTCACATGGATGAGGTCGGCTTCATGGTGCAGAACATCACGCCGGACGGATTTATCCAGCTTATCGGCATCGGTGGCTGGTGGGAGCACAATCTGCCCTCGCAACGGGTGGAAATCCTGACCCGCAGCGGCGACAAAATTCTCGGCGTGATCGCCACCCGCCCGCCGCACATGCTGCCCGAAGCAATGCGGCGGCAAGTGATGAGCATCGACCAAATGTTCATCGACGTGGGGGCGGAATCGCGGCGGGAAGTAGTGGAGCTTTACGGGATTTCGTTAGGCGATCCGATCGCTCCAGTGGCGGCCTTCACGGCATTGACCCGGGAGGATTTATTCATGGCCAAGGCCTTCGACAACCGCGTGGGGATGGCAGGGACAATCCAAGCGGGACAAATTTTATCCCAATCCACCCACCCGAATCGGCTGATCCTGTGCGGCACAGTGCAGGAGGAAGTCGGCCTGCGTGGGGCGAAAACGGCGGCCCATTACGCGAGGCCGGACGTGGCCATCGTGCTGGAAGGCCCACCGGCGGACGACCTGCCTGGCTTCGCCCGGCCGGAATGCCAAGGCCGGCTCGGCGGCGGCGTGCAGATCCGGTTGTATGATCCTTCTGCTATTACCAATCCTCGCCTCGCACGGCTCGCCATCGAGACGGCGCGGGCGGAGGGCATCCCGCACCAGGTGACCGTCCGGCGCAGCGGCGGCACGGACGCCGGATCCTTCCATCTGGCCAACGACGGCGTACCGAGCATCGTCCTCGGCGTGCCCGCCCGCTACATCCACTCGCACAATGCAATCATCGACCTGAACGACTACTTGCACCTCGTCACGCTCACCATCGCGCTGGTCCGGCGGCTTGATGAGGAAACGGTGGCCGGGCTGGTGACGTATTTATAAGGGGTTTTTGGAAAAGGCAGTTTTTTGTTCGAGTGAACATCTTTTTTCTTGCCAAACGTAACCAAGGGCCTCAGACATCACCCAACACGACACACCACTATGGCCACCAAACAATCCGCCGAATCCGCCGCCACCGATAAGCTCAACGAGGCCCGCAAGCGCAACCTAGACCTCGCTATTTCCCACATCCAAAAGGAGTTCGGGGAATCCGCCATCATCCGCTTGGGCGACAACCGCTGCGTCGATGTCGATGTCATCCCCACCGGAAATCTCCTCATCGACCGTGCGCTCGGCGTCGGTGGCTTCCCCTGTGGCCGGATCGTCGAGGTGTTCGGCCCGGAATCCTCGGGTAAAACCACTCTCACTCTGACCGTCATCGCCCAAGCCCAAAAACGCGGCGGCCTCTGCGCCTTCATCGACGTCGAGCATGCCCTCGATCCCCAATACGCCCGCAAACTCGGCGTGAATCTCGACGACCTGCTCGTTTCCCAACCCTCATCCGGCGAGGAAGCCCTCCAGATTTGTGAGGCGTTGGTCCGCTCCAATGCGGTCGCCGTCATCGTGCTGGACTCGGTGGCCGCGCTCGTCACCAAGCAGGAACTCGATGGCGAAATCGGCGACTCCACGGTCGGTGCCCAAGCCCGCCTGATGAGCGCCGCCATGCGCAAGCTCACCGCCTTCATTTCCAAAGCCCAGACGGTTTGCATTTTTACCAACCAGATCCGCGAGAAAATCGGCGTCATGTTCGGTAACCCAGAAACCACACCCGGCGGTCGCGCCCTCAAGTTCTTCTCCTCCGTCCGCATCGACATCCGCCGCATCGCGTCGATCAAATCCACCGACGGCACAGTCACGGGTAACCGCACCAAGATCAAGGTCGTGAAGAACAAAGTCGCCGCGCCATTCACCGAGGCCGAGTTCGACATCATGTTCAACGAGGGCATTTCCTCCACCGGCTCACTGCTCGATCTCGCCTTGGAAATGGAAATCGTCCAGAAACGTGGATCTTGGTTCAGTTACAACGGCACCCAACTCGCCCAAGGCCGCGATGCCGCCAAGGAACTCCTCAAAGGCGATGCTGCTCTCTACGCGGATCTTGAAACCAAGGTCAAGGAAGCGTTAGAAACGAAAAAGAAGAAGTGATCCCCACCTTGAAACCTCACGCGCTTGGGGTTATCACTATGGGCAGCAAGCCATGGCAAGCCCCGACACCGACACCCCCGCTGGCAGCGCACCTTGGGAAACCAAGCGCAACCCCGCGGGAAAACACCTCGTCCGTCGCGCACTGCCTTGGCTGGCCGGGCTGATGCTGCTGGGTTTGATCGGGTGGGGGCTGTGGCCGAAGCCGATCATCATCGAGACCGGCAAAGTCGCCCGTGGCCCGCTAACCGTGAGGGTTTCCGAGGAGGGCAAAACCCGGGTGCGGAACCGCTACGTGGTTGCCGCCCCGGTCGCCGGTAAAATGCGCCGCGTCGAGCTCAAGCCGGGCGATAACGTGAAGGGCGGGGAAACTTTTCTAACGGCCATCGAGCCAGTTGCCCCGCCACTGTTAGACCCTCGGGCGCGAGTTTCGGCGGAGGCGGTTGTCGCCATGCACGAAGCCTCCCGCATGCAGGCGGCGGAAGCCCTTGACGCAAAACGCGCGGCCATGAAAATGGCGGAGGATGACCGCACCCGGATGCGGGCCGTCACCCGCGAGGGCAGCCTGTCTGCCACCGATCGCGACCGTATGGAAGGCGATGCGGCGATGCGGGCTGCGGAATTTCGCGCCGCAGAGTTCGCGTTGCAAGTCATGGCCTACGAACTCGCCCAAGCCCGGGCCGTGTTAGAGCGCCCTGAAGCCAACCTCACCGGCAATCTCGTGGAGGTGAGATCGCCCGTTTCCGGCCGTGTCCTCAAAGTCATGCAAGAGAGTGAAATGGTCGTCGTCCCCGGCACCCCCATTCTCGAAATCGGCGATCCGACAGACTTGGAAATTGAGGCGGAAATTCTCTCGCGGGACGCCGTTGCCATCCATCCGGGCGATGCCGTGGAAGTCGATCAATGGGGCGGCGAGAACCCGCTGAAAGGCCGCGTCCGCAGGGTAGAACCGGCCGCGTTCACGAAAATTTCCGCGCTCGGAGTGGAGGAGCAGCGGGTCATCGTGCTCAGTGATCTGGTGGATATCCCGGAAACGGCGAAGGCGCTGGGAGATCGATTCCGCGTCGAGGTCCGGGTGGCGGTGTGGCATAGCGATGATGTGTTGGTGGTCCCGGCGGGTGCCTTGTTTCGCGAAGGCAACCATTGGAAAACCTATCTCTTCCGTGACGATGCCGCTAGCCTAACAACCGTTGAGGCCAGTCACTCCGATGGGCGCTTCACAGAGATTCTATCAGGAATCAGCGCCGGCGAGGAAGTCCTGCTACACCCGCCCGACACAGTGAAGGACGGCACGGCCGTGGTGAAGCGTGAAAAGTAGCTGACTAACTTGGCAGATACAGACGTCGGGCAGAATGCCCGCGCCACGGTGGCCCGGGCATTCTGCCCGGAGCCTCTCCATACAAAAAGACGTTACTCCCATTTTCACACTCCAACGCAGCGCGGTGTTCTGGTGCTAGAAAAGAAAATAAAACCACAGAGAAACACCGATAATGAATGAGTTACACGATTGACGAGATTCACTCTACGGGGGAATGCCAAATCTTTCGTAACTCTCTTCTAATCCGTGTATGCCTGCAATTTGACTCGTCATTTTAGTCGATCTGCTCGTCGATGTCATCTGCACTCCCATTGTGGTTTTCAGTTTCGGAATTTAGGGTTATTCCTCAGTCCCGGTCAGGCGATGATTTCGTGAACGACCTTGCCATACACGTCGGTTAGGCGGAAATCGCGGCCAGAATAGTGATAGGTGAGTTTCTCGTGATCGAATCCTAACAAGTGCAAAATTGTGGCGTGGAGATCGTGGACGTGGACGGGCTTTTCGACTGCCTTGAATCCGAACTCATCGGTCGCGCCGTGGACGTGACCGCCCTTCACGCCGCCGCCCGCCATCCAGGTGGTGAAGCCGTAGTGGTTGTGATCGCGGCCTTTCATGATGCCCGCATTGGAACCGGCTTTCGGTAGTTCGACGACGGGAGTGCGGCCAAACTCGCCACCCCAGATGACGAGCGTTTCATCCAACATGCCGCGCATTTTTAAATCGGATAGAAATGCGCCGATCGCCTGATCGCACTCACCGGCGAGGCGGCGGTGATCCTCGATATTGTCATGGCTGTCCCACGGCTGGCCGTTGCCATGCCAGAGCTGGATGAAACGCACGCCTCTTTCTAGCAGCCTGCGGGCCATCAGGCATTGGCGCGCGAATTTGCCGGGTCCATACATCTCACGGATTTCGCTGGGTTCCTTGGAAATATCGAACGCGTCGGTCGCCTCGCTCTGCATTCGGTAAGCGAGCTCGAAACTACGGATGCGAGCTTCTAACTGCGGTTCGTGGCCGCATTCGGCGGCATGGCGTTCGTTGAGTTGTCGAAGGAAATCCAGTTCGCGTCCTTGTCGAGAATTTCGCGCCACTGGGTTGCGCAGGTTTTCGATCATGCGGTCCACTTCCTCGATCGAGCTGTCCAGATAGGTTCCCTGGAAACGACCGGGAAGGAACGATGCCCGCCAGTTTTCCGCGCGCTTGATTGGCATGCCGCCGGGGCACATCGAGATGTAGGCAGGGAGGTTTTCGTTCTCGCTGCCCAGTCCGTAACTCACCCATGAACCTATCGACGGGCGGGCGAGCCGCCCGTCGCCGCAGTTCATCAGCATCAGCGACGGCTCGTGGTTAGGGACGTCGGCGGTCATTGAGCGGATAACGCAAAGATCGTCGGCGTGCTTTGCAGTGTGTTTGAAAAGTTCGCTAACTTCGAGCCCGCATTCGCCGTAGCGGTCAAAGGTGAAGGGCGAACGCAGCGCGGTGCCGGTGGGACGCTCGGTTTTCAATCCCTCTAACGGGATAACCTTGCCGTGCTGGAGTTGCAGCGCGGGCTTGGGATCGAACGTGTCCACCTGTGATGGCCCGCCGTTCATGAAAAGATGGACGACCCGTTTCGCCTTGGGCGCGAAATGCGGCCCGGGCATTGCGGCGGGATCGACGGACATAGCGGTCGCGTTTCCACCAAACAAACTGCCGAGCGCCAGACCGCCGAATCCCATGCCGCAGCGGCGCAGGAAATCGCGGCGGTCGAGGATGATGTCGTTGGCAGTTAGATGATGGGACATGGTCACTCGATAAAATTGAACTCGTTGGAGGCCCAGAGCATTTGAATCAGGTCCGCCCATGGATCGCCGACGGTCAAGGCGGGTGGCGGGGAATTGCTGACGGGAAACTGATCGCGCAGGGTTCCGATTTCCTGCGGTTTGTCATCGACGGTTTCCCGGCCCATGAGGCGGAGGTCCCACCTGACCGAGGCGTTAGCACCTCCGTCCGGAGCGCGGAGTACGAAAGCCACCGTACCTCCGGCGGCGACGTTGGTCCACTCGCCTTCGATGCGCGAATTCGATTCGGGAGGCAGCGTGTGATTGACGAAATCCGGGCTGCCGCTGCTGGCGAAATTCCACGCCAGAGGCGCGCCACCTTTGTCCGTTCGTTCGATTTTTCCGATCATCCGGACCTGTCCGGCACCAAGGGCGCGCCAGCGGAGAATTAGATCATAGCCCGCGGCGGGATGGCCGCCGGTCGCTCCCGCGTGGAGCCATCGGATGGGCGCGGTGGCGGGATCGGGTCCGGTTTTCCAAACGCCATCGGCAAACAGCGGAAAGGGCAGCGCCTCGCCGGGCAGCCCGCCGGTGTCGGGTGCGTGGCGGATCTCCCAAACTCCTGTTAGCTTGGGCTGGTAATCGGCTAGGTCGATTTTTCCAATCCACGCCAAGGCATCGCTGATTTCTCCGGCGGCAGGCTCGCGCTGATAGATGCGCTGGTAAATCCACCGCAAGCGCGTCTTGTCATCAGGCAGTTCGCGAAACTTCGGATTGGCCGCCAGTTTCGCCGCCTGACGCAGGGCGAGAGGACTGTTGAGGAAATACAGCGCCTGCTGAGGAACGCTGGTTTCGATGCGCTTTGGGCTATGGTGGTCCGGGTGTGGCAGGTCGAAGGAGACGAAAGTATTAGCGAGGGCGTAGCGATCAATGAAGGAGTAAACGGTGCGACGGCTGTCGGCAATGGCGCTTTCCAACGAGACGGAGCGGCCACCGGTCGATCCGGTGTCGAGACTCCCGGCGGTGGTAAGCAGGCGGTCGCGCATCGTCTCGAAATCCACCCGCTGGCGTTTCCATTTCCAGAAAAAATTGTTAGCTTCGTCGCTGGTGTTGTTCTTCGCCGGACCGTCGGCGGCGAGGCGGAAGGCTTTGGATGTTAGAATCAGGCGGTGCAGGTTCTTTAACGAGCTGCCTTGTTCGGTGAAACGGATCGCCATCCAATCGAGCAACGGACGAAGCGGCGGATCGGCCTGTTGCATTCCGAAATCAGCGGGGTCCGCTAGGTTGCTGCCAAAGTGCCAACCCCACACGCGGTTGACGATAACACGGGCAGTGAGCGGATTGTTAGGGTCGGCGATCTTTTCGGCGAGCGACAGGCGTGGACTCTTACCGTCGTCGAATTTCCCGCCGCCAAGGAAGCCGAGCCACTGGCGGTCGATGGTTTCACCGCGGTTGTCCGGGTTTCCGCGAATGAAAATCTGTGCGGGCGACCAATTTCCCTTGTCCTTCAAACTCATTGCACGCGGCGGCGAACCGGGGTGATCGTTCTGGAGCTTCGTCATGTCGCCCGCGCGCTTGCGACCCTGATTGCCGTCCTCCTGATCGAAAAACTCGCGGATTTTGTTGATGTCGAATGCGAGCGGACAAGCGGCATTTTTTGATAGATTTTTTAATTCACTGCCGTCGGGTGAGGTGTTCCACTCGCTTGCGAGGGCGAGGCAGAGCGCTTTGCGTCCCGCTTCATCGGCGACATCCATTTCCTTCGCCCACGTGGCCAGACGGGGACTTGCCTTGTCGCCCCATGCCTCGTCGCTGAGGAAATCTCGCCAGCGGATGACGGCGGCCGGACGATAGCGGCCACGCTTGAACGCAGCGGCGGTGGCTTTTCCGACATCCCAATTCTCCTTTTTCGCCTGCCATGCCAGTTCCAGATAGACGGCAGCGGATTCCGGCTGCTGCAACTGATCCACGATTGCCTGGCGGGCAGCGCGGTCCGTATCATCGAGTTTCGCCGCTTCCTGCTTGAATGCCTGATAGGCGGTAGCGTCCGGCGGCTCACCGATGATCGGCTTATTTTCTGGGTCGTCGGTGTTTTCAAAAATTGAGTAGAGCGAGTAATAGTCGCGCGTGGTGATCGGGTCGAATTTATGATCGTGACAGCGTGCGCAGGAAACTGTGCTTGATAGAAATCCACGGGTGACCACATCGACGCGGTCGTCGATGGTTTCCAAAGCACCGAAACGCGGGCCAACCGTCAGAAATCCGAGTGCTGCTAGGTCTGGATCATCGGGTTTGCCCGTCATGCAGTCGGCGGCGATCTGCAATTTCACGAAGCGTCCGTAGGGCATGTCCGAATTGAAGGAGCGGATCAGCCAGTCGCGGTAGGTGTAGGCGAAGGGGTAGCGGTTGTCCTGATCGAAATTATAGCCCCGGGTGTCGGCGTAGCGGGCGACGTCCATCCAATGCCGCGCCCAGCGCTCGCCGTAAGCGGGGCTGGCTAACAGCTCATCGACAAGTGTCTTCCACGTCGCGTCATCGGGATTCGTTTCAATGCGTTTGATCTGTTCCGTTGTGGGTGGCAGGCCGGTGAGCGTGTAGGCCGCGCGTTCGATCCACTGCCGCGGTGGGGCCATTTTGGCGGGGACGAGACCCGCTTTTTTCCATGCCGAGGCGAGCAGGCCATCGATCGATCCGTCCGCCGGCATTTTCACATCCACCGGCGGCAGATAGGCCCAATGATCCACCGCCTGCGCCAGTAAGGGAAGGAGAGTAAAGCCGAGCGAGAGGGCGGAGACGCGCATGAACTAGTGGCAGCATACGCCATTTTGCCGCCAGAGCTTTCAGGATTCCACCTGTGGATGCGGCAGCTTGATCATGAAACACGGATGATCCGCTTACCGCGTCCGGCGTCATGGATTTGGAATTTCAATGGGAGAAATTTTTCGAAAACCGCTTCGCATAGGCAACAAACCCCGCGTCCCGGACCGGGTTCGCGGGTTTCGAGAGTCGCGTCCGAGCAGGGAAATCGGTCGAGCGCCGCTGTGAGGATTCGTTCGCCGATTGCTAGAGGAAGATTCCGAATTGGCACGCGGATGCGGGTGGATGTTAGGTCGCCGCGTTCGTGGAGATCGATGCCGCCGAGTTTCAGACACGGCTGGATTTCACACTCGATAATGCCGCCGCCGATGGGGGCGAAGCCGCTCTGAATGAGAGAAACCGCTGCCTCCGCACCCATCCGACGGAGTGCGGGAAGAAAGACGCGGTCGATGAATTCGAAGGGCGGCGCGAGCGGATTGTGAGTGCCGCCTTCGAGGCGCAGCGTGCTTGGGCCATCCGCGTGGAGCAGCGCGGGCAGCAAGGTTTGAAACAATAGGCTCGTGCTGCCTGCGGTGCCGATGGCGAACTGATAGGCCCCTGCACGCGGTTTCCCGGCGCGGAATACCAACTCGGTCGAACCGATTTCCGCACCGTCCGCCGTGCCGTCAGAAATTTCACAGGCCGCCATCACACAAGTTAGATGCTGGCGCATCAGGCCTGGTTTCTGGCGCTTGCCACGGATGTTCGTCATGCGGAATGGCTGGCCGGTGACCATGGCGAGCGATAGTGCCGTGCGTTCGGCTCCACCTTCGGCGACCATGACGACCGAGCCATCGCGTGGATTTCCCGGCAGCAGGAACGGGTGGCCACTTGCGGCGAAGCGGGTTCCGGCGAGCGAGAAGTGACCACCGGGAATCGCGCGGGTCGCGCCTTTGCGGTGAACCCATGCTTTTTTCCCGCCGATGATTTCCTCCCGCGCGATGTTGTGCGAGATGAAATAAACGAGCTGTCCGTTAGCTCCGGGGAGGATTTCCTGGAAGGCTTCTAACACCAGAGCATTGATCAGCAGATGGTTCACGGTGGCGAAGTTTGCGCCGATAGACATGTCGTCGATGTAGGCATTCGCCTCGGGAGATCCGAGCGGGGCGTAAACGAGTTGCTTGTCACCGGCAGGAAAGGGCGTGCTCCAATCGGGGAATTTTTTCTCCAAATCCTTGAACTGGCCTTGCGCCAACAGGTTGCCAAGTCCGCGCGATCCGCAATGGCTGAGGAAGGAAACATGGCCGTCCTTGAGTCCGAAGACATCGAAAGTTTCACGCGCCGATGGCCGGTCAATAACACGGGTGATCTCGCACTCGCCGAAGTGATTTCCGCCGCCGTAGGAACCGAGTTGCCCGGCCTTGTCGGCGAAGTTTTTAACCCGTCCGCTTTCGAGGATGAAGTCGAGGCGTGAACGAAGCGTGTCATAGCTTCCATCGTGGCCGCGGTGCGTCGAGTCTTCGCAACGGTCTGCCCACTCAGGAGGAATCCCGAGGGCTTCGCAAACTCGCGCGGTGGCACCTTCGGTCACGGCGAGCCCGCCGAGATCGCGGTCCACTCGACGGCTCTTTTTTACCGAACGCTGGCCACGTCCGGCACCTGTTGGAGTGCGTTCGACGATGGCATTGATGAGCGTGCGGCGTGTTTGCTTATCGAGAATAGCGTCTTCGGGAATGTCGAGCTGGAGCAACGAGATCGAGCACTTGATATCGACACCGACAGGCCCCGGATAGATGTGGGTCGGTGAAACCATGACGCAACCAACCGGCGCACCGTAGCCCGAGTGAGCATCTGGGTTTAGGATTAAATCCGTGACGCCAGGAGCGAGCCGCGAGTTCATCGCTTGTTGGAGGCAGGCTTCATCGAAATGGTCACGGATCGCGGCGGTGCCGACGACGGTGATGGGCGATTGCATGGATCCCGAGACGTCTGGGCAGATGACGATTTTCCCTGTGACTTCCGGGACGTTCGAGATGGCGGTTTCCATCGCGTCCTGGAGGGCATTTCGGAGTTCCGAAGGCTCCTCGAGACCCGCGTTCATGAAGGCAACGAGGAGCTGATAGGGAAACACCTTCGCGCGCCGGACTTGCTCGGGATCTGCCAGACGAGTGGCGAGCCTTTTCACTAAATCGGCGTCACGGAACACACTATGACGGGCAAAGGTGTTGAGGTTCATCCGCGTGGTTTGCCACGATGCATTGTTAGCGATGGCCGACCATTCCTTCTCTCCCAGATCCTGCGCGGTGAGAATTTGGAACGGGACATCAGGAACTTCTCCTTCGCGGGCAGTTTTCCAAGCTTCGAAGGCGCGGAGGGTATCCGGCAGGGCGGCGGATCTACGAGCTGCGGAAACAGCGGGGCGGATTGCGGGGAAACTTCGTGGAAGTGAACTGCGCGACGCTAACGGGTGATACAGCGGCATCGGCGTTTCCGTGAGGATTTGTTAGCGCGGATTCATTTGTGGACATTCGCGCTGCCAGCGCTGTCGCAGCGGCGCGAGGACATCGCGCCGAATCTGGAATACGAGATGGAAAAGCACCGTCTAACAAATGGCCGTGAGATGAGTTTCAATAAGGAGGCAAAGCGGGCGTTCTTGAAATTCGCCGAGGCACCTGATAGCCATTGGTTAGGGAATTTCCGTGACCTCAATGCCGCCGTCACGCGCATGGCTACGCTCGCGCCGCGCGGTCGCATCCGGGTGGAAGAAGTGGATGAGGAAATCCAGCGCTTGCGAGAAAACTGGCAGCGTCCCGGGTCCACCGCGCAGGCGGAGGCTGCGGATTTTGAACGCATCCTCAGCGCGGAGGTGTTAGGAGAGCTCGACCCATTTGATCGCGTGCAGCTCAGCTATGTCGTTGCCGTTTGCCAACGGTCCAAGACGCTGTCGGACGCCGGGCGTGAGATTTTCGCCGTCTCCCGAAGCAAGCGTAGCGTGACCAACGATGCGGATCGGCTGAAGAAGTATCTGGCAAAATTCGGACTGAAATTTGAGACCGGCCGCTATCAGGCGGTGATCTAGTGCGGGATCCGCTCGGTTATTTCGGCATCTGAATAATCTGCGGCGGGCTTTCAATGACGATGTGGGGACGTTGGGCCTTGCTAGGCCCTTGATTGTTGACCTTCCCACGCAACCAGATTTTTTTGCCGATTAGAGGAGTGATTTGTGCTTCCTGCAGGCCAGCGGACGCTCCTTTGGTGGTGATTACGCCGCAGGGTTCCGAAGCGGGCGGATTTTTTGAAAAATTGAGATACATGAGCTTCCGCCCGCGCGAATAGGAAATCTCCGCGAGCACCCCTTCCAGAGTGACCTCGCCTTTTTGGGCGAGTAGTAGATCTCCATTCGCTATGGTGTAAATTCCGTCGGCTCGCAGCGACGACGGCTTATTGGCGGCAGGTTGCGGTGCGGCCGTTGCAGGGGGATTCGCAACGGGAACGGGGGGCGTGATTTCTGATCTGACGATGTCCGCCTTGCTGGCCGCAAGCTCAACAGATGGGACTGGATGCTTCAGATAGCGGAAGTAAAGGAAGCCGCCCGCACCGAGGCTCGCGAGCAACAAGACGGTGGCTCCTAGCAGCCAGGGGAATTTGTTAGGTAGTTTTCTCTGTTTAATTATCACTACCGGAGCCAGTTCCATCGGGCGCTTAATCGGGCTGGTCTGAGCGGGCACCGGTGGCTCGACGTTGAGCGAGGCTGCGAGCATTTCCCGGGTCTCGTGCAGGGTGGTGGTTTTTGACGCCCCACGCAGCCATTTCAGCCAAGCGCCGAGGCCACCCGCCGCTTGATCGTCCACGGCCTCCCCCCGCCAACCCATCACATCTTCGGTCAGGCCGACAAGGCCATCCAAGCCACGCTGGCCATGGTGCTTGCCTAGGCCTTTCAAGGGGGAAATCCCAAACGTGAAACCCCGGCCGGTGGTGGCCTCGCAGACGAGGATCGTGTGCAGTCCGGTCTCCACCCATACCACTTCTTCACCGAGTGTTTCCGAGAGCAGTTGGCAAACGTCGAGAGCTTCTAAAATGAGCCGGGTGGCGTTCTCCGGTGAGAGCGGTTTGGCATCCACATAGGTTTTCAAGGGTGTCCCTTCAAGCCACTCGGTCGCGATGTAAGGCATACCATCGACCGGATCACAGCCGCCGCCGATGACGGTGCATAAGGCGGGATGGGTGACACCGATCAGGCGCCCAATGGCGATGGTGTAGGCCGCCTGCTCGTCAACGCTCAAGCCACCGCCACCCGGACCGAAGGGGAAAAACCGCCGGACCGCGACAAGCTGGTTGGTTTCCGAGTCGAGAGTCCGAAACACCACCCCCGAAGCATCTTGGAGCACAAGATCCTCAATTTGAAAACGCTGGATCACGGTGGGGTATCTAGCTGGGAGTTGCGAGTGGCACGGCTGATGCTGTTAGGAACCGTTGCGGTTGGTGGAAATCCGGTTCACCGGCACCGAGAGCGGTGGCGGAGAGGAACTTTTGGTCCGGTGATTCCAAAATCATGGTGACGTTTATGCGGGTTGCCGGGCCAAAATCAAGCCGCGCTTTCAGCAAGTCCAGGGGGATCGCCAAGGCGGCCAGCCATGAGCCGTCGGGCGATAGATCGGCAAAAGTCGCCACGCCGGGCATCGCGATGTCCGCCGCGTCCGCCCGCACGCGCGGCGCGGTGAACTCGCAGGACCACCAAGCTCCGTTAGGCGCGAGGTTAAACTCGAAATACCGCTGGCCAGCGGGGTCTGCGAGAAACAGTTCAGCCACATCATACTGCCAGAGTCCGGCATGGAATGCGCCGGGGCGGGCCTGTGGGTGAATCCGGGCGGCCTGGCGATGATGGGCGATGAACCACAAATACTGTGAATCTTGGGCGAGGGAAAATGCCGCAGGAACCTTCATTTCCGCGCCGCTTAGATCTTTGGCCAGCCCGCACATCGGCACGTCCAACTCACCCCAAACCAGAGGCCGGGGACTGGTGAAAACCGTCATGCCTTGGAGTGTGCGCAAGTCAGCGATTTTCTGTCGAGGCTGGAGATTCGGTGGCCCCAGAAACAATTCGTAAGTTGCGTGGGAATTAGGTGGCTATTTTGCCGGGATTTTGCTCACTTCGCGCGTCAAACCAATTTCATGTCCCGCTCACGCTCAGAATTTTACAACACCATCGAATATATTGGCCTGCGTCCGCAAAAGCCAAAGCGCCGGAACTTCTTCGGCGGCTGGGTGATTATCCTGATCGCCCTGGCGGTGGGATTCTGGTTTGGCAAGCCGCTGATCCCCTTTCTCAAGGCGGCTCAGGCAGCACCCTCCACCGAGCAAGCAGATCTGCTGATTTCCTCGCTGAAGAGTTCTAACGATTTCCAAGATGGCTTGGCAGCCGCAGCCCTGGCGCACACGGCGGACAACGTGACGTACGATCTCGCTTACTTTAAAATCGACTATCCGAACGGCGACGTGCCAGCGAACAAGGGCGTTGCCGCCGATGTGGTGATTCGGAGTTTCCGGGCCATGAAAATGGATCTACAGGTGATGGTGCATGAAGACATGGCGGCGAATTTCCGCCTCTATCCGCAGCTTTGGGGCGCTCCGGCCCCGGACACCAACATCGACCACCGCCGGGTACCGAATCTCCAGCGTTTCTTCGAGCGCAAGGGTGAAACCCTGACCACCTCGCGCAACCCCGCCGACTACCAACCGGGCGACATCGTCATCTGGTCGCTGGCCAACGCGGAGTCGCACATCGGCATCATCGTTCCTGGCCCGGGCGATCACGCCAATGAGCCATGGGTCGTCCACAATATGGGCCTCGGCGTGAAATGGGAAAACATCCTCTTTGACTACAGCATCCAGCGCCATTTCCGCTTCTCGGCTGAGGACGCGAAGTGAGAGGCTGTTAGCCTAGGTTCTCAATGCGGAACACCACGGGCGCGCTGTTGATGCAGTCGAGCGCCTCGATTTCCGCTAAGGCGGCTTGGAGTTTGCCAAAGGGACAGGTGTGGAGGAGGAAAACCATGTCCACGAATTCGGCGTCCGGGTTGCTGGGGGTGACCGGCGAGTGGGTGCCGGAAATGCCAATGCGGTGATCTGCGAGGACCCGGGCGATTTCGGCGATCACGCCCGGGCGGTCGGTCACATCGAAGCGGACATAATACGCGGTCGAGGTTTCCCCCACCGGCAGGATGCTGCCGCTTTCGCAATACGGCAGGAAACCGCGATGGCCACTGGCTTGGCGCAGCGAGCGAGCAGCTTCCACCAGATCCGCCACCACCGAGGAGGCGGTGGGATCTTGGCCGGCCCCGCGCCCGTAGAACAACGATTCCCCAGCCGTATCGCCATGCACGGCGACGGCATTGAAGACACCATGGACGGAGGCCAAAATGTTCGTCTGGGCGATGAAGGATGGCTGGATTCTCAGCTCCACCGCGCCGTCCGCATGTTCCCGAATGACCGCTAACAGCTTGACGGCATACCCGAGATTTTTCGCAAAACTGATGTCCGTGGGGCGGACCTGCTCGATGCCCGAGACGTGGATGGTGGCCGGATCGATGGGAAAACCGTAGGCCAGCGTGGCCAGCAGGATTGCCTTGTGAGCTGCGTCCCAGCCATTCACATCCAGCGCGGGATCGGCCTCCGCGTAGCCGAGCGACTGGGCCTCACTGAGGGCGGCCGCGAAGGTCAGTCCGGCATCGGTCATGCGGCCGAGGATGTAGTTCGAGGTGCCATTGATGATGCCGGAAAACGAGTGAATGCGATTACCAATGAACGAGTCTTGGACCGTGCGAATGATCGGGATGCCACCGGCGACGGCCGCCTCAAAATGGATCGGCGTGTCCATTTTCCGGGAAATCGCAAACAGCTCGACCCCGCGCTCGGCAAGCAGGGCCTTGTTGCCGGTGACGACCGGCTTTTTCGCACGGAGGGCGGCGGCTACGATCTCGAATGCATCCGTGGTGCCGCCGATGAGCTCGACGACGATCTCCACCGCTGGATCATTGACGAGCGTGTGCCAGTCGGTGGTGAAAATTTCCGCAGGCACCTCGCCCGTTGTCGCGCGGGCCTTCGTCAGATCGCGAACGAGGATTTTCGCGATGTGCAAGGAAACGCCGCCGCCGGTGCGACCGGTGATGAGTTCGCCATTGCGTTGCAGCGCGTTCCAGACGCCGGAGCCGACAGTTCCGAATCCGGCCAAGCCGATGCCGATGGATGAGCAGGAGTTCACGCGGCGGACTGTGGCGGCGATTTGCCTGCTGTCCAAGCCGGAAGAGTCGAAAAAATCGGGCGAATTATTCGGGCTGTGCGAGCTGTTGTTCGGCTTCTAACCAATCCGATTGATGGTCGCCCGGCAGTCCGAGTTCCCGGCGGCGGCAGTGGTTGAGGTAGGCGGCGCGGGCGATGGCGTCCAGTGAGGGCTTGGCCGCAGCTTTTTTCCCAGCGGGTGCGGCATTTTTTGCAACCGCCTTTTTAGCCGCCTTCTTGGCAACAGGCTTTGGCGTGACCTCCGCATCCTTGGCGGCGGATTCCGGTGATGTTTTTGCAGTTTTCTTAGCGGCCATGGTAGTGGGAGTTGGTTTTGAATGAGCAGGTGCGATACCAAGCGGAGAATAATCATCCTTTCTCGTGATTGCCAGCACATTAAGAACGGCGTATAGTGTCGGCGTGGCGAACGGGTATTCATGGAGCGCATCGCGGGAAGGGGGCGCCTATCGGTTGCCCGGTCCGGATCATCTTGGCTGGTGGGCAGCGGTGGCAATGTTGCTCTCGATCCTGCTCCACGTCGTGGTTTTCTTCGCGCTGGATCGCATGAAAATCGCCTTCAAATTCGAGGAAACCCATGAACTCAGCACCCGCCCGATCAACAGCCGCGTCGAAGTCCGGCCCTTGGACAACGAGCGCACCCAGCCGCCTGAGGACGTGGTGAAGCCGCCCACTAACAGCGCCGCCTTACTGGAAGATGTCGAGCTGCTGAACGTCCTGCCAAAGGATCAGGAAATCGACATCAAACCCCAGATCGTCGAGGCGCAATATGCCCTGCGATTGCAAAATCCCGCCAGAGAAGGCAGTCCCTTGGCCGTCGCCCAGCAGGTTTCGTCCGGGTTTGATCTCGCTGCCGAGTTGCCTGAAATCGGTCGCCAGCCAGACAACCTCAAGCCCGCGCAGATCGGCCAACTCACGGTGGACCCCGGCTCAAAGCAGGAGGATGATCAGGTGATCGGAAAATTCACCGACGACCTCATCAAGCAGGGGGCTAACGGCAAGGCGGAGAACGGCACGCTCGACGGCATCACCTCGCTCGACAAACTTCTCGACCTCCCCGCGAACGTCTTGTTGAGCAAAAAAACCATGCTGCCCAGCGACCTGCTATTCGAGTTTAACCAGTCCGAACTCCGCGAGAGCGCCAAGGTCGGTCTGATGAAACTCGGCCTGCTCATGGACCGCAATCCCGGCCTCTACTGCTGGATTGAGGGCCATACCGATCTCGTCGGCGGCGACGATTTCAACCTGAACCTCTCCATCAAACGTGCCGAGGCGGTGAAAAATTACCTCGTCGCCTCCCTCCGCATGGATGCCTCCAAGATCATCACCCGCGGCTTCGGGCGCTACGAACCCGTAGTCATCACTGGCACCGCCGAAGAGCAGTCCGTCAACCGCCGGGTGGAAATCCGCATGAGGAAAACCCCGCCGACCAAGGAGCAGCTCAAGATCGCGCCGCCCAAAGCCGCCGTCATCGAGGAAGCCCCCGCGCCCAAAGCCGTGCTCGTTAAACCGAACCGCGCCCTGCCCGTCGAGGAAGCCCCCCCGCCCGCTAGGGCAACGCCCGTGGAAATCCCCGCCCTCCCCGTGCTTCCCAGAGCTATCCCTGTTACTCCGGAAATCCCGCGCGCAGTGCCACGAGCGCAAGCGGTGGAATGATCAGGTGTTGCGAGTGATTTTTTGACGCTTACGCTTTACTTCCGCCGGCAGCGGTTGCATTCAGTTGGGGTATTGAAAATACATAATCATGAAAACAACATAACTACTCAGGTCTCTTTTGCATTGGCAAGCGATTCGCCGAGCTTGGCCGGTGAAATGATGAGTTCCTTCAGACTGTCTAACATCATTCGGCCCTGCTTGCGCACGCTCGAG
>JAYVNM010000028.1:0-19950 GCA_043758445.1 Akkermansiaceae bacterium | reverse complement strand
CACCTCGCCCGCAAAAAACGCCAGCATGGGTCATCGGGTTTCCTCGCCTATGCCCGCGAATCCACGGCTTTCATGGGTAGGTCAGGATGTCTGAGCCTTCACTTTGGCAGCGGATTGTTCGCGAGCGGAGAAGTTTGGAATCCGGCGAAATTCGATGTGCGAGACGCTCAACCGTTGGCCGTTGTTTTCAAGATAACCGATCTTCCAACTGAAGGGAGCGCCTTCCACGGCGATTTCCCGGTCTGCCTGGTCAATTTCTTGCCAAGGGATCTCCGCCTCTTCTGCGGGAAAGTCCTGATAGCGCCTGCTGAGCTTCGCAATAATGCCCTCCGCATTGACTTGGGTACCACGCCCTCCCACGATGCCGTCTCTTGGAAGCTCCGGCGTTTGGACTTCACCTGTGGCAGTGGGAAATTGGGGATTCGCTGGTGAATTCGAGCAGCGGCATTGATGAACTCAAAATCCGATTCCTTGAAATCCTGCCCGGTATGCCAGGACACCTCCACGTTGGTGATCACCGCATCGGCAAACCTAGCTTCGCCCACAGGGAATGAAGCGGCTCCCGCCGACCCGAAGTAGTTGGGATCGATCCGGTGCAGAGTGGAGGCGGGCGACGTGCTCATGGTTGAGTTCTACGCAGGTTTTCGAAGAGCGTTTTGGCTAAATTTCGTCCGAAATCAAGCGCAATCTCCCACTGTGCGGCCACAAAGTCCGAAGCAAGTTCAGCCGGGCTTGCCTGATCGGGAGGGTTCTGGGGAATGTCCGTATGCCAATTGGTGTGGATCGCGAAGCGATAGGGTGGGTGGGGCTCGCGGACGGGTTCCACCGTTGCCCAAACTCTCACGGGTGGCGGGCCGGGCCTGAATTCTTCCACTCGGAGCAGCGCCATTCCCGGTCGTCCCTTCATGACATTTGACCAAATTTCCTGTTTCGGCACCAGCAAATCGCCGATCTGATGCCATTCGTCCTCATTCCGGGTATCGAAGACTTGGGAATGGTTGAGACCCACAGCCGTGACTGGCGTGTGAGGGAGTTTCGCGAGAATCGCAGCCGCAAGCGACCGCAGGCGTTCTTCCCCGAGAGTGGTGGCGGCGTTGATCGACAAACGATTCGCCAGGCATTCGACGTTGATCTCCTGCCCGATTTCGCATCGGCTCAAATCTGGCGTTACCAAAGGTCCATCCGCTTTTGATTCCGAAAGGCTTGCCGCTTCTTCCTCTGGAAAGATCAAGCCCTCACGTTCAAACCATGTCGGGTGAAAAATCCGAGGATTGAAGGAGCCGACGAAGACGATGGACAACGTCTGCTTTACTGGGTTGGGAGTCTGAGTTTCTGCCCTCGTGGAGTTTCGAACTGCCAGATCAGTAGGGGCTGAACGCACTTCTGTCGAGAGGGAGATTGGCGCAATTCCCAATCGACGGCCCTGAGGCCAATAAACGGCCGATGCCCTCGCCATGCTGCGTTCGCCGGACAGGCAGTAGTTCAACCCCAAAAGCAGGGGAGCGAAAGTCTCCCGCTCCAACAGCGACTTTTGCTGTCACTTTTCGTGTCACCCCCGACGCCGAAAACGCCCTGTTTCAGGGTGTTTCACCCTGTTCAATAGAGCAATCTCCACTCCCACAAACAACTCAAAACGAACACGTTGCAACACTGCGAGCAATCGTCAGTCCTGATTATGAGTCCCCTGCTCTAACCGCTGAGCTACAGGCCCTTGAACGATTTGCGAAGAACTTTGTTGGAAATGCATCCTTGAAATGCACGCCATGCGGCAAAACGCACCATTCGGCAAATTCAAGATTCCGTGTCTCCTTCGTCAGCGGGGTGGCAATTACTACGCCAGCGCGAAGGTGGCGGGCAAGGTCATTCGGCGTTGACTTGATACGAAGGACAGCAGGCTTGCAAAAAACCGTCTCGTTGTGGCGCTGGCGGCGATGAGGGGCACCCGATGCTCTGGTTTCCACCGCCGTGAAAATCTGACAAATAACCCATCATTTCAGCCCGCGTCACCGCTCGGCGGCTTTGGCGATTTGGAGGAGCTTGGCTTCGGCGAGGTGGGGGGCGATGATCTGGAGGCCGACGGGGAGGTTTTTTCCGCCGTCGAAATCGGTGGTGCCGCAGGGGATGGAGATGGCGGGGAGGCCGGCGAGATTGGCGGCGATGGTGAAGATGTCGGAGAGGTATTCCTGGAGGGGATCGGCCCCGGCGGCTCCGAGTTTGCGGGCGGGGGTGGGGGCGACGGGGGAGAGGATGGCATCGACTTTTTCAAAGGCGTGCTCGAAGTCGCGACGGACGAGGGTGCGGACTTTTTGGGCGCGGCTGTAGTAGGCGTCGTAGTAGCCGGATGACAGGACGTAGGTGCCGAGAATGATGCGGCGCTTGACCTCGGGGCCGAAGCCTTGCTCACGGGATTTCTTGTAGAGGTCTAGGATATCGGCGGGGTTCGCGGCGCGGTGGCCGTAGCGGATGCCGTCGAAGCGGGAGAGATTGGACGAGGCTTCGGCGGGGGCGATGACGTAGTAGGTGGCGACGGCGTGCTCGGTGTGGGGCAGGGAAATTTCGACAATTTCCGCGCCCTGAGCGGCGAGGGACTGGATGGCGGCTTCGACGTTTTTGCGGACGCCGGGGTGGATGCCTTCGCCGAAGTATTCCTTGGGGATGCCGAGTTTGAGTCCTTGGACGCCGACGTGGAGGGTGCGGAGGTAATCGGGAACAGGGGCGTCTAGGCAGGTGGAGTCGAGGGGATCGGGACCGGCAATGGCTTGGAGGATGAGGGCGGCGTCTTCGACGGATTGCGTGAGCGGGCCGATCTGGTCGAGGGAGGAGGCGAAGGCGACTAGGCCGTAGCGGGAAACGCGACCGTAGGATGGTTTCAGGCCGACGACGCCGCAGTGAGAAGCGGGCTGGCGGATGGAGCCACCGGTGTCGGAGCCGAGGGCGGCGACGGCGGTGAGGTCGGCGACGGCGGCAGCGGAACCGCCGGACGAGCCGCCCGGGATGCGAGTGGGGTCGTGGGGATTGCGGGTGATGCCGAGGGCGGAATTTTCCGTGGAGGAGCCCATGGCGAACTCGTCCTGATTCATGCGGCCAAAGGGGATGGCCCCGGCAGCGCGGAGCTTGCGGATGACGGTGGCGTCGTAGGGGGAGATGAAATTTTCCAGAAACTTCGAGCCGCAGGTGCAGGGCTGGCCGAGGACGTTGATGTTGTCCTTGATGGCGATGGGGATGCCGCCAAGGGGGAGGGAGAGGTCGGCATTGGCGGCCTCGGCGAGGGCGGTGTCGAGGTTATGGGAGAGGTAGGCTCCGGTGCGGCCTTGGTCGCGGGCGGTGATTTCCCCAGCGAGCTTGGTGAGGATGGCGGCGGGGGTGGTTTCCCAAGCGAGGAGCTGCCGACGGAGGGTGGTGATGGTCATGGGAAGACGATGGGAGATTGGGGATCAGGAGATAGGAGATAGGAGATAGGAGATAGGAGATAGGAGATGGGAGATAGGAGATAGGAGATGGGAGATGGGAGATGGGAGATAGGGGATAGGGGATAGGGGATAGGGGATCCATCAGGCTTCGGTGACGACTTTGGGGACGCGGATTTGGCCTTGGGCTTGGTCGGGGGCGTTGCTGAGCATCGCCGTTTGGGAGAGGCTGACGTGGGGGATGTCCTCGCGCATTTTCCCGAAAACAGCGGTGGCGTGGGCGGTGGGGTCGATGCCGGAAACGTCCAATTTCGAAAGTGCCTCAACGTGGCCGAGGATCGCTTCGAGTTGGGGTTGGAAGGTGGCTACCTCGTCCGCAGTGAGTTCGAGGCGGGCGAGATTGGCGACGTAGCGGACATCGATGTGGCGGTGCGACATGGGCGGTAGGGTCTGGAAAGGCCGGGGATTTTCCAAGTGCCAAGTACGGCACGGGGAAAAGTTGGGGAAGTTCTTAAAATTCTTTGAACGTTTGGAAGGGTTGAAGGTCTTAGTCCTATGAAAGCAGCGAGCAATCGCACTTTCAATGTAAGGGTGTAACAGCACAGTTGTCTGAGACTTCCACGGGTGTGGGTGAGTAAGACGATTCAGGCCGCCGGGGAAGGGACTCCCCGGCGGCCATTTTTTTAAAACCGGATACCCGGATACCTGGATACCTATTGGGCTTGGAGGTCTTGGATTTTCTTTACTGTGGCGGCGGCTTTGGCGGGGAGTTGGGCTTGATCGTATGAGCTTTTCAGGCCGAGGAGGGCATTCATGTCATTGGGAAAAGTGGTGAGCGCGCGTTCGTAGGACTCGATGGCATCCTGGGGTTTACCGGTAGCTAGGTAATATTCACCGAGGTGGATGGCCATGGGGGTGAGGATCATGGGTGGAAACATCATGGGCGAGGGATGTTGGCGGTCGGCGGCAGAGGCGAACCAATTGTAAGCGGTGCCAATGCTTTCCTTGGGGCCAGCAAGGACGAGGCGGCCATGCAGGTCGCTGGCCAGCACCTCAAGCGCCCGGAAGGCTCGGGTCCATGCGGAGCGCTCGCCGATGGCGGTGGCTGCGGCCTGACTTTTGCTCATTTCCTCACCGTGGTGCGTGAGGGCGGCAACGACATCGCGAGCTTCGGGGATTTTCCCCTCATCGATCAAGCGCCGGGCTTCGAGGGCGAGGCGGATGCCATCGATCCACCAGAAGGCTAGCGAACTGGGGAGGGTTTGCTTGAGTGTGGCGGGATCGGGCAGGGATTCCATGGCAACGCCGGCGTTGCCATGCAGCCCGCGATGCAGGAGGACGCGGGCGGGGAGGGTTTTCGCATCCCAAAGGAGCAGGCGCGCGCCGGGTGAGGCCGGGCGGTTTTTGGGAGATGGGGTGGCGGCGAACTGGCGGGCGGCGGCGAATGAGGTATCGAAGTCGCCCTTCGAGACGAGGGCGACAATGCGGTAGCACTCGGACTTCACCCACTCGGGGCAGTCGGCGACGGTGGCAGTGTTTTGCTTCATCCATTTTTCAAAAAAAGTGGAGGCGCGACCGAAGGCGGAGGCGGCCTTGCCGTGCTGGCCGCAGCGCCACTCGTAGTGTCCTAACAAATGCAAGTAAGGGCCGTAATCCGGTGCGATCTGGCAGAGTTTGCGGGCGAGGGGCAATGAGTCGCCGAGGTCAGGGCCTTCCGCCCGGATGGTCAGCAGGGCGTTGAGCGGGATGGGGCTTTGAGGGTTCTCCGCGATGAGGGTAAGGAGAGATTTTTCCGCGGCTTCCTGATCGGGCGTGGCATAGCCGAGTTCGTCATAGCCGCCCCGGCTGAACAGCGCGGCGAAGATCACCGACTGCATGTCGTTAGGGTATTGTTCGGCGACTTTGTGAAACGCATTGGCTGCACCCGCCGGACCCTCTTCGATGTATTTGACCAAGCCGTATGCGTAACCGCGTTCAAGCTGGCTACCCTTGCCATGATCCACGAGATCGAGCAAGCGGGCGGTGACAGCGATGCGAGCGGGGTCGGTCTCCGGCGATGGCGAGAGCAGGGACATGAGCATCCCCCAATGGGCGAGCAGGCAGTCCGGATCCTCGCGCATGGCGGCGGCGAAATGGCGGCTCGCTTCGAATTCCCAGCCGCCGTGCAGGTGGTTCATGCCCTGGTTGACATGGGCCTGCGCGATATCTGTGGCGGCGGTCACTGCCATTTGGATGCCGTTGGAAAAAACCATCGGGGTGGGTTCGCCCAGAGCCTTTACGGCATCCGGGATGGCGGCTTCCACTCCCGGTAACTCCTTGGGCGCAGCAGGCTCAACTTTGACCGGAGCCTTGGGTGTGAATTTCGGCTTCTCACCCAACGCCACCGCGCAAGTGGCGAGCAATGCTGCGAGCAAATGAATTTTCATGCCCCTATGAGGACATGCGCGGCGGTCGGCACCAAGCAAAATGACGCTGGCATCTGCCGCAGAGTCCCGCTTATTCTCTTGGCCATGAAGCTTGGAGTCATCGGATGTGGGAAAATGGGGACGGCATTGATCCAAGGGGCGATCCGTGCCGGGGTGGTGGCGGCGGCGGATGTTTTTGGCTGTGATCCTTACGAGAAATCTCGCGAGGCATTCGCCAAAGCGACGGGTGCCATGGTCGCCACCGAGTTGGGCAAGGACTGCGAGGTGATCCTACTATGTACGAAGCCGCATGATATTGCCGGGGCATTGACGGCGGCGGGGAAATTCGCCGCCGGCGAGTCTCGTTTGGTGATTTCCATCGCGGCAGGCGTGACGCTCTCCGCCTTGGAAGCGGTGGCGCCTGAAAATTTCCGCATCATCCGCGCCATGCCGAATACCCCGGCGCTCGTCGGTCACGGTGCCGCCGCATATTGTCTCGGCACCCACACGAATCCCGCAGATGCCATGACCGCGCAGGCGCTCCTGGCGGCGGTCGGGCTGGCGGTCGAAGTTCCCGAGCGACTGATGGATGCGGTCACTGGCCTGTCCGGCAGCGGTCCGGCCTATGTGTATCTGGTCATCGACGCGCTGGCCGACGGTGGCGTGCGGGCCGGCATTCCACGGCCGGACGCCCTACGGCTCGCGGCCCAGACTGTGCTTGGCGCAGCGGCGATGGTCTTGGAAACTGGCGAACATCCCGCCGTGCTCAAGGACATGGTCACCTCCCCTGGCGGCACCACCATCGCCGGGCTGGCAGTGCTAGAGCGTCAGGGTTTGCGGTCCGCGCTGATCGAGGCCGTCAGCGCCGCCACCCTGCGCGCGACGGAACTTGGCAATTGAGCCATTTTGGGCTTTCCCAGCCACCGGGCCTACCTATGCTGTCGCGCATGTTCTATCGGCTACCGGCTTTCGCGTTGCTCTCCGCCACGGCATTTTCCCTCTTCTCCTGTGGTCCCGATCCGGACATGCCGATCATGGCGGGAAATACTCAGGCCGCGGCGCAAGCGGGCGAGAAACTCTATCAAAAAGCGAAGCAGGCTGACGACGCGGGTAAATCCGACAACGCTATCAAGCTCTACGACCAGACTGCCACGCGTTACCCCTTCGCACCGTCCGCCGCTCAGGGCCGTTACCGGCAGGCGCAGTTGCTAGAGCAGAAGGGAGAAATCGTCAAATCGTTCGAAGCCTATGACAAATTCCTATCCCATTGCCAAGGCAGCGCCCTTTACACCACCGCCCTGAATCGTCAGGCCGCGATGGCGCAGTCCGCAGCCGACGGCGACGTGAAAACCAGCATGTTAGGCATGAAGACCAAGCTACCGATGGAGAAAACCGTGGAAATGCTCGGCAAGGTCCGGGACAACGCGCCGAGATCCGCGACCGCCTCGAAGGCCCAGTTCACCATCGGCGAGATTTACGAACAAAAGAAAAAATCCAAGGAAGCCATCGCCGCCTATCGCCAGCTTGTACGTGACCAACCAGCGAGTGCCCAAGCCCCGGAAGCGCTGTTCCGGGTCGGCATGATTCTAACCGCCGAGGCGGATCGCGGCAACCAGAACCAGGCCAACCTCAATCTCGCGAGCGAGGCCTTCAATGATTACCTCATCCAGTATCCCGGCCACTCGCGCAATGCCGAGGCCCGCAAGTTCATCGCTGGTGTCGGCAGTCGGGATCTCCAGAAATCCTTCGATATCGCCGAGTTCTATCGGAAAACCGGCAAAATGGAGTCCGCTAAAGTCTATTACCGCGACATCGTGAAACGCACCCAGTCCGGCTCCCTGCACGACCAGTCCCGCGCCCGGCTCAAAGAGCTTGGCGAATGATCCAAAGCGCTTACCGACCATGAAATTTTCCGCCCTGCTGGCCTCCGCGTTGCTAATGGTTTCCTGTGCTGGCTATCACTTAGGAAATGCCAAACCGGCCTCCCTGCAAAAGGTGAACGCCATTTCGGTGCCGATGTTTAAAAACGCGACACTCCATCCCTGCGCCGAGGCGCTAGCGACCTCCGCCGTGGCAAACGCCTTTGTCATGGACGGCACATATCGTCTCGCTAGCTTGGATCAGGCGGATGCCGTGCTCGAGGGCGAACTCCACAGCATTAAATACGCAACCATCCGCGGCACCCGCCTAGATACCCTGCTGCCCGCAGAACTCAGCAACACCGTGACCCTCACTTGGACTCTCCGCGATGCGAAAGATCCCACCAAGACACTCGCGCACGGCACTTCCACCGGAGCCAGCCAACTCTTCGCGGGCTCCAATCTCCAGACCGCCCGCAACAACGCTCTGCCCGAGGCACTCGAACGCGCCGGTGAGGCCTTGGTCTCGCGCTTGTCTAACGGTTTTTGAAATAGCCATTGCCCCGGCCGCCTGTTCACCGATGCTCCGGTGCAAGGTTTGAAATTTCGCGGCGTATCAATTTCCCACCATCCCAAGCCACCATGCCCACCATCCTGCAAATTCATCGCCCGCTCGTCTGCGCCATCGGCGTGCTCGCCGCTCTAACAACCATTGCCCGTGCCGAACCGAATGCCGAACCGACTGCGAAAAAGAAAATCATCTTCGTCGCTGGCGGGCCCAGCCATGGCCCGGGCGAACACGAACACCGCGCAGGCTGCATGTTGCTCGCGGACCATCTCAATAAATCCGGCCTACCCGTCTCGGCAGTCGTCACGACCAATGGCTGGCCCGCTGACAACTCGATCTTCGACGGGGCCGCAGCCATCGTCATTTACTCCGACGGCGGGGGCGGCCACCCGGCCATCAAGCAGCTCGACGCATTGAAAAAATTCGCCGCCGCAGGGGTCGGTATCGGCTGCATCCACTATGCCGTGGAAATTCCCACGGGCGAACCGGGCAATGTTTTCCTCCATACCATCGGCGGCTATTTCGAGACCGACTGGTCAGTCAATCCGACATGGCAAGCGAATTTCAAGCTCCCCAAACACGCCGTCACCCAAGGCGTCCATGACTTCGGCAGCATGGACGAATGGTATTACCACATGCGTTTCCGCGAGGGCATGGCCGGTGTTTCACCGATTCTAACTGACCTGCCGCCCGCCTCCAGTCTTAGCCGCAAGGACGGCCCACATGAGGGCAATCCCGAAGTCCGCGCCGCCGTTCTGGAGCGCAAGGAACCCCAACATGTGATGTGGGTTTGCGACCGTCCCGCCGCGACCGGCGGTGGCCGTGGCTTTGGCTTTTGTGGTGGTCACTATCATAAAAACTGGCAGATCGACGACCAACGCCGCCTCGTCCTCAATGCCATTGTCTGGATCGCTGGCATGGAAGTCCCGAAAGACGGAGTCCCCACCTCGACCCCTACCAATGAGGAAATGCAGGCCAATCTCGACAAAAAAGGCCGCTGATTTCCCCCCGCCGTCACTCGCAGGTTCTGCTTCACATCATGAAACGAATCGCCCTGTGTGCCAGTCTTGCCCTCGCCGCGACCGCACTGTTAGTCGCGGAGCCCGTCGCCTACGACCCTTTGATTGTGCCAGGTAAGCCAATCAATTCAAAAACCTTCACCGTGTACGATGCCAAGCACGACCGCACCCTGCCCATCCGCGTCTATCTGCCAGAAACGGAAAAGCCCGCCCCGGTAATCCTATTTTCCCATGGCCTCGGCGGCTCGCGAAATAACAACCCCTACCTTGGCAACCACTGGGCGGCCCGTGGCTACGTCGTCGTCTTCCTCCAGCATCCCGGCAGCGACGCCGACGTCTGGAAAGACAAGCCGCTGCTCGAACGCATGGCCGCGGTGAAGGGTGCCGCCACTGTCGCAAATTTCCTGCTTAGAGCCCAGGACATCCCCGCCGTCATTGATGCCTTGGAAATCTGGAACCGGGAAAACGAGCACCCGCTCAAAGGCCGGCTTGAGCTCGCCCACCTCGGCATGTCCGGCCATTCCTTCGGAGCCATCACCACCCAAGCCGTCGCTGGCGAATCCTTCATCGAGAAGAATCTCCCATTCCTCGAACCCCGCATCCGGGCCGCCGTCATGATGAGTCCCTCACCCCCGGAACTCGGCAATCCCGTCACCGCCTTCGCCCCGATTAAAATTCCCTGCCTGCTCATGACCGGCACCGCAGACGTCAGCCCCATTGGCATCACACCTACCGCCGCCGACCGCTTGAAAGTTTTCCCCAGTCTAACATCCGCACCCGCTTGGCAGGTGGTGCTCGATCACGCCGAGCACATGACCTTCAACGAGGTCGATCTATTTCACCAACCGATCAAGGACGCCCGCTACCACCGCGCGATCCTCGCTCTAACAACCGCCTTCTGGGACATGCAGCTAAAAAGCGACCCCGCCGCGAAAAAGTGGCTCAATAGCGACTCCGCAAGGTCCGTGCTGGTCCCTGCGGACAAATGGGAGATGAATGGAAAAGCGCAGGAGTAAATAGCAGCCCTTCAAGGACGTGTGGGCGTCTCGCCCACACGTCAGGACAAGAGTTTTTTAACCGCAGATGAACAGGATGGACGCAGATGAAAATTCAAGAATATCAATCTTTATCTGCGTCCATCCTTTCGCTACGCCCGGGTTCTAGGGGAACAGGAGGTGTTGAACGAGTTACAGGATCATACCCATGCCGGCGGACTGGATGTCGAATGGGTTTTCGTTCGTGTCGTTACTATTGATATGAATGCGGGCGTTACGTTGGCCAGCGGCGGTGGGAGTGAATGTTACCTTGATGGTGATGCTTGAGCCGGGTGCAATGGTTTTTGGCAGATTGGGGAGGATGAAATCTCCCGGATTCTGACCATCTTTAGTGACTGAGATACCCGTGAGCGGGGATGTCCCTAAATTTTTTATTTTGAGATATTTGATAAAATAGTTGGATCCTACAGGAGCAGTTCCGAAGCTCTTCTTAGCCTGGCCGTCTATCATAACTACACCCACAGGGCTTTGGACCTCAATCTCAGGAGCAAGGGCCACTGGAGTGCATGGATAGCCCAGCCACTTCGGAGCAGTGAATCCTGTATTTACATTGATGAAGGAAAGTGCCAGTGCTGCGTTGGTATTGCTAATTACGGAAGGCTTGCACCCCGATATTGGTGACGCTGGTGGGAATCACGGCGGCAGTCAAACTGGGGCAGTCATAGAACGCATTCGTTCCGATCACTGTTGCTCCTGCGGCAAAGGTAGCACTGGTCAGGGCACCACACTGGTAGAATGCTCTATTGCCGAAACTGATGACACTGGCCGGGATCGTCACGCAGGAGATGCCACTGGATCGAAAAGCTTCATCACCGATATATGTTGTTTTTATTGGTGTTCTATTCTGCTGATTCGTTTTGTTGTGATGAGAAATATGGAGCTTTCGCCTTAAAGCGAGCGGAAAGTGAGCGGTTGGCACAAATTGCAGCAGGAACAGCTTCACGACGGTTGAACTCCCTTGGGCTGGTTAGAGAACGAACTCACCGACCAGCCACTGGCTATTGCCACCGCATGAACGACATCACCGAAAAATGCCTGACTTGAACCTTTACATACGAGCCATGATTTGATGAAAAATCACAGCCATGCACCGCGCCGCCGGAGCCGACGAATCCACCAATTTTCAACCACCATCCATCCATGAAATTCATCACCACTCTCATTCTCATTTCAACCCTTCCCAGACTCGCCGCTGAAGTCAGTTGGGAAACCCAAAAACTCAGCGACAAGTTCTACTCCGAAGGCGGCGCAATCGCCGACATGAACAAGGATGGAAAGATGGATATTGTCTCCGGCCCGTTCTGGTATGAGGGGCCGGATTTCAAGGTGCAGCACGAAATTTACGAAGCGAAGGAAGTGGATCCCCACACCTACTCAGATGTGTTTCTTGAGTTTGCTCCGGATATCAATGGCGATGGCTGGCCGGACGTACTTATCTACAGTTGGCCGGGCAAAGGTGCGTGGTGGCTAGAAAATCCCAAAGGTGGCACGGCGGCATGGGTGAAGCACCCGATCATGGATGTGGTCGATTGCGAATCTCCTTTATTCACCGATCTAACGGGCGACGGAAAGCCAGAAATTGTCTGTGCGCAGAACGGTTGTTATGGCTACGCCTCACCACCAGCGGACCCGACGCAGCCATGGCCATTTGTCGCGATCACACCGCCGGACAAGTCCGTTTTTCGCTACACCCATGGCCAAGGCGTCGGGGACGTTGATGGCGATGGTAAACCGGACCTCATCGAGAAGCGCGGTTGGTGGAAAAATCCGGGCAAGGAAGGCGTGTGGACGCTCCATCCGATCCCGTTCAAAGGGACTGGCGGCGCACAGATGTTTGTCGATGACTTCAATGGCGACGGCAAAAACGACATCATTTCCGTGCTCGATGCCCATGCGTATGGCTTGTCGTGGTTCGAACAAACTGCGGATGGTTTTATAGAACATCCCATTCTAACCAAAGAGGCTGCGACCTCCGCCGGCGGCCTCGTCATCGCACAAATGCATGGTGTCGATTTCCGAGATGTCGATGGCGACGGGATCAAAGATCTGATCACCGGGAAACGTTTTTGGGCGCATCCGCCGGGGGCCGATGGCAAGGGTGGCGACCCGGGCGTGAACGATCCGGCGCTTTTGTTCTGGTTGAAGATCACGCGCGAGGGTGGCGAGGTGAAATTCACACCTAAGACGATTCATGCAGATTCCGGCGTGGGTGTCATGTTGCCGAGTGGCGATGTGAATGGTGACGGCTTTCCCGATTTTCTAACTGCTAACAAAAATGGCACTTTCATCCATCTCCAAAAGCGTGACCATTAAAATTTCATGAAATGTTTCACATTCTTGTCCGTTGCTGTTGTCGGCCTAACAACTCCCGCTTTTTCCGCACCTGCATTTGAGTTTAAGGACGGTGATCGCGTTGCCTTTGTCGGTGATGCCTTCATTGAGCGCGAACAATATGTCGGCTGGATCGAGCTTGCCGCGACCGTCCAATTTCCCGAACGCAATGTCACGTTCCGCAATCTCGGTTGGAATGCCGACACCCCAGCCGGGGATTCCCGCAACGGCCTAAGCCTGGTCCAAGCCGGTCACGAATCTAACGAAGAAGGTTGGAAGCAACTCCAGAACCAACTATCCACACACAAGCCTAACGTCATCGTCCTCGGCTACGGCATGGCGGCATCCCTACCTGGCGGTTGCACGCCTGAGGACTTTCAGAAAAACCTCGACCGCCTCCTTGATGCCGCCCCTACACTAACCGGTGCACCGCCGCGCTTCCTCATCCTCGGTCCGCCGCCGCGCTTCACTCAGGCCTCGGCTACTCCCGCTGAAATCGCCAGCCACCGGAATTCCCTAACTGCAATCAACCGCATCCTCGCCGATACCGCTGCCAAAAGAAACATCCCCTTCGTCCCACTCGCTGATCTCGAACAGAATCTCATCTACTCCCAAAACGGTATTCACCTAACTGATTCAGGCTACAAAGCCGCAGCACGCTTCATTGAGAAATCTCTTGGCTGGACACCCCGGCCTTGGGACCAGGGAGAAAATGCCGCGATCCTCCGCCAGCATATTCTAACCAAGAACGAGTGGTTCTTCAATCGCTCTCGCCCGGCGAATATGGCCTACATCTTCGGTTTCAGGAAAGGCGAGCAAGGGCGGAATGCCGGCGAAATCCCGCGTTTCGATGAATTCGTCAGTGCCGAGGAAACCGCCATCGCCAAAATGCGCGACCTAACGAAGAGCACCCTCGTTCCTCTAGCAGCTTCCGTTAGCCAATCTCAGTTCGCGAAAATCACCCCTCAGCCCCACCCTGCCTTCACAGTCGCCGACGGCTTTGAAGTCACCCTCTGGGCCGAGAATCCGCTTCTCCACAAGCCCACGCAGATGAACTTCGATCCGCGCGGCCGCCTTTGGGTCGCCAGTTCGATGAGCTACCCTCAGGTCGAGGTCGGCCAGACGTCTGACGATAAAATCCTCATCCTCGAAGACACTGACCACGACGGTAGCGCGGACAAGTCCACCGTCTTCGCGACGGGCCTGATGATGCCCACGGCAGTCATGCCTGGCGATGGCGGTGCTTACGTCGCCCAAAGCACCGATCTCCTCCATTTCGAGGACACCGACGGCGATGGCAAAAGCGATGTCAAAACGCGCGTCCTCAGCGGTTTTGGCACCGAGGACACCCATCACAATCTTCATACCCTCCGGCGTGGCCCAGATGGTCGTTTGTGGATGAATCAATCGATTTACACCCGCACCGATACCGAGACTCCAAATGGCATCGTGCGTCTGAGGTCCGGCGGAGTTTTCCGTTTCGATCCACGCTCAACTGACCTGAAAATCATCTACCGCGGCTTTTGGAATACTTGGGGCCATCAATTTGATTTCTATGGTCAATCTTTTCTAACCGATGGTGCCGGGGCCAGCGGCATCAACTGGGGAGTGTCTGATGCGCTCTACGCCGGCTACTCGGGTGCCCAGCGCGTTCTCGATGGTGTTAGCCCGGGCGGCTATCCGAAATTCTGCGGTCTCGAAATCATCGAGTCGCCCCATTTTCCCGCCGATTGGCAGGGCAATCTCATCACCTGCGACTTTCGTGCCCACCGCGTTGTCCGCTTTTCCATCGCCGATCAGGGAGCCGGATACGTCACCGAGGCTCTGCCGGATCTCATCCAGACGAAGGACGTGAACTTCCGCCCGATTGATGTGAAAATCGGTCCCGATGGCGCGCTCTATATTGCAGATTGGTCGAACCCGATCATCAACCACGGCGAAGTCGATTTTCGCGATCCGCGCCGCGACCGGGAACACGGCCGCATCTGGAAAGTCACCCGAAAAGGCAGCCCGCTCCTCAAGCCACGGGATTTCACGAAGTTACCTGAAAATGAATTGTTAGCATCACTCTCTAGCAAGATTCGTTATGACCGCGAACAGGCGACCGCCGTGCTGTATGAAAGCAAATCGCAGACGCTTCCCGCGGCAATCAAGGTGTGGCAGGCAACCGCTATGGATGACCGCACGCTGCTCGCCGCACTATGGCTGAACGAAGGCCGCCACGAGCGCGATACCGAACTATTGAAAAAAGTCACAACCTGCAAAACCGGAGAAGTCCGCGCGGCCGGGATTCGCGTAATGGCCGATCGGTTGTCCACCGTGGAAACAAAGGACGTAATCATGATTTTAAAAACCGCGATTGCCGATGATTACCCGCGTGTCCGGATTGAGGCGATCCGCACACTGTCGAAACTCCCCGGCTGGGAAGCGATGGATTCCGCGCTTACTGCGTTAGAAAAACCGACAGATCGCTTCATCGAATACGCACTGTGGTTGAGCACTCAGGAACACGGCGAGGAATGGCTTGCCGCCTTGTTCGACAACAAAGTGAAAATCGACGAGCGCATAAATCAGTTAGAATATGTTTTGGCGAACCTGCCGCCAGCGAAAACGGCTGATACGATCTCCCGGCTATTGCCAAAGCAGTTGCCCAAAGATGGCTCCGGTCCCTGGCTCAACCTCGCGCTAAAAACCGGCGACTCGGCGGTGATAGGCAGAGTCTATGAGCAACTCGTTTCGGGAGGGTTCGATGCGACGACATCTCTCACCGCTTTGCGTGGGATCGGCGATGCTGTCACCCAGCGCCGGATCAAACTGACAGGCGATCCATTGAAACTTTTGCCGTTGATAGATAGTTCTCCAACCCTCCAAATCTCAATAATTTCACTGGCCGGTGCGATGGCCTCTGATCCGCTTTTTACGTGAGTTGTAAGCAGCTCATCCAATGCATCGCCCGCACCGATTCGGATCGCCGCTGCTGAAGCGCTTGGGAATTACCAATCCCCTGCCGCCCTTGAGGCCATGCTGGCACTAACCGATGCCAAGTCGCCACCGGTGCTTCGCCAACATGCCGTGCTTGCACTTGCTAGATTCCATCGCGATGAGGCGGTGCCGTTGATAGCCGAAGTGGCCGCCGGGATTTCGGATGCGGAAACGTCCCGCCAGTTTTGGCAACGGGCGCTTTCCGCCAAAGGGATATCAAAGCAGCTAGCTGTGGCTTTCACTTCTAAGCCGCTGTCGCCAGAAATTGCCCAACTGACACTCCAACATGTGCCCGATGTTGCCGAACACGATGCCTTGCTGAAGGTGCTGCGTTCGCAGGCTGGAGCCGCTGGCGCGCAATCCTACACCACCGAACGGATCGCAAAGATCGCTACCGAATCGAAGGAAACAGGCAACCCTCACCGCGGCGAGCTCATTTTCCGCCGCGCGGAACTCGCCTGCATGGCCTGCCATGGCATCGGTGGTGCGGGCGGCAAGGTGGGCCCGGACCTAACATCTATCGGGGCAAGTGCGCCGTTAGATTATATCGTCGAGTCGGTGGTCAATCCCGGAGCCAAGGTGAAGGAAGGCTATCATTCGGTCATGATCGAAACCAAGGACGGTAAATCGATCATGGGTCAACTCGTGAAAAGCGGTGGTGGCAGCTCGGTGATCCGCGATGGTTCTGGAGCGGAGATCACCGTGGCCGATGAAATGGTCTCGAAAAAAACCGATGCCGGCAGCCTCATGCCCGGCAACCTCATCGCTCGCTTGTCCGATGCCCAGACCCGCGACCTGTTCAAGTTCCTCTCACAACTCGGCACCCCCGGCGAGTTCGATGCCACGAAATCCCAAGCCCCGAAAGTCTGGGCCGTAATTGGATTCAAACCCGAACATCAGGATCTCGCCTCAAAGGGTGACCCCTCGCTAGCGTGGGCTTCAGTGAACAGCACGCTCAACGGCTCACTCCTACCAACCGATGCCAAAGCCATCGTCGGCAAATCGCAGGAAATCATGGCCGCCACCAAACTCCAGTTGGCGGAAGCGTCTAACATCAAGCTTCAGTTTCCCGTGGGATTCCGCCCGGCGGGGATCTGGATCGACGGCAAACAATCCTCTGATGGCACCGCCACCCTTGAGCCCGGCATCCACAAACTCATCATCCGCGCGGCTCTCAACGATCAGCCAATCCGGATGACCTGCGCCACAGGTACCTTCCTCCCCGAATGGCCTTGAGGACATTCCCTAAAATGCAAAGTGCCAAACATATAGTAAATGTGGATACGGGGGAGGGATGAACCGCAACATCTGGTCATTCTGGCAGCTCAATCACCGGCGGTTTGCCGCCCCAGACTGGATGCGATGGGTCCAGCAAGTCTTTGCCATCCAAGATCGCTTGCCCGGATTTGCGGTCGATGATGGCATCGGGTTTATGAACACCTGGAGTGTGGGCATAAAACATCGTTTCCGATTGAGCGATTTCAGCGCGGATGAGTTGACGGAAGCGGGCATTGGCCGTGCTTCCGGCAATCTTTGCGGTATGTGATTTATCGGCGACGGCTTGCGCGGTGGTGTCATCTGGGAAACTGCCGTATTCTTCCTTAAATTCCAAGAGCGCTAAGCCCAGTGAACGGGCATTGCCAACCGCCTCCGTTTGGTCGGCCTTCTTGCGTTGGCGGATAATCAGGGGAGCCGCTAGACCAGCAAGCATTGCGATCCCAAGGATGAAAAAGCCGAGATATCCGGTCACTAATCCCGTGATGGCAAGTCCGACTCCGGATTGCGTGCCTGCCGAGCGTTTGATTTTGCCCAACGAGAGGTGGCCGCAAAGGACTGCGGGAATGGCAGTTAGGCCAGTGGTGGGGAGCGCCAGAATCCCGAGAACCAGACTCCAAATCGCGAGGCCCGACATCCGGGTGGCGGCTGGATCGGTGACCGCGTAGCCAAGCAAATTTGCGCCGAATCCCGGGACGGTGGACAGTGGCAGCCAGCCTGCGGCTCCATCATACCACGCCAGATCCGATAGCTGATAGGTACCGTTGGCTAGATTGGCACGAATTTGGTCTGCGGTGAATGGGCCGCATTGCCGACCCTAGTGTTGGATGAAGATCTGCATGATGGATTAAGGCGGGTGTCGCACGTGACACTCTTAGACTCCGGAGCGCCCGGGGTCGCCGCAAGATGAAAGTCGCACCTCCTGGCCCTCATGGATCTTTTGTTTCAAGGCTAAACTGCCTCGCAGGTGCGAGGGATCAAGCCTCCGCCACGCCGGAGCAATAAGGCTTCGCCGCGGGCTTGTCCTTCTTTAACAGCGCGTTCCGCATTTTCGTCAACGCGGAGTTCTGCAACTGCCGGATGCGCTCGCGAGAAACGCCGAACTCACGGCCCACGTCTTCTAGCAGCATTGGCTTCAGCCCATTCAGACCGAAACGCCCGTCGATGATCCGCCGCTCACGCTCGTTCAGGATCGAGAGTAACCCGTCGATTTCCCCGTGGAGATTCTTATCCGTGAGCATCTCCAACGGATCAGACGCAGACTCGTCGCTAACGATCTCGCCGTATTCCGTAGCCTCGCCATCGTGGATTGGCGCGTCAAGCGAGGTCGGGCGTTGGGCCGCCTGCTTGAGCATCGCTATCTTCTGACGCGGCAGGCCCAGCTCGGCGGCCAGTTCGTCGTCACTTGGCTCGCGCCCGAGCGCTTCTGCTAGAATCGAGGAAATCCGCCGCATCCGTGCGATCTTGTCCACCATGTGAATCGGCAACCGGATGGTCTTGGATTGATTTGCCAGCGCCCGCTTGATCGACTGCTTGATCCACCACGCCCCGTAGGTCGAAAGTTTCCCCCCTTTTTCCGGGTCAAAACGTTCGACGGCATTCATCAGGCCGATATTGCCCTCGGAAATCAGATCCCCCAGCGAGAGACCGTAGCCGGAATAGTCGTTGGCGATCTTCACCACCAGCCGCAGGTTGGCCTTGATCATGTGCTCGCGCGCCGCCTTGTCGCCCTGCTTGATTCGCTCCGCTAGTGCATTTTCCTCCTCCACGGTGAGCAGTGGAGTCTTGGAAATTTCCCGGAGATAGATTTTCAGATTGCTGTCGGTTTCGTAGGCCATGGTCGGAAAGTTTATGGATTGTAGCGTGGCTTCACCCCCGCGCTCGTAAAAGTTTCAGGAAATTTACCACTCGCCACAAAAACGTCAGCAAAATTCACCCAGCTACGGATTTTTCTGCAAATTGCCCGTAGATATAGGGCGGATTTCATTGCACCAGTGGGAGTGACTTCCGTTTCTCGGTCGGTCAGGTCAGGATCGCCTTCACCGCCTTCGCTGGCTCCACGCCAGTGAGCTTGTAGTCGAGCCCTTGGAATTTTTTCGTGAAGCGGGTGTGGTCGATACCGAACTGGTGGAGCAGCGTGGCGTGGAGATCGCGCACATGGACAATATCCTGGACCGATGCGTAGCCGAGTTCGTCGGTCGCACCGTGGACGATGCCGGGCTTGATCCCCGCGCCGGCCATCCACAGGCTGAAGCCCTTGATGTGGTGGTCACGGCCGGTGCCCTGGCCCATCGGCGTGCGGCCGAACTCACCGCCCCAGATGATGAGGGTATCTTCCAGCAGACCGCGTTGTTTCAAGTCCATCATCAACGCAGCGGATGGCTGATCGGTTAGGCGTGCGGATTCTGGCATCTTTTTCTCGATGTCGGCGTGCTGGTCCCAACCGCGGTGATAGAGTTGCACGAATCGCACCCCGCGCTCCAACATCCGGCGCGCTAACAGACAGTTACTGGCGAATGAGCCATCGCCCGGCGCTTTCACCCCATAGAGGTCGAGGATGTGCTGCGGCTCGCCGCGCATGTCGGTGAGTTCTGGCACCGAGGACTGCATGCGGAAAGCCATTTCATACTGCGAGATGCGGGTCTCGATTTCCGGGTCCGTTCTTTCCTCGCGGAGGGTTCCATTTAGGCGCTGGATTTCCTCGATGACCTGACGTTGCGTGGACTGGCACACGCCATCCGGGTTGCCGACATAGTGGACGGCGTTGCCCTTGAATGGGAGGGTCCGCCCGCCATGCAGAGGTGGATGATGCGTTTTGCCTTTGCAGGGAAATGAATTCCACCCTGCCCACGCAGGTAAGGCATCGAGGTGTTGTTGGCGAAAAGCTGGGAGAGTGCCATGCCGCCGATGCCCGCAAAGCTTCGCAGCAGGAAAGTCCGGCGGCTCACATCCTCAGACATCCTGACCTAGAGGGAAACTTGATGACCTTAGCGGGACGTATTTGAGGCGCAAATTGGTGCCGGGGTAGTGGGTTTCGGTGGCGTTGAGT
>JAYVNM010000027.1:0-19977 GCA_043758445.1 Akkermansiaceae bacterium | reverse complement strand
TGAACTGCTTCTGCTCTGGGTGGGTCTGCACATACTTGAGCAGGGCCAGGGTCGAGCCGATAAAATCGGCCTGCTCCAAGATGGCCTCCTCGCACTCTGGGTGGGCGATGAGCTGGGCGCTGGGCGCGGACACGCGGAGTTTGGCCAGCCGACGGGCGCTGAACTGCTCATGCACGATGCAGAAGCCGGGCCACAGGACCATCTCGCGGCCGGTCTGCTTTTCCACCCAGCGACCCAGGTGCCGGTCCGGGCCGAACACAATGGGCTGGTTAGGAGGCAGTTGGTTGACGATGTCCACGGCATTGGACGATGTCACGATAATGTCCGACAGGGCCTTGACGGCCGCGGACGAGTTGATGTAGTTGATGACGGTGTGGCCGGGGTACTGCTTCAGCCACTCGGAATAGAGGTCGGCGGGGCAGCGGTCGGCGAGGGAGCAGCCGGCGTCCAGATCGGGCAGCAGGACCAGCTTGCTCGGGTTCAGGATCTTGGCGGTCTCGGCCATAAAATGGACGCCGCAGAAGACGATGACGTCGGCGGTGGTGGCCTTGGCGTGGTAGGCGAGGCCGAGAGAATCGCCCACATAGTCGGCCACGTCTTGGATATCGCCGGTCTGATAGTTGTGGGCGAGGATGACGGCGTTGCGGGCCTGCTTGAGGGCGAGGATTTCCGCTTTGAGATCGAGGGTGGCGAGCATGGAAAATCAGGGCTGCGGCGCGGGTGTAGTGACCATTTCGATAGTGCCGATGTGTTTTGCGCCGGGCTTGACCACGAGCGAGGTGGTGCGGACGCAGCCTTGGAGTTGCGCCCGCTTTTCAAGGATGATAGCCCCGGAGCAGGTGATGTTGCCGAGGACGTGGCCGTCGATGAGGGCGGTGGTGGCGGTGACCGGATTCAGGAATTCGACACGGGCGCCTTTTTCGATGCGGAGGTTATGGCAGAGGACTTTACCGCTGATTTTTCCGTGGCTGCGGATGATCAGGTCGCCGGAGCATTCGACCGAGCCGGAGAGTTGGCCAAGGACGGTGAGGTGGTGGCACTGGAGGGTGGCACCGGAGACGATGCCGGATTTTCGGATCACCACGTCGCCCCTAGTCTGGATACGGCGGTTCCAGTGCTCGGTGATGTCGTAGTTGAGCAGGCTGATGTAGCTGCTGCATTTCGGGCATTGGCTGGACTGGGCCTCGGCAATGGCGGAGTAGATAAAGCCGCAGTTGAAGCAAGCAATCTGGCGCGGTGGCTTGCTGGGGTTGAAAATCCGCATCAGCAGGGACCGGGGAGGCGGGGTGACCGGACCCCGGCGGAGCATGGGCTGTGTTTTGGCAGGCTCTGGCTGGGGGTCGGGGTATGGCGCGGAATCGCTGCGCGGTGGAGCGAGGCGGGTAACGGGCCGATTTCTCACCACTCCCTTGCCGCTGCGGACTTGGAAGTTGGCGTGACAAGCCCGGCACAACGTGGAGACGACGAGGGCGGGTTCCGACTGCACTTGCCCGCATTCCGGGCAGGTTACGTCGATGCGATGGCGCTTGGGCTCATCGGCCATGGCGGGAATAGTGGAAGATCGGGGGAATAGCCGACGAAAGGGTTAGGATGCAACACCTGCAAGAGTTTCTTGCTTGGGGGCTTGAGTGGTCGCTGCGACTTTGTCCGCAGCGGTCGGCTGGGCCGGAGTGCCGACGGTGGATTTACCGACGAAAATGGCGCCCGCCTCAATGGAGAGGGTCTTGGCCTTGATGTCGCCGATGACCTCGGCACTGGACTTGAGTTCGACCCGCTCGGTGGCGGTTAGATTACCATGGACCTTGCCGTAAACCACGATGGTGCCGGTTTTGATTTCCGCCTTGATGCGGGCGTTTTCGCCGACGGTGAGACTGCCATCGGAGGTGATTTCCCCTTCGATTTTTCCATCAACCACGAGGTCATTGGTGAACTTGACGATGCCTTTGATTTCCACGTCGGTGGAGAGGATGTTGCGGTTGCCGACCGGAGTGGGGCGGGCGGGGGCGGCAGCGGGCTGCGACGAACCATAAGAGGAAGGCGCAGGGGCTGGAGTGGGGGCCGCGGGTGCCGGAGGGGCGTGGGCGGGCCGTTGAGGCTCGCTATGGTCTTGTCCGATTACTTTTTTAAACACGGTGGTAGAGATTGGTTGAAGTTATGAGGATGTCAAATCGAATGGAGAATTATGGCTTAGGCGCGGGTGGTGGCGTTGGTGTTGGCTGGGGACCCGGAGTGATGCTAAGTCCGGGTGGCAGGGCGGCGCGGATCGCTGCGGTAGGATCCTCCGGCGGGGTCGCCGCCGCTGGCGGGGTGGGCGGTGGCTCGATCTCAGCAGGCGGCTTGGCCTTCAGGATGCCGAGGCTGCGGTTGGCGGTTTCCGAAAAGCTGCTATCGGGAAACGCATCCTTCGCCTTGTTGTAATATCCTTCGGCTTTATCAAGATCGCCAGCGGACTTGGCCATGTCACCGAGGGAAATTAGCGCGAAGGGGGCGATGAAGCGGGCATCGGGATCGGTGGCCAGCTCTTCAAAGACCTTGGTGGCTTCGCCGGTTTTACCCTGGATCATCAGCTTCGAGCCGAGGCTGGCCTTGGCGGTGGCGAGCGCGGGGTGTTTCGGATAGGTGGTGATGAATTTCCGCAGGGTGGCGATGCCGTCATCCTGTTTGCCCGCGAGCCATTGGCTATCGGCGAGGAGCACCATGGCGCTGCCGGCAGCGATGGTGTCGGCATTGTCAGTGACGACTTTTTGCAAGTCCGCGAGACTTTCCGCCTTGGTGAGGGCGGCCCCGGCAGTTTCCTGGCGGCTGTTTTCGACACCGCGATAGACCACCGCAGCGGCAGCCCCGAGGGCAAGGAGGAGGGCAAAGACGACGATGCCCATTTGATGGCGGTCGAGGAAGAGCTCGAAGGCATTGGGTCCCTGGGAAATTTCGGCGAGCGGGGCGTTAGATTCTTTAAGATCAGCGGACATGATGGGGGCGACGCAAAGCAGCGGAGGCCGATCAAAGCGCCCCTTGGGGGGAAATCAATGCGGAAGTCAGCAAGATTTGAGAAATCAGCAAAATGGTGGCCGTGACCGGGGCGCTGGGTTGATTTTCGTTGGTCAGGGTGGGGAGGTTTGGATAGCCTGCGGGCGCATGTCGAAACGAGTCTATGTGGTCGCGGGTGAATTGAGCGGTGATGCCCACGGGGCCGGACTGCTGCGATCCTTGCGGACAATGGTGTTGGATTTGGAAATTCGCGGCGCGGGCGGCCCGGAGATGGCAGCAGTCGCGGGCTCTGGCTTGCGCGACTGGGTGGAGGACGCGGCGGTGATGGGCGTGTGGGAAGTTTTGAAACACTATGGCTGGTTCAAGGCGCGCTTCGCGGAAATGTTAGCGGAAATCCAACAATTCGCGCCGGATGTGCTACTGCTCGTGGATTATCCGGGCTTCAATCTACGTTTCGCGGACGCGGTGAAGCTGGCCTGCCCGGAAACCCGAATCCTTTACTACATCAGCCCGAAGGTATGGGCATGGAACAAACAACGGATTCCAAAAATGGCGCGGCTGCTCGATGAGGTGCTCTGCCTGTTTCCGTTTGAACCACCCATTTTCCAACAGGTCGGATTGAAGGCGACGTTTGTGGGAAATCCCTTGGTGGACGAACTGGAGGCGCAGCGGATTTCTAACATGGTGCCTGATGAGCTGTTAGTCGGCCTCTTCCCCGGCAGCCGGGAACGGGAAATCGCCCGTCTGTTTCCCATGATGATCGAGACGGCGAAGCGGTTGAAATCATGGGAAAACTCGCTGAGCTTCGAAGTGCCCGCCGCATCCGCGAAACTGGCGGCGCAGATCCATGCCCAGCTCGCTGAGGCTGGGGTGGGGGACTTGGTCACGGTCACCACCGGCGGTAGCCACTCGCTGATGCAGCGCGCGGGCTGCGCGGTGATCGCTAGCGGCACGGCCACCTTGGAGGCGGCGTATTACGGGTTACCCTATTGCCTAGTCTATCGGATGGCCCCGCTCACCTATCTGATGGCGAAGCTGTTGGTAAAAATCGAGCTCGTCGGCCTAGTCAATATCCTAGCAGGTGAATGCGTGATCGAAGAGTTGATCCAGTCCAAGGCCGAGCCAGTCGGCGTTTCCCGGGCCTTGCGGGAATTTCTGGAATCCCCGGCCAAGCGCGAGGCACTGCGCGTGAAACTCGCAGCGACCACCGCGATGCTCGGCGGCTTGGGTGCTCACGAACGGGCCGCGCGGGCGGTGGCGGGCTGGTTGCAGGTGTGAGGGTGAAATAGGCATCTCCGCCCTATTTTACTTTCCGCCCCAAAACAAGCGCTCGGCGTTTTCCCGGCAGATCTTATCCAGAACGTCAGCCGGTAGATCGAGGCTGTCCATGAGTGCAAACTGAGGCGGCTGGGCGCTCGACAAATACGGTTGGGGTGCGTGGTATCCCATCATGGCTGGCTTCGGCGTTCTCGGCGGCTGCGCCATGCTCATGGTCGTCCGCAAACAGCAAGGCATGGACCTCGCTTTGGAGTAGCGGCATGGGTATTCCCGCGGGACTCACTGGATCCGGTCCTGCCGTTACGGGACGGTGATTTCCACGTGGTAGAATTTCTTGGCGGAGCTTGCGGCCAAGTCGGTGACGGTGCGCACCGAGCCAGTATTGCTGGTAGTGCAACTGGTGAGGTCGGACCAAACCGGGCTAATCAGGGCCGGTGAACTTTTCACCACATAGGTCCGCCCGGAAACGATCGGGCTGAAGACGATCGCCTTTTGTCCAGATTGGTTAGTCACTGGCTGGGCGCTGATGCTGAAGCGCGAGGCCGAGTTGGTCGGCACGAGTCCCGCCACATACTCGAATAGGTTGGTCAACCCGTCGCCGTCCGGATCTGCCAAGTCCGCTGCGTTGCCCGTGTTCGTAGTGATCCCGAAATAAGTCTGCCGCCACGCTTCCTGCGGAGTCAGCGTGGTGAAGGTGGCAACGGGCGTCGTGTAAGTCGTGCCTGCGCTGTTGATGGCATAGGCATTGAATGAGTAGCCGGTGCCTGTGGTCAGGGCGGTGGCACTGACCGTGAAGACGCCGGTGGTGCCGGGGCTGGTGAGTTTGGTCACCCCGCTGCCGCTGATGAGGGGATTGTTGTTCACCGTGGTGATCGAGTAAACCACCCCACGCTCGGTGATCGCCGTGCCACCGTCGCCCGTGACATTACCGCCGAGCGTGGCGCTGGTGGAGGTGATGGCCGTTTGTGTGGGGCTGGTGATCGTCGGGAGGCTGGCGAATTCGTCGGCACCGACGTCCGGTGTGCTCGCGCTTCTCGTGTCGCCGTCGAAATCCGTCGTGATCCCGGCGATGGACGTGCCGGCGTTGGAGGCAGGCGACACAATGGAAGTGATGTGCAGGTCGCTCGTGGAGAGGAACAACGGATCGCTGGTGAAGGAATGGGTATTCTGCCCGAAGCCAGCCTGGATACCGGCAAGGTTAACCCAGTCCGAGGTCAAAAATCCGGGTATGGCCGACGCCGCGTTAAACGTGTTGCTGACGAAGTAATCGTTGTAATCGATCATTGTAAATGCCGCGCTGGTTGCGGCGGAATAAATGGCATAGTTCTTCTGGGTCGTACTGGTAGCTACTTGGGTATTCACGAAAACATTGTTGCGCAGATTAAGAGCGCTGGCGCCGGAACCAATGTAGATGGCCGCTGTGATGGCTGTCGGTGATCCGGTTCCCATGCTGCCGGTCATGTTGACACTGTTGAAGTAGAGGTTCACTCCGCCGGTGGTCGTCGTGAGCGTGATGCTGCTGCCGATAGTTCCGATCGCGATACCCATCGCCGACGATTCGTCAAAAGTATTCCAGTTAGAGCCGTTGACGCCGTAAATTATGTTATTGGCGATCGTTAATGCACTCGTCGCCGTTCCCGTTCCCACGGTGATGCCGCGGCCAGCGTAGCCGTTGGTGTTGGTGTTAGTGGTCAGCGATTTCGTGACGGTATTGCGCGTAACCGATGAAGATACAAAACCGGTTTCAATGGAAATGGCAGTCGGTGCCGAGATGGCAGTTGTTTGTTCACTGACCGTGTTTTGGCTCACGGAACTGTTCAGCGCATTGCCAACCTGGATGCCAATCGAGGCAAGTGTGGAATTGTAAGCAATGGAATTGCCGATGATCGATAGGTTATCATCTCCGCCTGTCGTAACCGAAGCGGTGCCTGCGGCATAAATGCCAATCGGTGCCGCGGTGATTGAGTTGTTTTGAATCGTGACGTTATCATTATCCGCACCACTCGTGCCAGGCGTGCTGCCTCCAACGGCAATGCCATAGCCGATCGTTGTGGCCACGCCGGTGCTGATGTTGCAGTTCTTGATTGCATTATTCGTCGCGCCCAGACCAGTGCCCAAGCTCACCAAAGTGACCGCCGTCGAACTCGTGGTACTGGTGTTGGTAATGGTCAGGCTGCGGTCGGTGCCCGTGCCGCCGAGCGAACCGTCCAGAGTGACGTTGTCCGCTCCATTGAGACGGATGAGCGCGCCCGCGAGGCTCCCGCTAATGACCCGCGCGGCCCCGGTCGGGAAGATTTTGAGCTAGGGAGTCGTCCCGGACAGTGCATTCAAGGCGACCGTCCCGGTTTCAGCCGTGAGATTACTGATGACCTGAACGCTCAATGCTCCATTCACCCCGTTGCCATTGATCGCCTCGAACAAGCCGCCCGAATTCGTTAAGCTGGTGTAATCTCCGCCGGAGCCGAGCGTCTTCGTCCCGGTAACAGGCGCCGCCACAAGAGTGGTGAAGGTGGATACCGGTGTGGTGTAGGTTGTGCCCGCGCTGTTGGTCGCATAGGCCTTGAACGAGTAACCGGTTCCTTGGGTCAGGCCGGTGACATTCACGGTGAAGATCCCCGTGGTGCCGGCGCTCGTGAATTTCGTCACACCCGTGCCACCGATGAGCGGATCGGGGTTCACTGCGGTGACCGAGTAAACCACCCCGCGCTCGGTGATAGCCAAGCCACTGTCGCTCGTCACGTTCCCGCCCAGCGCGGCGGTGGTTGCCGTGAGGCTCGCGCTCGTGGGCGTGGTGATCGTAGGCGTCTGCGGGACGCTCAGGAGAAAGGTGCTCCGCCCCATCGTGCCGGCGACAAGAACCTTGTCGACGGCGTTGTACTGCATGTCATAGACGACAGCGTTGGGCATGCCGGTGCCGAGCCTAAACCACGTCCCGAGGCTGCTGGTGAAGGAGCAGAAGACCCCGATGTCGGTGCCGGCGGCGACGCAATCGGCGCCGTTGAGTTTGAAGAACTCGAGGGTATGGATGGAGCCGACGCCGGTGAGGTCGCCGGTGATGTTCGTCCAACTCGCTCCGACGTTCGTGCTGACGTAAACGCTCGAACTGCCGGCAACGAAGACATGCTGCCAGTCGTTGGGATCGAGGACGATGTCCTGCACGGTGGCACCGGGAAAAGCGGCTGCGGTGCTGGCAATCGAGCCACCAGCAGTCGTGCGGACTTTCACCGTCGAATTCGAACCGTAATACAGCACGTCCGCATTGGGCACACCGGCCAAGTAGCCCCCGTATGCGATCGGCTTTCCGGTGAAAGTTCCATTCACGGGCGAAATCGGCGAAATCGGCGTCAACGCCGTAACGCTCGCGCCGCGGTCCAGTGATTCATAGGCAGCGTTTGAGCCGCCGATGATCAACCGCGCGGGATTGACCTTGTTGAGTTCGATGGGGGTAGTGAATTGCGCTCCGATGGCCGCTGACCCATTCAGCAGCGTCAGCGTGGGATACGTGGTACTGACCAAGGTGTTAGGCTCTTCTTTGGTTGCTTGGCGATGATAATTTGGAAATTTTGGCCGCCTTATATGTCATCCTGGAAAGCGGCGGATAAGCTCTATAAGAAGGTCAAAGACGCGCTTACCACAAATTGCACCCAAGCTGCCGATAATAAGCCCAAATGTAAGGGGAAAGGACCATCTACTCCAACTTCTTTCACAACAATGAGCAGGGGAAAAGTAACATCACCGCCACAGCTCGCAGGCATGGGCCGCGAAGCCCGCACCGAAGGCGGTAAGCCAGAGCCGTCGGTCGTCCGGACTGTTTTGCATGAGCCGTCGTTCCAGCGCGAAGAGCACCGAGGGACTGCTCATGTTGCCGTGATCTCGCAGCACCTCGCGAGTCTCGGTTAGATGAAATGGCAGCACGGCTTCCAGTGATTCCACCACATCGCGGCCACCGGAGTGGGCGAGCACTTGATCGGGTTCACTGGTCCGCTTTGCGAACAGCGACGCCACGGCCTCTCCGGCCAACCCCGGCACCGCGCGGTGGAGTTGATTTTTCAGTTTTCCCGCATCATTGACGAAACGGATTTTCTCACGTTCCGCCGGGCGATGGGTGGTGGTGAAATGGCCGGCCTGCCACTCGCCCGCCTTGCCCTCGCTGGTCCAGATCGCCGCCGCCGCACCGTCGCCGAAAAGGCAGAGGCTGATAAGGACGCCCGGATCATCATTGGCGAAAAACGCCGACGAACAGATTTCCACCGCCACCGTGGCCACCACGGCCCCCGGGTTTGCGGCTAGAAATCCTTGGGCCACCCGCAGCATCGGGATCGCCGCACCGCAGCCGAGTCCCACCAAATCGGCTAGATAGACATCATCGCGCATGCCGATTTGTTCGGCGACATGGCTGGTCACTCCGGGGCAGAGATAACCGGTGCAGGTGCAGACGAAAAGCGCGTCCACGTCGGTCGCTAACAGCCCGGCATTTTGCAAAGCATCCAGCAGGACCGCGCTGGCAAGTGGCGGGGCCTCGCGTTCGAAATGCTGGTTCAGTTCGCCAGCGTCGAGGCCGAAAGCCTGGTCGATGGATGCCACGGCCAGATTCCGTCGCTCGATGCCGGAGCTGCCTTGAGTCAGGATTTTCTCCAACATCGCTGCGGATCTGGGCTTCAGATTTTCCATCAGATCGCTGTGCAGCATCGCCTGCCAACACGTTTCCTGCGAGAATGAATTCGGCGGGACGGCCGTGGCGAGGGAGCGGAGAAACATGGGGGGGGCAAGGGATCTAACGAATCAATGACAGGATCGGTTGGAACGGCAGTAAACGCGCGGCGGACAGACACTGTAACAACGCCCCACCGCTGGTTCCTAGCAATAATGGATGCAGCGCACCGGCCACCGCCAGCCTGCGTCTGAATTTTTTGCGCACCGCCGCACGGATCGTGTTGGCCGCACTTTGCCAAGATTGTGTCCTTTGGGAAAAGGCGACCAAGGGGCCGACCGCGCATTCCGCCGCTTGAAACGCCATCGCCATGCCATTGCCGGTGAAGGGCGGGATCATGCTTTCCGCATCGCCTAGGGTGAGGAGGCCGGGGATGGGAAGCTGCCGCCCGAGTTCGAAACCCGCCACGGCGGAAAACGAGCCCGCCCGCCACTCGCTGCAGCGCAGGATCTCTGCGAGACCGGGGTTGCCGCCCGCCTCCAGATAGGCGACTAACAGGTTGCTGCCATCCGCCTTGAGCTCACGGTCGAGCCGGAACAAGCCGCAAACATTGGTCCAACCGGCCTCCACAGCCGCCAAGCCGACGTAGCCATTGTTGCCTCCGTGCATTTCGAGATCTGCAGATTTTCCCGGCGTTTTCACATGCGCTTTCAGCCCGATCCATGCCCCCTTGCGCCGTCGCCGGCCCGCCGCCCACACATAGCCATCGCGCGGTTCGGGCAGAGCGCGGACGCTGGTTCTAACAATACCGCCAAGGGCCTCGACCCGTTCGCGCAGTCGCTCGTCCAGCAGATATCGGGAAATTCCAAGTGCCGGATTTTCGAAGGCATCGCGGTGAACCAAGCGGCCGTTTTCAAACCATGCTAGCGACTGCTGCCGCCGGGCGGCAGTGAATAAGTCGATGATGCCCAAATTTGTTAGGGTTTCATCATTTACACCGGAAATAAACTCGCCGCAGACCCGGTGGCGCGGGTAGGTGCCCGCTTCGAGCACCGTGACCGGCACTTCATGCAGCCTCAGTGCCGCCGCTAGGGAAAGTCCCGCCAGTCCGCCGCCGGCAATCGTGATTTCATACTTCAATACCGCCATGCTACCACGCGCCTTGCCCCGCGCCATGTCGAAGTTTCACGCACCTGCCAATGCGCGTCATCCAGTCCGAGACTTTTCCCGATCTCACCTGCGGCGAAGCCCGCGCGGATGCTCACATGCAGGTCGTGCCGCGTCACCCGGTTGATGCAGGGATGCATCAGCCCGCCGAGGAAATGGGGCAGGCGACTGCGGTCCGGTTCGTTGAAAACGAGGGCGCCGAAATTCCGCATCCAGCCCCCTAAAGCTAACAGCGAGTTGCCTTCGAAATGATGGAGAAACAAGTTGGCCACGAGCACGCCACCCGGCTCCGGAGCTGGCATGGCGAGTATATCACCGCACTGCCATTTCACCCGCGCCTCCAAATTTTCCGGTCGCGGCGCAAGATCGTATGCCATTATCTCTGCTTGCGGAAATAGCCGGGCCAGCGTGTTGGATAGCATCCCGTCCCCGGCACCGATCTCCACAATACCGTTGGCCGTTAGATTTGAAAGCCGCTGCGCCGCCGCCCCGACCCAACGCTCGTTGCCCATCAGGAAATTGATCCGCCGCAAGTCCCGCCGACTGCGCTGCGCCTCTGGATCATCCGGTGGGAGATGGTCCAGCAGTTCGGGAACGACGACTCGGGGGCTCCCCATCGGTTAGGGATGCAGGATCTTAGCCACCATGGGGGCGCGCAGGCGGTGTGGCTCCGGCAGTCCCGAGCCAAGCAGCGGGCGGCAGTAGTTTCGGAATTCCTGGGTCACGCCATTGCCCTCGGCATTGATGAAATGGTCCGGCATGTGACGGGTCTTGCCAGCGACTTTCGTGATGTCCACCAGCTCGTAGTCCACGCTGTAGTCGAGGACCGGACGCTTGATGACCACCGAGCCATCGACGTTGTCCCACATCGCGTATTGGACGGCCTTTTCCCCGACCTCGCGGGACTCGCGGGCGTCGCGGTCGGACTGGATGCCCATGAACGAACGTTGCAGGTAGCCGAAGGTGTCGGAGCGGACGCGCTTGATGCCGAGGCCCTTGCGGATCTCGTTGGAAAGCAGATCGCCAAGTGCTCCGGTGCCGGAGAGCTGGACGTTGCCGTGGGAGTCGCGTTCTTCGGTGCCTAGCAGTTTGACGATCATCGCGGTGCCTTCGGGATCGGAAACTCCTTCGGAAACGGCGATGGTACAGAGCCCGTGTTGTTGATAGATGCGGTCCACATCGGCGAGGAAATTTTCCATGATGAAGTGGCGCTCCGGCAAATAGATCAGGTGCGGCCCGTCATCAAAATACTTGCGGGCCAGCGACGAGGCAGCGGTGAGGAAGCCGGCGTGACGGCCCATGACGACGCCGATGTAAACGCCCTTGAGCGCGCGGTTGTCGAGATTCACCCCGGTAAACGCCTGGGCCACGAAGCGCGCCGCCGAGCCGAAGCCGGGGCAGTGGTCGTTTTCCTCTAGGTCGTTGTCGATGGTCTTCGGAATGTGAATGGCGCGGAGTTCGTAATTCGCTTCCTTTGCCTGCTCGTTGACGATACGGACGGTATCGGAGGAATCGTTGCCGCCGACATAGAAAAAGTAGCGGATGTCGTGCGCCTGCATCACCTTGAACATGCGCTGACAGTATTCTTCATCCGGCTTGTCGCGGGTGGAGAGCAGGCCGGACGATGGCGTGCTGGCGACCTGTTCCAGATTGTGGGTGGTCTCGCGGGTGAGATCGACGAAGTTTTCATCGATGATCCCGCGCACCCCATGGACCGCACCGTAAATCGAGGTGACTTGGCTGAATTTACGGGCCTCGAGGGCGACGCCGACGATGCTTTGGTTGATGACGGGTGTGGGGCCGCCACCTTGGGCGACGAGGACTTTTCCTTCCAAACGATTGCTCATGGGGCGGCGAGAATTGATGATCCGCGGGGAGATGCAAGCGTTTAAGAAGTTGATGGTTGATGGTTGGAAGAAAATTTAAGATTCGATTTCTGAGACTTTTTCTACCTTTTCCCAGCATTAACCATCAACTTTCCACCATCAATTCGCATCCCTGCCCGCACCTCCCGGAAATTTCTGGGATCCACGATTTCTCGCTGACGCGACGACATGGCCAAGTCAGGGGGGGGCAGTTTTATCGGGATGCCCTGTGCTACGCCCAATCGCACTGGCTGGCGGGCAAACCCGCGCAGGCGATTCTCCAGCTTAACAAAGCCTGGATGGCCGGCCTCACCGGTGACGAACCGGAACTCCAGACGTCCCCGCCGCCCTACCGGGCGCTGGTATGGATTCTCGAAAAATCCGCCACCGGACAATGTGGCTATCTTGGCAATCCTGTTCGTCATTTTCAACACCTTGCCAGTCGCATGACCGGCCCGCAGGCCGAGATCCGCCGGTGGCGGGCATGGCTGTGTTTTCACCTTGCGGAAGCCGCATTGGCGGGTGGGGGATTCCCACGGGATGGGCACCAGATCGCGCGAGAGGGTCTGTGGATCCCGGGTTTCGATCAGGCTTTGGGGAAAATTGCCGATCTCGGATGGAAGGGTGAAATCCGAGCAATCCTTGTCTGAGCCAATCCGGCACTGCAGTGGCTGCGGGCTCGTATGGGCGAGGGGGAGTGGTGAAATATCAAGGTTTCCTAATAATATATGTTTGCCAAGGACCATAAAAGTCGCTCTAATGCCGTTGTTGCACCTAATTTCAACCCGATGAAAACGCCCCATTCTTTGAGTTCCATCTTATTTCTCGCGCTGATCGCACCACTTTCCGCCCAGAACATGGCGACTGCGGTTTCGTCTTCCGAGGTCGTCGCCAAGCGTGGGAATCCAGATGACATCCAGAATACGGGCTTTGTCGGGTCCGCACCTCTGCCCGGCAAGGGCGAGCTTCCCACCTGGAAAAAGGCCAGTGGTGATGGGCCGATCCAGAAGCCGGTTTTCGCTGCGCAAGACGCCTCCACATTGGATATGCGCCTGCCCACCCGCCGCAATGTGGATGCGGTGATCGATCTGGACCTGCTGCGCGAGCCTTCTCCTTTTCGGGAAATTTCAAAAAATTCCACCATCGCCACGACTGTTGATCGCGAAATCCCAGCCGAGCATTTGAAAAACGGCCTCGCCCTGATTTCCGCACTCTATCGGGAATCCGGCAGGCATGAGACGGCTGCGGATTGCACTAGAATCTCCTTGTCCGTGGAACAAAGTGTGAAACTCGAGCACGCAAGAGTGCTGGAAACGGTGGCATCCGAGGTCGGTGCCAATCCATCTTGTGCCTGTGAAATCGTCAAAGCCGCGATTAAGGCCAGTGAGGCAGATGTTGCCACCGTGGTCGCCATCGTCGGCGCGGCCATCCATGCTGCCCCGGAAACCATGCGGATCGTCTCCCAATGCGCCATTGCCGCTGACCCAGAGGCTTTCACCGAGGTCCAAGCCCTACTTGCCAAACTCGATCCGAATGGCGGCGACTCGGGCACCAGTGCGAAAAGCGCCAAGAGCGGCAAGGACTCCAAAGTCGCAATGGCGGCCCCGGACCAAGCCGTCGCGGATCAGGCGAATCCGCTCAATTTCCCCGGCCATGGCCCGAAGCCAGGTTCGCCCGGCGGTAATCTGCTGTATCCCATCATTCCCCCCTACATCGTCTTGCCCCCGACGACGACGATGGTGGATCCTTGAAACGGCTGAGCGAAAACTATTTCCCGGTCCAGCCACCGCCGAGTGCCTTGGCCAGGGCGGCTAGGGAAATGCGCTGCTGGGCCTCGATCTGGCTGAGGGCGAGGCGGGTTTGCAGCACGGTGCGATCAGCATCCACGACATCGAGGTAGCCAGTTAATCCCTTGTCAAATCGCTCTTGGGAAAGCTGGCGGGTTTCGCGCGAGCTGGCCAGTGCACGGTCCAGCGCGGTGCGGGATTTCGCTAGGCCGTTGAGGTCGAGTAGGGCGTCCTCCACCTCGCGCAGAGCGACCAGCAGGCTTTGGCGGTATCTGGCCAGCGCTTCATCGTAGCCGCTGTGCGCGGCCTGATAGTTGGCTTTGTTTGTCCCGCCATCAAGGAGTGGCGCGGCGAGTCCGGCTCCCAGCGAGAGCACTCGGTTTTCCCAATCGAGGAAACGTTTGGCATCGACCGACTCCAACCCCGCGCCCGCCGTCAGGCTGAAGTTCGGATAGAACGCAGCCTCGGCGACGCCGATCCGGGCATTCGCGGCACGTAGATCCTGCTCAGCGGCGCGCACGTCCGGGCGACGCCTGAGCACCTCCGCTGGCAAGCCGGCGCGGATCGTTGGCAAGGCACTAATAATCGTGTGCGTGGGCACCGAGAAATCTGACGGTCGAGTCCCGCAAAGCACGGCGAGCGCGTGTTCCGCCGCCCCACGCTGGCGTTGCACGATGGCGAGATCATTTTTTGCCAGTTCCACCTCGGTGCGGGCGCGGCTGGAGGAAAGTCCGTCAATCAAACCCGCCTCGGCCTTGGATTTCTGGATCTCGTGCGCGGCTTGGCGGCTCTTCACCGTGTCATTCAGCACGGCCTCCTGGGCATCCAACCCGCGCAGGAGGAAATACTGGCGGCAGACCTCGCTGGCCACCCCCAGGCGCAGCGAGTCTAACAGTGACTCGCTGGCGGCGGCTTGCGCGGAGGAAGCCTCGATCTGCCGCTTGTTCCGGCCCCAGAGATCCGGGTCATAAGCAAGGTCGAAGCTGCTGCGGTAGCGTTGAGATTCCAGATCGACACTTGCGCCGGGCGGGTGATTTCCCTGCAGAACATCCGCAGAACTGCGGGAAATACCGGCGGAACCGGATAGATCGAGAGTTGGAAAAAGCTTTGCCCGGTCCACGCCCAGCAGCGCGCGGGCGGTGTCCACGCGGGACTTGGCAGCAGCGAGATCGTTGTTAGCGGCCAACGCCCGTTCGACCAGTCGTGTCAGACTGCCATCGTTGAACAAGCGCCACCAGGCATCGGGCAAGCAGGTGCCGGATACTGTCCGGGACTCCCTCCATTTCACCCCGCCGGTCGCGCCGGGGAGCCTGAAATCCGGACCTAACATGCAAGCGCCAAGCAACAAGGTGGTGGGGAAAACTAGCAGCAATGATTTCATGGGTGTTTGAGACGGTCGGGTGCTTCGATGAATACATCCACCTGCTGGCCGACGTAGAGTGGCGGCTCCGCCGGACGGACGAGTGAGTAAATCACCTGCAATACCCGGGTGTCCACCCGTTCGGTGCTCGAACCTGTTAGCGAGACCTTGGGGATGACGTACGGCTCGACGCGGATGAAATCGAGCGGGAAGGTGACGTTGGGATCGCCCTTTAGATAAGCATAGGCTTTCTGACCGACCCGAATGCGCGTGGCGTTCTGCTCGTCGATGTCGGCACGAACCTGCAGCTTGCCGGTATCCCCAAGAATCATCGCTGGGGCCTTGGGAGAGGTGGCGGCGTATTCACCGGCGCGGATGTTGACTTGGATGATCGTGCCACCGCGCGGAGCCCGCACGGTGAGGCGAGCGATGAGTAGGACGATGCGTTTCAACGAGGTCTCGGCTGAGGTAAGTTGTGCCTTGGCGGCAAGGAGCTGGGCTTGGGCGACGGACACGTCCTGCTTGCGGTTTTCCAAGTCGTCACGACTCACGGCCCGGCTGTCGCTCACGGAATTCAGCCGGGCGAGCTGGGACTCCAGTTTCGCAAGCTGGGCCTCGCTAACTGAAATTTGCGCCCGTGAGATTTCCTGCTGCGCCTGGGTGGCGAGTTGCTCAGCTAACAAATCGCGGTCGTCGAGTTTCAACAACGCTTGGTCCTTTTGAACCGCGTCGTTCACCTTCACAGAAACCTCAGTGACTAAGCCGGGCAACGGCACTCCGATAGCGACGTTTTCACTCAGGGACTCAAGAATGCCGGTCGCCGCGACAGCTTGGGCAAAGGGTTTCTGCGGCGGCATGATCGGAGGATCACCCGGCGGCGGCATCGCCCGCTCGGCCTGGATGCGCGTGACGTTCACGATCATCACCACCCCGAATAGGGCGGCGAGGATGGAACCATAACGGACGAGTTTGGAGAGGAGGTTCATGCAGACTTGGATTGAAGATGGGAGAGTTTAGCGCAAGACGCTGAGCACGCAAAGGGCGTTGACGAAGAGGATGTTTGGAAAAAATGATCGAGCAAATCATGGATTTCACGGATTATACGGGTGGACGAGACATGGGAAAGTCTTGAACCGTGCGATAATTCCATCCAAAAAAACAGCACCGCTTCAATAAAAAGTGTGAATGACCACATGCCCGTCCATCTGCGGTTCAATTTCCCTGCTTCTGACAATGCTCGAAATCAAACATCTGCCCGAACTTGTCGCTTACGATGACGGCCTGCGCATTCAGGAAGAACAGGTTGCCGCCATTCTATCAGGCACCGGTGGAGATACGATCTTCCTGTTGGAGCATCAGCCCGTTTACACCATCGGCCGCCTGCGGGATACCTCCTCCCTCCGCGATCCGGCATCGCTACCTTACCCGGTACATGAAACCAACCGCGGTGGTCAGGCGACCTATCATGGCCCCGGCCAGCTCGTCGTCTATCCGATTCTCAATCTCACCCCGCGTGGCAGGGATCTCCATGCGCATTTGCGGAAACTTGAGGAAGCCTTGATCCGCGCCTGTGCCCGCTTCGGCGTGGAGGCCGGACGCCGCGAGGGCCTCACCGGCGTCTGGGTGGCAGACCGCAAGCTTGCCTCGATCGGTGTAGGTGTTAGGAAATGGATCTCCATGCACGGCTTCGCAATCAATATCACGCGCGAATGCCTGCCGCCATTTTTTGCCATCACCCCGTGCGGCATCGACGGTGTGAGCATGAGTAGTTTGGAAACCGAAGCGGGGCGGGCGATCCCGGTGGGCGAGGCCGCCGCTGTCATCGCGGAAGAACTGCGGGCGCTGTTCGAGAACTAACAATTCAAGGAGTGTGAGCGTCCCGTCCACACGTTACCGCGCCCTATGAGCGCGTGGGCGAGATGACCAAGCGCCTTGATCGCGACCGCCACCACTTAACGCCCGAATAGCAGGCAGATCGGGCTGAATGCGGGGACCGTCGCTGTCGGCTCGCCTAACATTCCGGTCTCGGGATTGAGCGGCAGGACGCTGATGGTGTTAGAATCCTGATGGGCGCAGAGCAGCCATTTGCCACTGGGATCGATCTTGAAGTGGCGCGGGATCTTACCACCGCAGGGCGCGCGTTGGAGAAATTTCAGAGCCCCACTTTCGCCGTCGCGTTGATAAACCACGATGCTGTCATGGCCTCGGTTAGACGCATAGACGAAATTCCCATTCGCATGGACTTCGATCTCGGCGGTTGTGCTGGTGCCGGTGTAGTCTCGCGGCAGGGTGGGTGTGGTCCTGATAGGCGTGAATTTTCCGTTGCTGTAAGCGGTGGCCAGCAGTGAGTTGTCGAGTTCGTTGATGAGGTAGGCATTTTTTTCATCCGGGGAAAACGCCAGGTGCCGGGGACCGGAGCCAGCCACGCAGATATAGGGCGGCAAAGGGGGGCCGAGCTTGGATGTCGCAGCGTCGAACGGATAGACGAAGATCCGGTCCAGACCCAGATCTGGCACGAAGAGGAGATCGTTGCTTTTAGAAAAATAGACCCCATGCGCGTGCGGCCCCTTCTGGCGGGTTGGGTTAGGACCGCTGCCAGCATTGGCGATCACGGAAACCGCAGCGGTGGGAATGCCTTCCGCGTCCAAGTCCACGGTGGCGAAGCTGCCATCCCCATAGTTTGCCACAGCGAGCGTACCACCGGTGACATCCACGGCGACATGGCATGAACCCTTACCACCGGCGGACACCTCGCGGATCAATTTCAAGGCGTGATCGCCACTGATGCTGAAGGCCGCGACCGAGTTCGTGCCATCCGCGGAGGGCTGGGTCGGCTGACCGCAGGCATAGAGGATCGGTTTCGACGGATGCAGCGCTAGGAAGCCGGGACTCTTGTATTCAGCCGCGAGTTCCGGGACGGTTAGTTTGCCGGTGGTGGAGTCGAAATCCGCCAGATAGATACCCTTGCTGGCGGATGCCCCGCCGGTGTTGGTGCCGATGAAAACAGGCGTCGCATGGAGGGCGGCGGTGAAGAGACAGAACGGGATGAGTTTGTGGATCATGATGTTTGTGTTAAGGAAAATTCGGATTAAACGTCGAAGCCGAAGTGGCGCTTGGCATTGCCGAAGCACACGGCTTCCACGAGCGCGGAGAGGGCGGCGAAATCATCTGGCAGCTCGCCCCGGTCCGCCTCGCCACCGAGGAGATTGCAGAGGATGCGGCGGAAATATTCGTGGCGCGGAAATGACAGGAACGAGCGGGAATCGGTGAGCATCCCGACGAAGCGCGAGAGCAGGCCGGTGGCCGAGAGGGCGTCGAGCTGGAGTTCCATGCCGTTTTTCTGATCGAGAAACCACCAGCCGGAGCCGAATTGGATCTTGCCGGCGCTGGTGCCATCTTGGAAAGCCCCGGTTAGACATGCGAAGAGGTAATTGTCCCGCGGGTTGAGGTTGTAGAGCACCAGCTTCGGCAAGCCGCCTGCGCTCGCCAACGCGTCGAGGTAAATCAGCAGCGCGTCGCCCTGGGGCGTGTCGCCGATGGTGTCGTAGCCGGTGTCCGGGCCGAGTTTCCCAGCCATTTCAGAGTTAACATTCCGCGCCGCACCGAGGTGGAGTTGCTTGGTCCAGCCCTTCGCCGCGTCGAGCTGGCCGAAGAAGACCATCAGATAGAACGAGAATTTCTCCTTCTCCTCCGGCGTGGCCGGGTGGCCTTTACGGGCACGGTTGAAAATCATCGCTGCTTCCTCATCGGTGCAATGCAAGGCCGGAAGTCGGTCCAGTCCGTGGTCCGACAAGCGTGCGCCCGCCGCGTGGAAATCATCGTGGCGTTTTAGCAGGGCTGCTAACAGATCGGAGAAATGGACGATGCTGATGTCGGAGACGGCTTCGAGTTTTTCCAGCCATGTTGCGAGCAGATCAGGCCGGTCCACGCGGAAGGCCTTGTCTGGGCGAAAGGTCGGCACCACCAGAGTTTTTAAATCCGAGGCAGCGATGGTCGCATGGTCGTCTAACGCATCCGCAGGATCATCGGTCGTGCCCACCACTCGCACGTCAAATTTTTTCAAGATGCCGTGGGTGGAAAAATCCGGCTCGGCGAGTTTCGCATTCGCCCGTTCCCAGATCTCGTCAGCGGTGGCGGGAGTGAGCAGGAGGTCGATGCCGAAGTAGCGCTGCAGCTCGATGTGCGTCCAGTGGTGGATCGGGTTGCGCAGGGTGAATGGCACGGTTTCGGCCCAGGCTTGGAACTTCTCGCGGGGGGGGGCGTCGCCAGTGATTAAGGCTTCGCTGATGCCGTTCGCCCGCATCAGCCGCCACTTGTAATGGTCGCCGCCGAGCCAGATGTCCGCGAGATTTTCCCAGCGATGGTTGGTCGCGATTTCCCGGGGCGAGAGATGACAATGGTAATCAATGATCGGCTGGTCTTTGGCGACTTCGTGGAAAAGCCGGCGGGCCAGCGGGGAATAGAGCAGGAAGTTTTCGTCGAGGTAAGCCATCTCGGCACTATCACACTCGGTAAGCCGACGGGGGCCAAGCGCGAAAGTCGCGATTTCCCGGTTATTTCAAACGGTAATGACCGGTCAGGGGAAAACGGAACAGCATGTCTTCCTCCCGCGCACCCGCCCCAATGTTGTGGATGACTAAGGGGATGCCACCCTCATTCTTGCGGTCGCTGACGAGCATGACGTGCGGCAGATGCGGCGGGACGGTGCAGGTCACGATGTCGCCGGTGGAGTATTCATAGGGGCGCGCATTATTTTCCGCTCAGTCAGAACTGTTCGGCATGTAGGTGCTGATGCGGAGAAAGTCTGGAATTTTTCAAACAAACACTTGTACTGTTAGGTTGTCCGTGATTTCATCGGCCCGTGGCGGATTCCAAACCTCT
>JAYVNM010000026.1:0-6917 GCA_043758445.1 Akkermansiaceae bacterium | reverse complement strand
ACGAGACGCTTAAGGCATGTTTCATAGGGCTTCATCGACTTTTTGTCGAGTTTCACGCCCTTTGGATAGATTCCTTCGATCAGCTTGGCGGTGGGATGCACTCCTTTGTATGTCATTCCTTCTGCCATCCCCAGTGCTTTCTCCACGCTGATGAGCGGATCACCGTTCCAATAGTTTTCCAGCACGCCGAAAACCCGCTCTATCGGATTGTATTTGCTGTGATAGGGCGGATAAAAGGCTAACTGAACATCGACTTGATTCTCGGCGGCGAATTCTATCAGACGCTTAAGCCACTGGGTGCGGATGCCGCTGTTTTCCGGGCCGTTGTCGGCATTGATTACGAGGGTATGTGGAGAATGACCGTTTTTTTAAGCGGGGCCTGCTATGCTCTGGGACAGGGAATCGATAAGAACGAAGCCGAGGCTGTAAAGTGGTATCGCAAAGCAGCAGAACAAGAAAATGTTTCAGCTCAATTCTTCCTCGCCTCTTGCTATGCGGAGGGCCATGGTGTAGTAAAAAACGCTACGTCGGCGGTAATGTGGTATCAGAAAGCCGCTGAACAAGGGCACCCTGAAGCAGAAAGCTATCTAGGGCAATATTACTATGTAGGAAGGGGGGTGTTCAAGGATACCGTTGAAGCGGTAAAGTGGTTTCGCAAAGCGGCCGAACAAGGTGATAAAAAAGCGCAAGCTCTTCTTGGATGGTGCTATGAGGCTGGCGATGGAGTCGTCAAAAATGAGGTCGAGAGCTACAAATGGCTACTGATCGCAGTGGCTAATGGGAACGACGCATCAAAGCAATACGCTCCCAGTTTCGAGCGTCGCTTGTCAAAAGGTCAGCAAGCCGAGAGTCAACGCGTGGCCCAGGAATGGGAAGCCAAGCACGCGAAACAAGACATTGCCCGACTGGAGGAAAAACGTCCGGCGATTGGATTTTCCAAAGATGAGCCAAAAGTCACAGGCACAGGATTTATGATCACACGGAATGGCTATCTCATGACCAACCACCACGTTGTGAAAGGCAGTAGCACAGTACGCGTTCAGACAGAGGCAGGGCTTTTGTCTGCAGAGATCGTACGTGTGGACGCTGCATCGGATCTTGCGCTACTTAAAGTGATCGGAAATTTCAATGCGTTGCCAGTTGTGAGTAGCCGTAACATCCGTTTAGGAGCAATGGTGGCAACCGTTGGATTTCCAAACATCGGACTGCAAGGATTTGAACCCAAACTTTCCAAAGGTGATATTTCAAGCCTCGCCGGAATCCAAGACGACGTGAAACAGTTTCAAATCAGCGTGCCAGTTCAACCCGGAAACTCTGGAGGAGCCTTGGTAGATGAACGGGGTAATGTGGTCGGTGTCGTCACCGCACAATTGAACCAGAAAGCGGCATTGGAAAGCCGTTGTTTATTTGACTGAAATCATTGAGAATCTCCCAGTCTTGGTCATTCAAGAATTTAATGGGGAACAAAAACTATTGGGAATCGTAACGCCATTTGACTTACTTTAGGTTATTTCGACGGAATCAATGATATTATCGGGTTCAATTGTATCTGTGCTTGTGAGCGTCTATGCGGTCAGATTTCGCACCCTGCCAGAAGCCAACGTAACTTTCGGCTTAGACGCTTCCTGCTTGGTCCCTCTCTCCGAGTTTCGTTCCACCAAACAACTTCGCGCTCCCTCCGCGACCTTTGCGCCTTTGCGGTTCCTCTTTCCTCCGCCAAGCTCCCCACATGTCCGCCCCGCTGAATCCGAAAAACCTCCCTCAAAACCCCACTGCGGACGACATCCTTAACGCCTTTCTCGACTACCTCCTTAACACTGGCACCGAGCCCTACGACCACCAAGAAGAGGCCATCCTCGAGCTCTTCCAAGACAAGAACGTCATCCTCAACACCCCCACCGGCTCGGGGAAATCGCTGGTCGCTCAGGCGATGCAGTTCAAGTCGCTTTGCCAAGGCCGCCGCTCGTATTACACCGTCCCGATCAAGGCACTCGCCAACGAAAAATTCCTCTCCCTCTGTCACGTCTTCGGCCCGGAAAACGTCGGCATGATCACCGGCGACGCCACCGTCAACCACGACGCGCCCGTCATTTGCTGCACCGCCGAAATCCTCGCCAACATCGCCCTCCGCGATGGCGCTGCCGCCAAAGTGGACGACGTGATCATGGACGAATTCCACTACTATTCCGACCACTCGCGCGGTGCCGCTTGGCAAATCCCGCTTCTAACATTACCACGCGCCCGCTTCCTGCTGATGTCCGCCACCCTCGGCGACTCGTCGTTTTTCTCCAAGACCCTCACCGCACTAACCGGAGCCGAAACCACCCTTGTCCAATCCGACCAACGCCCGGTCCCGCTGGAATTCGAATACTCCACCACCCAGCTCCAGGAAAAAGTCGCCGAGCTCAACGAACAAGGCCGATCGCCCGTTTATCTCGTCCACTTCACCCAGAACGCCTGCGCCGATACCGCCCGCGACCTGCTCTCCACCAACTTCTGCACGAAGGAGGAAAAAACCGCCATCGCCCGTGCGCTCGACGACGCGGATTTCCGCAGCCCCTACGGTCGCGAACTCGCAAAAATCCTCCGCCACGGAGTCGGCATCCACCACGCTGGCCTGCTGCCGAAATACCGGTTGTTAGTCGAGAAACTCACCGCCAAGGGCCTGCTCAAAGTCGTCTGCGGCACCGACACCCTCGGCGTCGGCGTCAACGTCCCGATCCGCACCGTCATGCTAACAGGTCTCTGCAAATACGACGGCCGCAGTACCAAAATTCTAGCCGTCCGCGATTTCCGCCAGATCGTCGGTCGTGCTGGGCGGCGCGGATTCGACACCACCGGCTACGTCGTCGCCCAAGCGCCCGAACACATCATCGAAAATCTCCGCCTCGCCGCGAAAGCCGCCGCTAACAAAAAGAAGTCCTTCGAAAAACGCAAACCACCCGAAAAAGGTTTCGTCCACTGGGACGAACAAACCTTTGCCAAACTCCAGACGGCCCCGCCCGAGCCGCTCGTTTCCAGCTTTTCCGTCCACCACCACACGCTCCTCAACGTCCTCTCCCGCACCACCGAGGACGGCTGCGCCGCGTTGAAAAAAATCATCGACGATAGCCACGAACCTCCCTCGAAAAAGAAGCTCCTCAAGCAGCACGCCTTCAAACTTTTCCGCGGCCTCATCGGCGCGAAAATCCTCCACATCATCCCGCCCACCAAACGCAGCGGCCCGCAAAAAGTCGTCGTCGATGTCTCGTTGCCCGAGGATTTCTCCATCAACCACGCCCTCAGCCTCTACCTGCTAGACGCCATCCCCCAGCTCGACAAGGACGCCGACGACTACGCGCTCAACGTCATTTCCCTCATCGAATCAATCCTAGAAAACCCCGACATCGTCCTTCGCAAACAGGTCGATCTCATTAAGGCCGAGCTGATGGCTCAGTTGAAAAATGAAGGCGTCGAGTACGATGATCGCATCGCCCGCTTGGAAGAAGTGGAGTGGCCGAAACCCGGTGCCGACTTCATCTATCAAACATATAACTCTTTCAAGCTCACCCACCCCTACCTCGGCAGCGAAAACGTCAAACCCAAGACCATCGCCCGCGAGATGATCGAAAACTATCAGTCCTTCGAGGACTACATCAAAACCTACAAACTCGAACGCGCCGAAGCCGTCCTGCTCCGCCACTTAACAGAGGTTTACAAAGTCCTCGCCCAAACCGTCCCCGACTCCGCCAAAACCGAGCACCTCCACGAAGCCGAGTCCTTCTTAGAACTCATCGTCCGCCACACCGACTCCTCCCTGCTAGACGAGTGGCAATCCATGAAAGAAGGGGGCACAGGCATCTTGCCTGTTTCTTCCTCTTCCTCTCTTCCATCCCCGATCCCCAATCTCCGATCCCCTATCCCTTACACGCAGTGTAAGGCCGCCTTTACCCGCCACCTCCGCAACCACATCCTCACCCTCGTCACCGCGCTTTCCCGCTACCAAACCGAAACCGCGCTCGGCCTCATCGAACCCGCCGACTCCGACGGCAAGCCCTGGTCTAACGAGCGCCTGTTAGTTCTCCTCAACACCTACCACGACGCCCGTCACCAGATCCGCCTTGATCCCGAAGCACGCAACGCCCGCCACACCCACCTTTCCGGCGACGGCCTAACCGTCCACCAAACCCTCATCGACCCCGACGACCTCAACGACTGGTCACTTCATCTGACTCTTGATCTAGAAAAATCTAACAATCGCCGCACTCCCGCTCTTCATCTCGAATCCCTCGCCCCAATTTGATACTGTCTCCAACCAGCTTCTTGTTTTTCAAATTGAATATTTCTCGATCAAGTCACTTTCGTCGGAGTGGGCGGGCACCGCAATCACCCCACCATCATCACCCGCCAGCCCCACATCTTGGGCGGGCCCGCCAGTCCTGCTGAGATCATCGGGCTGATGACCCATGAGCTTGGTTTCAAACTTCTCCCCGCCCGATTCTGCGTCGGCTATCAAGGAACGCTGGCATTCACGGACGGATCTGGCTAGGTTCCAACCATGCAAAGTTTCCTCACCACCATTTCCAGGCTGATCGAGGATCAAGACCTCCCGGCGCTGATGATAGGTGGACATGCGGTGACCGCTCTCGGCCATCCTCGCGCGACTTTTGATCTGGATTTATTGATTCCCCGATCTTCCGCCGGCCAATGGAAAACCGAGCTTCTCAAACTGCATTACCGGATTTTCGCCGAGTCCGCGAATTTCCATCAGTTTGAAGCACCTCCCGGACTTCCTCTCCCACCTCTTGACCTCATGTTGGTCGATGACGGGGTTTTCCAAACTCTCGAGCTGACAAAAACCGATTTGAAGCCCATCGCCACTCCAGGAGTCGTTGCGATGATCGCCCTCAAACTTCATGCGATCTGCCAACCGGCCCGCGACGACATTGAAAAGGACTGGTCCGATATCCTCGCCCTCATCAAAGCGCACCATCTCTCGCTCGACGATCAGGATTTTTCCGCTACCATCCTCAAGCATGGAGGAAAAACCGCCGTCCAACGCATCCGAGCTGCCCTCGCTGGCGGAAATTAATTTCCCGACGGGCGACGGCCCGCAGCCACACGCCCCGCGCTTTCTCGACCCCCGAGAAGTGGAAAAGCACTTTGCCCCGCTCCTCAAAAATCGCCCAAGCCCCGAGCAGCGCTGGGCAAGAAAAACCGGGGCGTCCGCGTTCCCTGGTCTCTAGCAGTGATAGGCTGTGGCCGATAGCCACTGCCCCTACTACCTCGCCCTCCGCCGCACCCAGACCACCTGGCGGAGCGCCGATGCCGATTGGTCCTCATGGCTGGTCTTTTTCCTCCGCAGCATCCGCCAGCAAATCACCCGTTTCCAGCAACGCCTCGACACCGCCCAACCCACCCTCTCCCCGCTGGCCCGCCAACTCTCCGCCTTATTTGAAACGCGCGAAACCCTCACCAACCGCCAAGCCACCGATCTCACCGGCGCGAACCGCTCCACCCTCAAGGTTAAGTTCAACGAGCTCATCGCCGCCGGACTCATCGAGTCCCACGGCAAAGGCCGCGGGGCGTTCTACGTGAGGAAGTTAATCGAGCGGCCTTTACCATTGGTTTGATCCTTCATCAAAACCTCATCGACCCCGACAACCTCAAGGACTTATCCCTCGGCCTCGATTCTCTCGCGCCGGTTTAGGCTCTGATTTCTTGCTGGAAATCCAACACCGCCACCGATAAACTCCAACCCAACTTGGATGAACAAAACCGACTACCTCTCCCGGATCGCGATTGCCCGCTCCACGAAGTCATCGAGGACTTCGGAAGACGCCTACGCCTAGGTGGACCGGATGGCGAAATCGACGAATGGTCCATTTACGACGAAGGCTTCCGCCGCCTCGCCTCCTAGGCAGAAGAAATCGGGCGATTCCACCAAGGCCTCCAAGGCTTAAAGAAGGTGGCCGTGAACATGATCGTAACTTATGATCCTAGTATCGCCACTTGGCTGAAATTCACCAAGCCGTCCCAAGCAGGCTATGTCGTTTCGTTTGAATTCGGTTCACTCGCTTTGGAACTCGATCTGGCCTTGGATGAAGCAGGATTCCAGGTGCGGCAACTGCGCGACGGCATAGGAGAGGGCCTGCCCGAGCTTGCTGCGAGGAAGGATTCTTGGCCTGCGGTGGAGTCGTTGGGTGAGCTTGATGAGGATGGTGTCAAGGCAGGAATGGAGCGGAGCGACATGGACAGGAGCGAAGCGACGTACCCCGCAGGGTGCGACCGGAGGGGAGCATCAATTTGCACGGAATCCGCCCCAGTCGAAAAGGACTCCATGCTCGGCATGATGATAGACCCAGAAGTATCCGGTGGCGGCTTTGCCATTGCCGGGTTCGAGGCAGCGGATGGGGGTTTCGTCGTTCTTGAGGTAATCGGATAGACGGAACTTGGTGCCGAGGATTTTATAACATAAATGATTTTTACCGAACTTCATACCATACGCGTTGGACTCCGTCGCGTAGGTCAATACCGTCGGTGAGCATGGCCAGAGCGGTGGGTTTGAGGATCAACTTGCGCCTGTCTCCCTGAAGGTCGGCGGGCCAACTGAAGGTGCCTTTTTCCAAACGCTTGGCGACAACCCAGTATCCGGTGCCGTCGAAGTAGAGGATTTTGATGAGGCGCCGGGATTTATTAGTAAAAAGGAAGGCAGCGCCGCTGAGTGGGTCGAGTTGGAGATGGTTGCGGACCAATGCGGCGAGAGTGTTGAAGCTTTTGCGCATGTCGCATGGCTCCAGCGGCACATAGACTTTGAGGCTTCCGTTGAAGGTGAGCATGGCGTCGGGATCAGGCGAGTTGACGGAGGAGTTCGACGAGTAGCGGGAGCTGGTCGCGGGAGGGGATGCGAACGAGGGCACCGCAAAGAAGCCGGACTT
>JAYVNM010000025.1:0-6939 GCA_043758445.1 Akkermansiaceae bacterium | reverse complement strand
GCTTTCATTTTGTGTGGTTCAGGTTCGGGTTAATGCCCGCCCCCGACCACCACAATCATAGCTTAGCCCCTGGCCCGAATTTCGGGGTCCGCCTCACTACCTTGGCCATTCCGACGGGCACTCTCATTGAGGAGATGATCAATTCATCCAACGCCATTACTCTTGCACAGAGTTTCGGGCCAGCTTTTGAGAAAATCGGATTTCCTGACGAAGCCGGGTTATGGCAACGGCTAGAAGCAGGGGTGCAAAAATTAAGAGACTCACGCGACCACCGTGAATTTATGGTCGATGGCAAAGTAGTGCCGGAACAGTTGAAGACCAGTCTGTTGAGCGGAGCCGAAATGCTGGCCAGACAAACCGCGAAGCCACCACCACTAACCGACTCGGATTTGCTGCCGGGGCGCATGATCGAGCGCGAAATTTTTTCCCGCTTCTGTTGCTACGCAGCGTGGTTGTTGCTGGCGGTGATGAGCGGGCTAGTCGCCCTGTATCGCTACCGGCTGACGCGGGTGGTGAGATACTTGGCAAGGCGGATGGAGTGCCAGTTAGATGCGGTGGATTGGGCGTGGATGATCGGGCTGGGGGTTGTGCTGCCATTACTCTATGTGCTGGCGGTGGATCGACTGACGCCATGGAGAGGTAGGGAATATGGCATGATGGGGACGCTGATGTTGCTGCCGATGGCGCAATTTATCGGACTGTTAGTGCTGTGGTGTTGCGTGCCACTACCGGTGATTCAGTGGCGACTGGGGCAACGCTTGGGGATCTTCGGCTACGGCGGTGGCGTGCGCTGGCTGGATGTACTGGCCATCGCCTGCGCGGCGGTATTCGTGCCGCTCATCGGCTGGGCGGCGACGGTGGGCACGATCCCGGAATTTTGGGTCGATAAACTGAGCTGGCCCGAGGTTAGCATCAGTGGCCGGCTGGAGAATGAAATGCCGCTGTGGTTTGCAGTCGGGCTGTTAGGAGTGCCGGTGCTGTGCTTGCTGTTTCGCATGGGAATGGCTTTATTGAGCGGCCACGAACGGCTGCTCTACCGGGCGAGTACCGCACGGGCGTTGATCCCGGTTTTCGCCGCGGCCATGGTGGTGATCCTCGCAGTGACACCGCTGTTCAAACTTGCCGAGCGGCATTGGTTTGCCCAAGAGCATCTGATGAAAATGGATCCGGCGTATCCGTCATGGTCGCGCTTCGAATATCTGATCGCGGTCCAGATGCACAAGGAACTGGCCGAGGCGACTGGCTACGGGAAGTGAAGATTGGTATTTCATCGCAAATATTGCCGATTGCCGAACGTCGTGGGCGATGTCAGACTTCGGTCGTGAAATTCAGTCGCACCTGCCTGCTCGTGGCCTTCTCCGCCTTATCGGTTCCGCTTGGGGCCGAGGAACAAAAAGTGGAGGCCAAGGGGGGGATTCCTAAGGACTTGGTCGATGACCCACACGTCCGCGAGGAACTGGCCGTCAACGAGTTCACCGCGCCTTCGATTTCGAAATTGTTCGACACCTTGCAATTTCTAATGCCACTGCCGATTGCTGAAGTGGAGCGGAAAATGCCGGCTCGGATGGCCCCAGATCGCGCCGATCTGGCGATTGAACTGGGCTTTCTGATCGCTGATGGATTTCTACTGGTGCAGGCCGAGCAGATGGGGAAGGTGCAGGATATGTCCAAGGATCTGACCCGTTACGGGAAGGCTTTGGGCGCTGGAGATCGGGTGAACCGTCACGCAGCTGGTTTGATAGAGAGCGCGAAGAAAAATGATATCGTGCAGTTGAAAAAAGAACTGACCGCCACGCAGCACGATGTGGAAGCGGAATTGGTTTCCCTGAAAGATGCGGATCTGGCGCACCTGATTTCGCTCGGCGGCTGGATTCGTGCGCTTGAGGTTTCGACCGTGGCGGTGGACAAACAATTTTCCGTGGAGCGTGCCCGCAAGGTGATGCGTGAGGACATCGCGGACTATTACTCCGAGTCGGTCGCTGGGCTGGAACCAAAGATTTCCGAGCGTCCGAACTACCTCGCCATGCGCGATCTGTTAGCCGGACTCCGCACGGAGATGGTGTTGAAGGATGGCGAGGACCCGACCGTGCCAATGATGGCGGACCTTCGCAAACAAGCAGCGAAGCTAGTGGAACTCGCCCTGCAACGCCAACAATGATCGCCCCAGCGGACACCCGAATCGCGGTGCTAGGCCTCGGCATCATCGGTTCGCGTGCTACCGGTCGCTTGCGCGACGCGGGTTGGCAAGTGAACTGCTGGAACCGCACTCCCAAGAGGCTGCGGGGCGAAGTGGCGACGCCCGAAGCCGCCGTCGCTGGGGCGACCATCATCTCAATCTATCTGAAAGACGCAGTCGCTGTTAGGCAGACGGTGACACGGATCGAGCCGCTGCTACAATCCGGCCAGATCATCCTGAACCATGCGACCGTGGATTTGGAAACAACGCTTTGGTTGGAAAAAATTTGCCTCGCTCGCGCTTGCCGGTTTCTCGATGCGCCCTTCACCGGCAGCAAGGAGGCGGCAGCCGCTGGAAAACTGTTATATTACACCGGCGGCGATGCGGTGCTGGCGGATGAGCTCGGCGATTACCTATCGGTCACGGGCAAGGGTCAGTTATATTGTGGGGGAATCGGGGCCGCCACGGTGGTCAAGCTCGCTACGAATCTCGTCTCGGCCTGCACGGTGCAGGCGCTGGCGGAAGCGCTCGCCATCGCGGCCAGTCACGGAGTTTCCGCCGACTGCATGGTCGCGGCGGTCGCCGAAGGCGCGGGAGCCTCGGTGCTCACCGGCATGAAACTGCCGACGATGGTTGCGGGCAATTTCGAGACTCATTTCTCACTCTCTAACATGCTTAAAGATAGTCGCTACATGCTGGTCTTAGCGGCCGCCGCAGGCTTGGAAACACCCGCGATCACCGCCGTCTCGCAGCGGATGGAAGACCTAGACGCGGCTGGACTGGGTGAGTTGGATTACTCGGCAGTGGTAAAACCCTATCTGTTTCCGACATGAGCAAAATCCAACGGATAGACCTCGGCACGCCGCCCCTGTTGGAGTTTCGCGGTCCCGATGCGGTCCGCTTTCTCAACGGCCAACTTACTCAGGACGTGCGGCGCGTGGCGGGTGGGAAAATTTCGCTGCCATCCTGCGTGACGGATGCGAGGGGGAAATTACAATTCCGCGTGACGGTTAGTGACTCTGGCGATGGGGCATTATGGATTTCCGGTCCCGCCGATTTTTCGGGAAATCTCGAAGCCCGCCTAACCCGCTATCTCATCGCGGACGACGTGGAAGTCTCCGATCTAACCGGGAGATATGGTTTGGCCCACTTTACCGGTCCCATGCTGGAACCGCCAGTGGGCGTGATCGCGCGGCAGTCGAATCGATTCGGACTGGCCGGAACCGATTGGTGGATTCATGCTAGCCTAACAGTCGAATTCCCCGTTGAAATCCCCATGCTGGAGAGTGACGCATTAGAGGCTTTGCGGATTGCTAACGGAATCCCCGCATGGGGCAGTGAGCTGATCGGAGGGATGCTGCCACCGGAAGCCCTGCTGGAGGCTACGGATATTTCCTATAACAAGGGTTGCTACGTCGGGCAGGAAGTCATTTCCCGGATCAAATCGGCGGGCAAGGTCAACCGACGGCTCGCCCGGTTTGTCTTTGACGCGGAAATCTCGGTGGTGCCGGGGCCGCTCGAAAACTCAGCGGGAGTGGTGACCAGCGTTTCCCCAATCGCCAGCGCTGGAGTGCGCCATGCCCTAGGCTATGTGAAACGCGGGGCAGGGGACTTGTTTTTTAGGGCGGCAGATGGCGAGGTTTATCCGGTAGGCGTCCTCTAACCGCCATTTTTTTATGCGGGTGTTCGCGCCTGTTTCCGCTATGAACCCGCGCGTGGCACTGCTCCTGGCGATCGAATCTTCCTGCGATGAAACCGCAGTGGCGATTGTGCGTGGCGCGACTGGACAGGCGGCGGAGATGCTCGCCTCGGAAGTTTCCTCACAGATCGCGCTGCACCGTGAGCATGGCGGCGTGGTGCCGGAACTCGCCTCGCGCAATCATTCGCTGCACTTGCGTGGACTGGTCGAAAAGGCGCTGCTAGACGCCGGGGTGGAGATGGGAGAAATCGATGCGTTCGCCGCCACGACCGGGCCAGGCCTGGCGTCTTCGCTTTTGATCGGCAGCACGGCGGCGAAGGGCATGGCCTGCGCGTTGGACCGGCCGTTTCTCGGCATCAATCATCTCGAAGGCCATCTGCTCTCGCCGTTTCTCGATCTAACATCCGTGCCGCCGCATGTCGCGTTGATCGTTTCCGGTGGGCACACGCTGCTGCTTGATGTCGAAGGCCCCGGAGCCTATCAGAAATTAGGCGGCACCCGTGACGATGCTGCAGGTGAGGCTTTTGACAAGGTGGGGAAAATGTTAGGTCTGCCCTATCCGGGTGGGCCGGAGATTGAAAAAGCCGCCCGCACTGGAAATCCGTTAGCTTACGATTTCCCCCGCTCAATGCTGCACGAGCCGCATTTGGATTTCTCGTTCTCGGGCCTGAAAACTGCGGTGCTCTACACCTTGCAGCGCGAATCTGGTAAATTTTCCGTGGCGGATGTGGCGGCCTCATTTCAACAGGCGGTGATCGAAATCCTCGTGCGGAAAACCCTACGCGCGGCGAAACTCGCGGGCCGCAGGCACATCGCCCTATCCGGCGGGGTCAGCCTGAACCGTGCCTTGCGTGCGGCCTTTCACGCCGCCGGAGAGGGAGGGGGGATAAAGATTTCCGTGGCCCCGTCTGAGCTTTGCACGGACAATGCGGCAATGATTGCCTTCGCCGCCCTGCTGCGGCATCTAGCGGGCGAGCGCTCGCCCTTGGACGGGGACATTCACCCGAATTTGCCGCTGGTTTAAAATTCCCCCTGTGATTTAAAGGAGCTTCAAAATGACCTACAAAACCTTGGTTTTTGATTTTGACGGCACTATCGCGGACACCCTTGGTGAGACGCGCCTGATCTTCAATCGCATCGCCCCGGACTACGGCATCCGTGAGGTGGCCGAGGATGAGCTGAATCATCTGCGGCACCTTTCGCTCAAGGAATTGCTCGTTCACCTCAAGATCCCGAAGCGCCGCGTACCCGCCCTGATCGCTAGAGGCACCGGCATGATGCGGGGAAATATCACGCAACTCCAGTTGATTCCCGGCATGAGCGAGGTGTTGGTCGAACTGCGTCGCCACGCACGTAGCTTCGGGATTCTCACGTCCAACGCCACCGCCAACGTCGATCTGTTCCTGAGAACCCATGGCCTGCGTGAACAGTTCGATTTCATTTCCTCTACCTCCAAACTCAGCGGTAAGGCCAAGCACCTCAAGGCGATCCGAAAGACGTTTTCCCTACGCCCCGATGAAATGCTGTATGTCGGCGATGAATTGCGTGACGTGAAGGCTTCGCAAAAGGCCGAGATCCCCATCGCCGCCGTGACGTGGGGCTTCAATTCCCGCGAGTCGCTCGCCGCCGCCAAGCCGAATTACCTCTTCGACCATCCCACCGATTTCCTACGCCTCTTGTCCGAGCACTGACCAAGCGCCGGGTTGACAGCACCGGGCCGGGGTGGGCAACCTTCCGGCATGTCGGACGCGCAATCCCCAGAACCTAATCACCCGTCTCTGGATCCGGACGCCCACCCATCCGTCAATGGGACGCCCGCGAAACCCAACATCCCGCCCGCCGTCGCACTGGCCTTCGTAATCCTTGCTTTGTTAGGTGTGTTGATCGTGATGGCGTTGAAAAACAGCTCACCACCCGCGGCCGACATCGACCCCGATCTGGCGAAGACCAAGGCGGAACTCAACGCACTCGGCAACGAATACAACCGCGAGCGCGTGGCGATGGGGCTGCGTCCGCTCGAAGGCAGTTCCGAGCCGATCGAGGATATCGCGGCCCGGTTGAAAAAGGACGCGGATTCTCTGGTCGGCCTAGCAGGTAGCTATCAGAAATTACTGGCAGAAAAAGACGGCGAAGTCTCTGCGAGAAATGCCGAAATCCTGCGCTCCGAGCAAATCCGCCAAAGCCTCGCTGCGGAATGCACGCGGCTTCAGGTCGATCTCCAACGCGCCCTAGTCAGCGGCTCGGACTCGGACCTGATACGGCGCGACCTAGCGGATGCGAAGGCCCAGCGCGATGCCATCGCCGCAGAACTTGCCGACGCCAAGGAGAAAATGCGGACCATGACCACGGGTGCCTCCGCCGATGATTACGCCGATCTCAAACGTCGCTATGACGAGGCGGTCCGGGCCAAGGATTTTTTCGAGGCCCAGTCGCACGAGTTCAAGAACGTGCTATCACAAGCGAAACTTTTCGCCAGTTCGGAAAACGAGCTGCTGCCAGCCGCCGTTGAGTTGTTCAGCGCTCTTCGCGCCTTGGAAAATCGCCCGCACTCGGACATCGCCTCGGAGTATAGCAGCCTTGGCGAGAAGCTCGGTGCCAACGTTATTCAGACCTTCACCTTTCCCACCGGCTCCAGCATCCTTGCGGCAGAGGACCAAGATAAGATCCGCAATCTTGTCGCAGACACCCCGGATGGCGATCTCCTGTTAGTCATTGGTTACGCCTCGGAAACGGGAAATGTGGACAACAAGCGCACGCTCTCGTCAAACCGCGCCACCGCCGTCGCCGAGTTGTATTTTAGTGTGAAACACCCGAACCAACTCGTTCAGGCCGTCTATCTGGGCCAGACCGACCGTTTCAGCAACCACACCCCGGAGCGCAATCAGCTCGTCGAAATCTGGCGGATTCGGAAAAAATAAATTTTCTGAAATCATTTTTGCCGAGCTGCCTATTAACTTCCTTGCGTTTATGGGCCGCTTGACTACCGCGAGCAGCGCGCTCTTTTCCAGCGCATTGACAGCATCCTCTCCGGATCAGGTCTCGAAAAGGAATTCATCACACTGAC
>JAYVNM010000024.1:0-20073 GCA_043758445.1 Akkermansiaceae bacterium | reverse complement strand
GGTAAGCCTCACGCGCCCGACCTGCTACAGGCAAGCCATCGAACAACTCCGCCCCCTCATGCTGGCCTATCTCTAGAATGTTAGACGACAGGGTTCCGCGTTCAGAAATTGATTGGATCGCTGTGAGTGACTTTCCAAAATCTTCAATATTTGATGGTAATGCCGACTCCTCACTAAATTTTATTAAGGTTTTTTCATGGATTTCTGTATTTTGAATCGATTTCTGGCAAATGCTAATAGCTTGTGGTATTTGCCTAGAAAGAACATTAGCAAGTGTTTTTTTGCCGATTTCCATACCAACTGTGAATGAATAAATTGCCGTGCAGGCAATCAAAGCAAAACCAGCAAGTAACCGGACATGCTTTGAGCCTATTGAAAATTGAACGAATAAAAATGCGACTATTAACAACAAAAATATAATTGCTTGCATGGTGTTTTAAATGTTTTTATCGAAGAAAAATCCAGGTGCCTTTCACATCGAATGACTTTGCATGGCCAAATCGTTCGAGGTCAGCCATCCACTGATCACTAATTGTGTTTCCACATTTCCAGCAACAAATACCGCTCTCTGTCGCTGTGTATGGCAATATTACGTTAACTTTCTCGTCTGGTCCAGTATCCAAAAATGTATATTTTTCATCAATCAGCGTACCTCTAATTCCCGGCTGGCTTCCAATCTTTGGTCCGGTCCAGACCATAGCATTATCCAAAATAAACGAAGCTATGGTTCGTCCAATAGATGTAGCGAAGTCTCCAGAAGTAAATATCACTCCTGAAGGAATATATGGATCGCTACCCCCTGCCGTAAAGTGCTCCTTGGCATTTTGATTCGCAGCTTGAATTCCCGGATCCTTGAGCAAGTCAATTTGTGGCACTGTGATTGTTGTACCGGACTTGCTCATATAATTTTTCAAAAACTTAATTGTATAAGTCTCGTCTTTATCGCCCCAAAGAAGAAGAGCATTCCCAATGCTTGCGCTGACTAACCATTTATTAATCATGCAAGCTAAAGCTTTCGCTTCGGATTTAGTAAGATGATCTCCGCAGGAATTTCCCAATAAATCGTACGTTTTTGTACAATTGTTATTTAGGAATAAATAGAGGTTAATTCCCCCTTGTTCCTCAATTGGATCTTTATTCGTCCACCTTCCCAAACTTGGGATGTAATATCGGTGGCCATAATCCACTAACCCGGTCTCATCATCCGTATATTTCGTGGAGAAGCGGTAGGGATTTAGCATGGCGTATTCTCCGCTCTGGCGCAGGGCTTCGCCGAAGGGGCCGTAGTCGTAGGTGGCGGCGGGTTCGCCGGTGGCGGTGTTGACGAGTAGGGTGACATTGCCGTTCAGGTCCATGCCGTTGGCGACGGTGGTGTTGCTGGTGTCGAATTTGGTTAAGAGGAGGCCACCCACTCCGCCTGCGCCGGATCGATTACCACTGAGGTCGGTTCCCCAGGTGTAGGTGCGGAGGAAGCTGCCGGTGCTGCCGCCAGATCTTTCGCCGAGGATGTTCCAGCCGCCTAGTTCATGGATGAAATCAAACTGATGGTATAACTGCCAGCCACCGCTGCTGGTGCCATGCCAAACGGTTTTACGGATACGGCGGCCCATGCTGTCGTAAGCGAAGGTAAGTTTTCTGCGGGCGGGCAAGGGAATGGTGCTGTGGGTTTCCATGCCGATCAGACGGTTTTCTGCGTCCCATGTGAGAGTGAAACGGCCATCAGAGGTTAAGTTCCCATCGAAATCGTGAGTAATATCTTCGGGAGAGGCTGGGAGAAATTTCCCGCCATTGCGGGTGGTGGTGCCGGTGCCATCGGTGGCGGCGACGGCGTAGGGAACGTGAACCGCGCCACTGCTTGCGGAAATTTCTTGGTAGAAGTATTCATCTAAACGGGTGGCGGAATTGCCATTGATGGTAACACTTGTGCTGGCGCTGGCTTTACCGATGACATCGAAGGCGCGGGGGATCGTCCGGGTGGCGATCTGGTTGAGGTTATTGGGAGTGTAGCTAGATACCCGGCCATTCGTAGTCGCCGTGAGGCGATTGCCGATTTCATCGAAGGTGTAGGCATGTTGCCAACCGGGGACGGTGCTGGCGGTGGTGGTTTTCTCGCGGGTGCCGGATATGACTTCGCCCTTGTCATTGTAGCCATAATTCCACCGGGTGCCGTCTTCGCGGGTGATTTTCTTGCGGCGATTCATGGCATCGAACTCGGATATACCAAATGTCTGGCTTTGGGAAGAACCGAATGCGTGGGTGACACCATCTAGGCGGTCTGAGCTATCATAGCTCCTAGAGGTGGTCAGGCGGGTCGTGGTGCCGGATTTGTAGGTGAGGTTCTCGATGGCATCGGAATCGGCGAGATAGCCATAGGTGGCAGTTTCCGTGCCGGTGGTGACATCGTTGAGCCGGGAGGTAGTGGAGTAGTGGTAGGTATCAGAGTGGGTAGCGTTGCCGGAAGCGATTTTGATAAGGGAGGGGCGTTGATAGGTATCAAGGGTGATGGAGCGGGTCACGCCAGCGAGGATACCGTCCGCGATGGTCTCGTTGGCTGTTAGTTCATCTGGATAGGTGAAATGGTGGGAGCCTGCGGCATCTGTGAGAGTTTTGACGCGTCCGGCGCGGTCGTAAGTGTAGGTGGCGGATGGAGTGCCGTCGCTGTGGGTCACGCTTTCGGAGAATCCGAGAGAATTCCATGTGTAGGTCGTGGTAGGTCCACGGGCGCGTTGGCGAGTCTGTAGTTTTCCGCTCGAAGGATCATAGGTATAGGTGGTTGCTTTGGAAGCTGCGTCGATCTTTTGTAGGATTAGTCCGGTAGATTCGTCGTGAGTCCACTCGGTAACATCGGCGGTGCCGGGTGAGGATGGCCAACTGATGCCAGCCCATCCAGTGCCGCTACGGTAGGTATTCAGGAATTGAAGTTGTCCATAGCCATCGTAGCTTCGCTGTGCTGGGTATGTTGCACCGCCCCAGACGCGGAAAGTTTCGCCTCTCAAAGTGTATGATGTGCGAATGACCGTCGAGTCAGGCTGGGTTTCTGTCGCAACCTTACCAGCACCCGGATTGCCTGCGGAATAATAGGTGTAGGAGGTGGTATTACCTGCGGTGGTGACACTGGAAATGCGACCGGTGGTAGAGTTATAAACGGTGGTGCTCGCTACGCCACGAGGGGAAGTCATTTCGGTGAGTCGTCCCAACGCATCGTAAGCGTTGTAAACGGTTGGCGTGGAAACTGAGGGTGTTGTTGTAGAATGGAACCGGCCGTCGATGCTGATTTGCACGGCATCTAAAGTGGAATCTGGAATATCGGTGGTGGTAGTGACAGTGTGGGTGCTGCGGTTGATTGCCGTAGTGCGGGTGGTGACGTGGCCTCGCGCGTCGATGGAGTTCACGACTGAGGCGATGCCGCTGCCTAACCCTGTTAGTTGTTCTCGGGTGGTAGAAATGATGGTGGGCGCGGCATTGCCATCGGTTTCATAGCGACTACTAACAGTCTCCCGGAACCAATTTCCACCATCTTCGACGTAAGCAGTGTTGGTTTCGTCGATGGAATCCGAGGCATAGTCGATGATTTCATTGGAATTCAGATCTCTCGACTGCCGGACTTGTGAACCGGTATCAGGATCATACGCGAAAAGTATTTTTGCCTCTCCGGGAACGGATTGAGAAAATGGGCGGCCAATGTTGTATGGGTCAAAAGTGATTTCTGTATAGATAGGTCCCGAGGGACCGCTGGTGGCGGTAAGCCAAGTTTGACCTTCGTCATCGCGCCAACTCTGGGAGTAGCGGGGTGAACTGCTAGATCCAACAGATTCCATTGTCCAAAAGCCACTAGCATCTGTACCATAGTCAAAATACCGTGCAACGATTCCTGTGCCGGTGGTGGATTGTGTCTGACCATCAAGGTAACGTGTGGTAATTTCCGTGGAGGTATCGGGACGGGTGCTTGAGGTAATACGGACACCCGCGCTGTAAACCATCGATGTTGTCAGGCCATCTTCTCCTGTTTCAGAAGTTACCCGCCCAGAGAGATCGTATTCGGCGGAAGTTCCAAGGCTCAATCCACCCGCACTGCGGGTGGTGGATTTCACGTTCCCTGCAGGGTCAAAAACTCGGATCGTGATGATTCCCAAACGGGTTTCCTGAGTAACCCGTCCCTCAGCGTCATAAACGTCAAAAGTGGTGACAATTCCCTGCTCGTCGGTCTCGGAAGCGAGGCGTCCATTCAGCCACGTCGCTTCGTGAGTGATGCGTCCATTTGCAGTAGTTAGAACAAGGTGTCCCTCGGAGTCATAACCGTAAGTTGTGTTGACTAGTAAAACATAGCCTGATGCAGATTTCACCAAACTTTGTTCATTCAGGAGGTTGCCACCCAAGCCCGTAATTTTGATTGTTTGGAGGCTTTTCCCATCGACTCCGTATGGATGTTCTTCGCTTACCTGGAAGGTGAATTCCCGTAAGTCACTACCAGACGACGATGGAGAAAATACCGTTGTTGAAGGGTTGTAGTTACCTCTTTCATAAGCATGGATTTCCTGGCGTCCGTCAGCCTCTTCGATATAGGCAAGTCGTCCTCTCAGATATTCTGGAACTTCGTTCCTGGTAGCAAATGTTCCGGTTATCCTACCGTAATAACCACCATCGCTTCCTTCATATACCGGTAGCCATTCCATGTCTGGAAAATCTGCTAAAATCGGGAACTCCCATGATGAAATATATTCCAAGTAGGGCCAAATATTATCTTCTTTAACGACTACATCATTAACTCTCACCTCTTTCCAAGCGACATCCGTCTGAAAGTAGCTATAGCCCAGAGAAGAGTAAGAGTAGGTCGTGAGGTGGCAATTTGTCTCAGTCGCATCTGAGGGTAATGTAGGGAGGTTTTTCCAAGGTCGGTACGCGTGATAGATTTTTCCTGAACTGCCGCCATCTGCGTAATAGTCGTATCGCTGCCAAGAGCCGTCTGGTTGGATTACCCATTTCAAACGGGCATAATTGGCGGAATCGGAAGAATTGTCATGATAGACCCAGGTGGTAGTGAGCGCATCACCACTTGGATCTTCAACCGAGCTGATTTTCTCTGTCCCCCATGGAAATACGTGATAAGTATTTCTCACTTCTGAAACGATAACACTAGTCGTCGGATGGAAAACGGTCGTATCGATTTGCGAATCACCATTTGAAAGAATAGTAGCGGTTCTTGTTTCCGCTCTAACACCCGGAATTTCAGCCATCCAGGTGCCGTCGATAAAACTAAAAATCTCGTCAGTTTGAACAGCTCCATGAATTTCAGTGATCTGGATGATTGGTGTGGTGGCGGAGTTTGTCGGGCTGGAAATTCGCCATATGTGAGTGGGGCTACCGCTCACCGAATAAATTCCTGCCGTCTTAGCTCCCACTTGAGCGGAGGGATAGAATCTAAGTTCATAAGAGGTTGTGGAAAGTGTGATGATTTCGGCAAGCAACTCGGGAGCCTTAATCTGGCGTAAGGCTTGCGTACCAGTATCACGAATGACTTCAACATCGGCAGACATGCTGACGTAGTTCAGAACTGCGGGGGTGAATAGGTCTGCCGAAATATCACCCGATGAGAATGAAACCGACCCAGCAGTGCCGGTGGCTGATCCGCCAAGCGAAAAATCGCCACTTAAACCGCCGCTGCTAGAACTACCGGAAACGCTACCGGAGCCGCCGGAGCCAGGACTTCCGGAAGAGTTGGATTTGATAACTATCGTGAGTTCTTTCGTTAATCCCAACCCACTGCCGCAACCCGGCCCCGGCCCATCGTAAACCGAAGTTTCCTCACCATCGATGTAAACCTTGTAACAGGGTGGCGCGGAAACCTGCAAATGGACCGAAGCAAGCCCTCCAGACGGCCCACTCGGAACCGCAACAAGTGTCAAAGTGTAGTTTTTATCCGGCTTTAACTTGGGCTTGTTTGAGACCGGCGTAGAGTGCGTATAGTTGCCGCATGACGAACCGGTTGCAGGAGTAGTCGTTTTATCAAACAATTAAAGAGTGAAAGTTCCGTCAATGCACATTGCACCCTTGAAGTCCACCTCCACATGTAGTACACTGAGCTAAAGCACGACCAGCAAGCATGGGCATACCAAGACAAACCAAAAAACTTAATAAGTAACGCATCATTCAAAAGGAGCTAAGATTAAATACATCAAGTTGGCGGGAAGATGTATCCGCCACGGAATCGGCGACCGCAGGGTCACGATCCGAGAGAAACTCTTCTGCATTATTCATTCCATCGCCGTCATCGTCAGCAGTCGCATTACTGCTCACCGGCGATGTTCCCTGTAAAACTTCTAGGCCATCAGGAATCAGATCGCCATCCGTATCCCATAGCGTCGGGGACGTGTGATAATTCGTCACCTCGGCTAGATTGCTGATTCCGTCGCCGTCGAAATCTGCATCCTGTGCCTCTTGAAGAGTTGTCACCGTGGGATCATCGACACGATGAAGCCGCACAAATAGTTTTTCTGGACTAGCATCCATGAAAAACTCATGCCCTCCGGTTCCAAAAGCCATGAATGGGGCGTAAAACCAAGTCACCATGTCAGGCGACCATTGATAGAAATAGGTGCGTTGCTCGACTCCGGGCCATTCAGATCTCCAAGTGCCGCCAGTCCAAGGGGTGAATGACATTTGTTCATCAAGCGGTTCGGCATCAAGCAACCCACATAGGAGTAGAAGGGAAATCGCAGTCCGTTCAATTTTGATCGAAAAATTCATATTTTTATTCTATTAAAGCTATTTATTGCTCGGCTGCTCCCGTTGCCAGAAACGAATCATAATATCCTTTGGAACCGGTGGATTTGCTAATAGATAAGCGTATCTATCCGCCGTTGCTTGTTCTTTAGCGTGAAAGGCATTCTCCAATCTCACGCCCTCTGTACGATATAACTCATGAAGTTGTGAAAGCGTCTTCATAGACTCTCCATCCTTCGGACCTGCGACCATTATAAAAGATGGACCGCTGGCGGCTAAATCTGGAATTTTTGGGATTTCAAATTCACTGCGATCATGTAAAGGCTGAATCTGTCCTTTGTGTGTCCTGTTAGAATCTGTATTGGCGATACTTATGTGCAAACTGTATGCCTGAATTGTGCCATCAGTATTTTTGACTTGGTAAGTTGAAACGCTGCTGAAGTGATTGAAATCGATGTTTGACCAAGCCGTTAATTCGCCTTTCGCTTTGTCAGTAGGATAAATCCGCAAGAACGAACGTGCATGGTCATAGACGGTTGCGGTAATGCACACAAATTTAGCGCCGTGGTAGTTTTTCCTTAGCTCGTCCAGTCGGGCGATGACAGCCGGATCGTCTTGCGAAAGCGCGGGCGGTGGTAACGGAGGATCAGGCAAACCGGGATCTTTGACCATTTGAACCGTTACGTTGACGGCCCCCTTGATAGGAGGCAGTCCCGACATTTCTGGCGCTTCGATCACGTCGATCCGTTCGGTGCGGGAAGCCAGCACTTCAAAATTGATAGGCTCAGGGGCTGGTTCCGGTGGTTTGACATTGGAAATTGAGTTGGGGATTTCCACATCCCATTTCAGTGTGGGTTTTTCGTCGCCGCGCAAAGGAAGCGATCCTGCAAGTAAGGCCACGAAAGCCGTGTGAATTTTCATGATTGGAATTAATTCTTAAAACCAAATATCTTGCATCCATTTTGAGAGCAATGAAATTTTCCTCATTATGAAAATGATTGTATCCCAAATCCATCCATACTGCGCAGGGTTGGCTTATCGCCAAGCGCATTGCTGAGTTGCGTAGCCAAAAAGGCTTTACGCAGCGCGACTTGGCTCGTTTGCTCAACAGGGAATATGGTTTGGTCAGTAGAATTGAAACCTGCGAACGACGGGTAGAGTTGGTTGAGCTCATCCAAATTCTTAACGCGATGGGTTGCGACGTGGAACTTGAAATTGGGCGATTGGTAGTGGATTTGCTGCCCCCCCGCCTGCCGGTGGTATGAAAGTTGGAGTTAATGGGGGCAGGTCTCGCATTCCAACTAAATAGGCTTAACTATGCACCCTCTCGCGTTTTTCAGCGCGAGAAAATATATTTCGACTCATCCTTGCGACCGGAACTCACCACCACCCAGCCTCACTCCACGGTGACACTCTTTGCCAAGTTTCTCGGCTGGTCGATCTCGCAGCCACGATGGCGGGCGACGTGGTAGGCGAAGAGCTGGAGGGCGACGACGGCGGGAATGGTGGCGATGAGTGGATGGCAGCGTGGGATGGTGATGAAGTCGTCCATGCACTCGGCGGTCGCGTGATCGCCCTCGGTGACGATGCCGAGGATGCGTGCGCCACGCGCCCGGCATTCCTCGATATTGCCAAGGGTCTTGTCCTTGCCCGGAATGTCGCAGGCGAGGGCGATGATGGGCGTGCCTTTTTCCAACAGCGCGATGGGGCCGTGCTTGAGTTCGGCTGCGTGGTAGCCTTCCGCGTGAATGTAGGAAATTTCCTTGAGCTTGAGTGCGCCTTCGAGGGCGACGGGATACATCGGGCCACGGCCAATATAGAAGGCGTGCTCGTTGCTCGCGTAGTCGGCGGCGATTTTCGCGATGCGCGGGTTCTGGAGGATCACCTTGGCGACGAGCGCGGGGATGGACTCGATCTCGCGGGAGAGTTTGATGCCGTCCTCGCGGGAAAATCGGCGACCGCGCCCGAGCTTGAGGGCCATCATCAGCAGCACGGCGACCTGGCAGGTGAAGGCCTTGGTGGAGGCCACGGAAATCTCCGGCCCGGCGTGCAGATAGACTCCCCTGCCCGTCTCGCGGGCGATGGTGGAGCCAACGACGTTGCACAGGCTCATGACGAAAGCGCCTTTTTGGTTCGCTTCACGCACGGCTGCTAGAGTATCGGCGGTTTCCCCGGATTGGGAAATAGCGACGACCAGATCGCGGCTGCCGAGAATGGGATTCCGGTAGCGAAATTCGGCGGCTTGCTGGACTTCCGCGTGGATGTCCGCCAGATCCTCGAAGGCGTATTCACCGACAAGCCCGGCGTGGAGCGAGGTGCCACAGCCGATGAGGACAACGCGGTTGAGTTCGGCAAGTTCGCGCGGCGACGTGCCCATGCCTGCTAGAACGGAAGTTCCGAGGTCGAAGTCCAGGCGGCCCCGGATGGCATTGCCTAACGCATCGGGCTGCTCGTGGATTTCCTTGAGCATGAAATGTTCGTAGCCGCCTTTTTCCGCAGCAGCGGCATCGATGCCTAGGTGGGCGATTTCGCGGGTGACTGGGCAGTTGTTAAGGTCGCGAATCTCGACGGACTCGGCAGTGACGATGGCGATGTCGTTGTCGTCCAGATAGATCACGCGCTGGGTGTGAGCAACGATGGCGGAGGCGTCGGACGCGATGATGGTTTCTCCGTCACCAACGCCGATGACGATGGGGCTGCCCCGGCGGGCGGTGATGATTTTATCCGGTTCCCTAGCAGATAGCACGGCGATGCCGAAGGTGCCATTGACCTGATGGAGCGCATCGCAGACGGCTTGGAAAAGGTCGCCTTTATCGCAGTCGCCGATGAGGTGGGCGAGAACTTCAGTATCGGTCTCGGAGTAAAAGTGATGGCCCTTGCCCTCTAACCGGGCGCGGATGGCGCGGTAGTTTTCAATGATGCCGTTGTGGACGAGCGCAATGTCGCCGGTCTGGTCGAGATGCGGATGGGCATTGACCTCGGTGGGCGGGCCGTGGGTGGCCCAGCGGGTGTGGGCGATGCCGGTAGAGGCGCGGTGGAAAAGGGCCGCATCCCAATCAGCGTGGGCCTTGTCATTGAGCTTGGAAACCTTGCCCGGCGACTTGGAGACAAGGATCCGGTCGTCATCGAGAATGGCCACGCCGGCTGAGTCATAGCCACGGTATTCGAGACGGCGTAAGCCGTTGATGAGGACAGTGGCTGCGTCCGCTTTTCCGATGTATCCGACGATTCCGCACATGGTGGTGGTTGATTGCTAGAGAGTTTGAAATTGAAGATTTTTTCAACCGCAGATGAACGCAGATGGACGCAGATGAAGAGAGGGATGGGAAATGGTCGGATTCAGAGACTGAGGTGAAACATAACTGTTCCAAGCGTTTTTCGTGGTGCGTCTGATCTTAATTCCAAATCTGCGTCCATCTGTGTTCATCTGCGGTTGAAATTTCTTAATCTTGAGATTGAAGATCATGCTGGACGATCTCGCCGGGTCGCGTGGACGTATTGGGCCATAGTTTCCGGCCCGGGTAGATCGAGGTGTTGATGCCGGTGTGGACACCGTCGCCGATGATGGTGCCGAACTTGCGGCGGCCGGTGTCGATGAGCACGCCATCGACCATCGAGCGGTGGTTTTTGCCGTCGTGGCGGAGATTGGAAGTGGTGGTGCCAGCGCCTAGGTTGACCTTTTCACCTAACACCGAGTCGCCGACGTAGGAAAGGTGGCCGACATTGGTGTTAGATAAAATCAGGCAGTTCTTGATTTCCACGGATTGACCGATGTGGCAGTGGTCGCCGATGCTGGTGTTGCCGCGGATATAACAGTTAGGGCCGATCTTGCAGTTTTTCCCGATGATGACATTTCCCTCGATGAAGACTCCGGGAAGAATGCGGGTGCCATGGCCCAGATGGATGATCCCTTCGATGACGGCTAAGGGGTGAATCTCGCCTTGGATAGAATTTTCTGATAGAGAGGAAAGATAAAGTTCGTTCGCACGGAGGAGATCCCATGGGTAGCGAACGATGAACGAGTTAGCAGCGGAAAAGGTGCTGGCGGGATCGGGCGAGGTTTCGAACCAAGCGAGCGGAGTGTTAGATGAATCGACGAGGGTGAATTTTCCACTGTCAGAGAAAGCTGCCATGTCGGCGGGATCGAGCCATGCGTGAGGATGAATCGTTAGAAGACGGGTGGGCGAGACGCCCACGCTCCTTGAGTGCTCGGCGAGTGGGATTCCGCCGATGGGGAAGTTTTGGATGTCGCGGGTGGTGAAGAGGGGCATGTTTTTAGAATTACGAGGACATCCACGATGACATTGGTGTCGATCAGCACTTTCATGAATGCTTTCGTTCTAAATAATCAACATAGTCTTCCGTGTCCGCATCGGGAATGCATCCTGACAGGCGGCTAGTTCTCGGAGCGAGTTCGTGCATCGCGTCTTTTGTCGAAGTGGTTTTATACGCAGCAGGGCAGGCGAAATAATCGGATACGAGCTTGGATACGGACACCCGCCGTAAAGCCGCCTCATTCTTGGCGGCGGAGACCAATTCCTCGGGAACGTGGAGAGTCAACTTCGACATGACGTATTGTTTCAATGATTCGCACGTCATTCAAGGATTTTTCGAAGTTGGCCTCCTAATGCAGGCTAAGGATCATTTCTGTTGTAACGGCGCTCCGACGGACTCAGGTAGGTTCACGATAATGTCAGCACAGGGAAATCAAGCTAATGCAGATAGTTGATTGAGTTGTTCTTCAAGTAGGCACTCCGATGTCCTCCTTCACCGCTTGGGTGAATTTCCCGATCCACTCGGCGACCATCTCAGCGTCACGGTGTTCTACAAGGATGCGGATTTTATTTTCGGTGCCGGAGTAGCGGATGAGCTGGCGACCGGCATCGCCGAAGGCAGCGTCGGCTTCCTTCATGAGTTTTTGGATACTAACAAGTCCGGCGATGGGGGGCTTGGAGGCGACTCGGAGATTGACCAGTTCGCTGGGAAACTCGCGCATGCAGGCGGCGAGCTCGGCCATGGTGGCCTTTTTTTCCTTCATGACGCGGAGCACTTGGAGTGCGCTGAGGATGCCATCGCCGGTCGTGGCGTGGTCGGAGAAAATGAGATGGCCGGAGTTTTCGCCACCGAATGAGCCGTCCTTTTCACGGAGAGCTTCGATGATATTGCGGTCGCCGACGGCGGTGGTGAGGACCTCGATGCCGGCCTTTCGCATGGCTTCGTGCAGACCGAGGTTGCTCATCACGGTGCAGGCCATCCGGTTGCCGCGGAGTTTCCCCTGCTCCTGCAATGACAGCGCGGCGAGGGCGAGAATGCGGTCGCCGGAAACCGGGGTACCAGTGGCATCGGTGAAGATCACGCGGTCGGCATCGCCATCGAAGGAAATGCCGAGGTCGGCACCGTGCAGGCGGACGAGTTCGCCGGCGGTCTGCGGAAAAAGCGCGCCGCACTTGTCATTGATGTTGATGCCGTCCGGTTCGCAGCCGTGCTTGATGACTTCCGCGCCGAGTTCCTTGAAAATAAGCGGGGCGATGAAATAAGCCGCACCATGGCCGCAATCGACGACGATTTTTAGGCCGTGCAGGGAAATGTTGTTGGCGGTGTGTTTGGCGAACTCGATGTAGCGGCCGCGCGCGTCGTCGATGCGGTAGGCCTTGCCGATCTTTTCCGGCGACATGGCGCGTGGTTCGGGTTCGTCGCCGAGGATGTGGCGTTCGATGATTTCCTCAAGCGCGTCGGAGAGCTTGTAGCCGTCGGGGCCGAAGATTTTCAGGCCGTTGTCCTCGTAGGGATTGTGGGAGGCGGTGAGCATGATGCCGGCGGCGGCCCCCATGGACTTAGTGAGGTGCGCGATGGCCGGGGTGGGCAACGGGCCGGGGAGCAACACGTCCATGCCCATCGAAACGAGGCCGGCAGTGAGTGCGGTTTCGAGCATGTAGCCGGAAATCCGGGTATCCTTACCGATGACTACGCGGTTGCGGTTGTGGCCAGACGAGCGCAGGACTTGGGCCACTGCCTTGCCGGCGCGGAGGGCCACCTCCGGAGTGATGGGGAATTCGTTCGCCCTGCCGCGGATGCCGTCGGTTCCAAATAATTTCATGGTGTGTTTTAAAAGGCTTGGAAACGGCAAAGTGTTCCGGGGATTTGAAACGAATCAAGTCTAAACCCGGCAGGCGATGTGGCGGCGATGATCGGTCGCCGCGAATCGAAAAGCGGGTGCGGCAACGGGTGATCGCCGTTAACCGCCAAGCACCGCGCGGTGGATGCGGCCGGGAGATTTTTTGAGAAACTGGCGGGCGAGCGCCTCGAATGCTTCGGAAAGGTCGGTTAGATGGAGTTCCAGCGAGCCTTCGTGGGTGGACGTCTCGAGGAGATCGAGGCGGGTGAGTTCGCGTTTCAAGTGCTCGGCGCAGGTCGTCGCGGAGTCCACGAGGCGCACGTCCGGTGGTAAAATTTCCCGCAGGACCGGAATCAGCAGCGGGTAGTGCGTGCAGGCCAGCATCAACGTGTCGATCCCCTTCTCCACCAGCGGGTCCAGATAGGTTTTTAAAATCTGGCGGGTGGCCGGGTGATCGAGCCAGTTTTCCTCGATCAGCGGCACCAGCAGCGGAGTGGCCTGGCCATGAATGATAAGGCCGGTTTTCCGCAGGGCGAGGGCATGTTGGTAGGCGTGAGAACTGATCGTGCCGCGCGTGGCGATGATGCCGATACGCTGCACATTCGGGCTGGCCAAGGCGGCTTCCACCCCCGGCTCGATCACGCCGAGAATGGGGATCTGGTATTTCCCCAACAGACTTGGCAAGGCATGGGCCGTCGCGGTATTGCAGGCGACGACGACTGCTTTTACGCCTTTTGAAATAAGGAACCGCACGTCCTCGTCGGCGAACTGGCGGATCGTTGCCGGGCTTTTCGAGCCATAAGGTAGGCGCGCGGTGTCGCCTAGATAGAGGATGTTTTCCGCCGGCAAAAGCTCCTGCACGGCCCTGACGACTGTTAGTCCGCCGACCCCCGAGTCGAAAATTCCAAGTGGCGCTGGGTTCACTGGCGCGATTGTGACCGCTCGCCCGTCGCCGCCAAGCGCAAAGCCGTGATTTGCGAAACCCTGTCGGAGACAGCGGCAAATTGCAGTTTCCTACTTCGTCTGCCGATTCTGCCTGGAAATAATCAGGGTGGAGGCCACGCCACAACCGATGATGAAAACTGCTAGAACGATCCCACAATATTTCTGGGTCTCGATTTCATCGTCGCGTTCCACATAGGCCTGCGGGGTCTTGCCGATCTTCTCGGTCATGAAGGGGATCGGTTTTTTCAGCGCGTGGAAAACGCTGCGGCGGTCCTTGTTGCGATAGTCCTCCCGGAATGTCTCGGCCTCTCTCACTAACAGGTCGATCCGCTCGTTGACGAAAAATTCGGACGCCGGGCGGGCCTTCGGGGCGTTCTCTGGCCAGACTTTCATCGTCTCCACCTCGATCCGTGTCCCGGATAGGGCGATGCGCCGGATGCGGGCCACTAAATTTTCCGCTTCCGCCTCGGTGGTCGCGCCACTGGCTAACAGCCGTCGCAGCCCCTCTTTCACCAGATCAAAGCGCTCGACCTGCTCGGGCGTCATCGGCACTTCTAGCGAGCGGATGCGGTCGATGCGTTTCTGCAAACGCAGCCGCTCAGTCTCGAAAGGATTGCGCGTGGCTTGGGCGACGATCATCGCCTCATAGGCATAGCGCAGCGGCATGATCGCCGCCGGCACCGGCACGCCGCCACGGTCGCGGACGGCAACCACGCTGAACAGACCGCGGTTCATTTCCCGGTAGGGCACTAGAGCTCCTGCTAACAACATCTGCGGGACTAACAGCAGCGGCACCGCTGTTAGGGCTGCGCGTTCGGTTTTCACGCAGGAGGAAACGACCAGTGCCATGCCAGTGCCGGTCCACGCCGTTAGAGTCATCCACAACCACAGATAAGGCAACATGCCGGTGATGTCTAAAAAGTAGTTCCCCACGACCAGATAGGCCAAGCACTGGATCGCGGCGACGAGGCCGAGCGCGGAAAATTTCGCCATTACATAGGAACCCGCCCCCGGTTGACAGTTCCGCTCGCGGCGCAGGATCGGACGGTCGCGGAGCACCTCGGTCGCGGAGTTTGTCAGGCCTAGAAACATCGCCACGGTAGCACTCAAAAACAGGTAGGCAGGGATGTGCAGGGCGGTGGAAAATTGATAGGCCCCGCCGGGTGAAGAGCGCAGGGTGAGCGCGATCAAGCCAGCTAACAGCGGGGCCTCTAGACAGGTGCTGTAAACCGTCCCGCGGTTCCTCAGTTTCGAGAGCAAAGAGCGTAAAAAATGGGTCGCAAATACCGCCAGCACGGCGCGGAACCTCCGGATCGGCTTAGGCGGCACCGGCAGCCGATCCCCTTCCCGGTGCTCGCCGAGCATGGACGCCGGGCCGCCGCCGAGTTGCAGGGAACGCATCAGATCCACGCTCTCGAAGCGCTCCTGCCAGAATGACGACGGGAAGCGCCGCGCCGCGCCGGTGTTAGAACCACCGCCGATGGTGCTCAAGGGCGTCTCTAACACATCAAATACAAAGTCCGCGCCCAACGGCGATTTCGCAGTTACCGATGGGTGGGAAATGACCAGCTCCTCACAAGCGTCGCGGAAATAACCGACCATGCCCGCAGGCGTGCCGAAGTAGGCGAGTCGTCCACCGCTATCTAGCAACAGCACCTTGTCGAACAACCGCAGCACCGGCGCTCCCGGCCGGTGCAGAGAAGCGATCACGATTTTCTCACGGGCCAGCGAACGCAAGGTTTCCGCAACGTGCTCGGAGTCCTTGGACGAGAGGCCAGAAATCGGCTCGTCGAACAGGAAAACCTCGGCCCGGCTGCCCAGATCCACCCCGAGATTCAGGCGACTACGCTCGCCACCGGAAATCGTTTTCTCGCCCGCCGATCCCACCCGCCGACGGGCAATCGACTGCAAGCCGAGTTCTGCTAGAACGCTATCGACTCGGCGTTCATGTTCGGCGAGAGATAGTGCTGGACGACGAATTGTGATGGCGTGGCGCAGGTGCTCACGCACCGTGAGCTGGGGATTGAGCGCCTCTTCCTGCGGCATGTGCGCGATGAACGGGACAAGCTGCTCACGCCGTTCGTAAAGCGGGATGCCGTTCAATTTGACATTACCGCGCGTGGGTTCACGCTGACCTGATAGAACGGCGAGCAGGGTGCTTTTGCCACTGCCGCTCGGACCGATGATGCAGAGCATTTCCCCGCGTTTCACCTCGAAATTCACATGATCCAGCGCCCGCGCGTCCGGCCCGAAGTCATGGATCAAGTCCTCCACTTGCAAGGACTCGATGAGCGTTCGCTCCTCATCCAGAAAGCCCTCGCTGAAGCGGCATCGCACCGCTTGGCTGCCAGAGAGCCGGATTAGCGAGCCATCGCGCAGCGCCGCAGTTTGCCGCACTGGAACGCCGTCCACCAAGATCGGCCCGTGGCTTTCACGGATGACCAACTCACCTTCCGCCCGCTGTTCGTCGAAGCGGATGAACAACACGGTTTTCGGCGATAATTTCGAGCCTAACAACAAATCCCCTGCCGAGAGTGCCGCCGCATCGTTAGATACCAAATACTCTTGCCGGTCACCCGCCAGCCGGAACCGCCGCCCGGACTGCGTGGCCCGGCGGCGCAGTTCGTTGATGAGCAGGCTGACCCCCGAGGCATCACCCAGCCGCTCATGATTCCGGCAAATCACGACATCGCCCTTTTTCAAAGGCCCCCGGCTGCCGGCATGAAGCTCCGTATCCCGCAGCGCCTCCACCACCGCTTGCAGGCCGAAACTCACCCGCAGCGCGCTCTGACGGCCTCGGGTGCGCTCGGCTGTTAGCCCAGCTTCGCCCGCCTCAAGATAGATCGACGGCGTGTTGCCAGTCCGTTTCACATCGAGGAAAAACATCAGATCCTCATGACTCAGCGTCCAGCCTGGCACCACCAAGGGCTGCCGCTCGCGCATCCGCAGGAAGGACCCCGTCTCCACCGACCGCCCACGAATCCACAGCGGCGCGACGCCGGTGTTTCTCACGAGAATCAAATCCCCTGCCCGATAAACTCGGAACTCGTGATCGCCCGCCGCCGGTGGCAATATCACATCCGCTCCCTCGCTGCCGAAAACCAGCCGCTCGAACGGCAGCTCCTCGTCGGCAGGCATCCCGGCATCGCCCCGCATTTCCCGCAGGATCGCCACCCCATAATCCGGCCGACCCAGCCGCCGCATGAAAACCTCGAAGCTTGTCCGGTTTCGCTCTGACCGCCCCGCCGCATCCACCAGCGTGAACAACTGCAAACCGAGCGCCAGTTTTCCGGCATCGTTGAAGCTGTCCTTCAACTCCACCGCCAGCCCCTGCAAGGGCTGCGGGTTCCTCACCGCCCGCTGCAGGCGCCGTCCCAGCCAGCCGTGGTCCACCTCGGGGAACGCGCTCCGCAGCATGTCCAGGATCAGGTCCGCCTCTAGTGTGCTCAACTCAGCATCCAACGTCGCAAAGGCCGCGAACGCATCCACCAGCACGCCGACATGCGCGTCCGCCCCAGGCCGCAGCGCGCGCAGCCGCCCCACCCCGGGAATCGCTTGCAACCCGCGCAGCAAATGCAAGCGCCACCGAGGCGCGAGCGACGGGTCTTTCGGGGGCACGGATGCTTTCACGCCCGCTTTCTTGGCAGACCCCGAACCCACCCGCAAGACTCCTGCAAAAAAGGGGTTTGCTTTTCCCCCCCTTAGGCTATCCTCAATCACTCCCGGACGGCTGCTAACCGCGTGGTTGAAATCACGCTGCCCCCATCCGACCGGGTTTTTTATCGCTCACCATGTCAGACTCACCGAACTCAACTCCGCCGCCTAACAGTCCTAACCGCACGCCCGGCGATGCCAATGGCTTCAACTGGCGGCTGCTCGCCTTGCTCAGTGTTGCGACACTGATCCTCGGAGTCGCATTCCTTAACCCGCTCTCCAACAAGTCGGTTAAATCCATGACCTATTCCGAGTTCCGCCAAGCCTTGGACCAGGAACGCATCGTCCTCGAAAACCCGAAGCAACAACCGCTTAAGATCATCACCACCGACACCTCGTTGGACGCCACCATCACCGGTTGGATCCTCCCGGAAATTGTCGATGCCAAGGCGGAAACGCAAAAAAAGGACTTCCGCGTCCCCGTGAATTTCGTCCTCCAACGCGATGAAATCAAAGAACTGCTCGGCAATAACCTCCGCATCCAACAGATCAATGCCACCGCCGAGAAGCCGCTAGAGGGCGATCTTGAAACGCTTTCACTGCCGGAATTCCGCAAGGCCCTCGCCTTGAAATCGGTCGATATCAACGACCCTGGAAACACCCTCCGCATCGTCACCACCGCCGGCTCGGAGGACGCCGTCATCGTCGGGACCCGCAAAATCCCCGCTGCTGCTGCCCAGACCGATCCGACCAAGGCCCAGCCAGCCACGCAGTTCACGGTCCCCGTTTCCACCGCCATCCAAGGCGATGATCTGAACAAGCTGGTGAAGGAAAACAAGGCGATTTATGATCGCAGCCGGGACTACCTTAGCAGCGCACTCTTCACGTTCCTACCTTTTCTCCTCATCATTGGCATCCTGTTTTTCCTGTTCCGTCAGCAGATGAAATCCGCCGGGCGCGGTGCCATGTCGTTCGGCAAAAGCAAGGCCCGCCTGCTCACAATGGACCGCAACAAGGTGACCTTCAAAGACGTCGCCGGCATCCAGGAAGCGAAGGAAGAGTTGTTTGAAATCGTCGATTTCCTCCGCGATCCCCGCAAGTTCCAGAAACTCGGCGGATCGATCCCCAAGGGCGTCCTGATGGTCGGCTCTCCCGGCACCGGCAAGACGCTGTTAGCCCGCGCCATCGCCGGTGAGGCGGACGTGCCGTTCTTCTCGATCTCCGGCTCGGACTTCGTGGAAATGTTCGTCGGCGTCGGAGCCTCCCGCGTCCGCGATATGTTCGAACAAGGCCGCAAACACGCACCCTGCCTGATTTTCATCGACGAGATCGACGCCGTCGGTCGCCATCGCGGTCATGGCATGGGCGGTGGTCACGACGAGCGCGAGCAGACGCTCAACCAACTCCTCGTCGAAATGGACGGCTTCGACACCCAAGAAGGTGTCATCATCATTGCCGCCACTAACAGACCAGATGTGCTCGATCCCGCGCTACTCCGTCCCGGCCGCTTCGACCGCCAAGTCACGATTTCCCTGCCCGACGTCAATGGCCGCGAGGAAATCCTCCGCGTCCACGTGAAAAAAATCAAACTCGCCGCCGGGGTCGATCTCTCGAAAATCGCCCGTGGCACACCTGGCTTCTCCGGTGCCGAACTCGCCAACCTCATCAACGAGTCCGCCCTGTTAGCCGCCCGCCGGGGTCTAACCGCCGTCACCCTTGACGAGATGGAAGAGGCCCGCGACAAAGTCCGCTGGGGCCGCGAACGCCGTAGCATGGCCATGTCCGATAAGGAAAAAACCGGCACCGCTTGGCACGAAGCCGGCCACGCCTACCTGAACATGGTGCTGCCGGACACCCATCCGCTACACAAGGTCACCATCATCCCCCGCGGCCCCTATCTGGGTGCCACCATGATGCTGCCGGATGGTGATAAATACTCGACTCAGAAAAAGGAGGCCCTCGCCGATCTTATCGTCACCATGGGTGGCCGCATTGCCGAGGCCTTCCACAGCGAAGACGTTTCTAACGGCGCATCCGGCGACATCCGCCAGGCCACCGCCCTTGCCCGCCACATGGTCTGCCAATGGGGTATGAGTGACAAACTCGGCATGGTCGAATACGGCGAAGGCGATGGCCCCGTCTTCCTTGGCCGTGGCGACATGGGCGGCCGCCGGTCCAACTACAGCCAGAACACCGCCAAGGTCATCGACGAGGAAATCAAACGCTTCATCGACGACGCCTACGCCATCGCCGAACGCATCCTCAACGAAGGCCGCGACAAGGTGGAAATCATCGCCAAGGCCCTCCTTGAATTTGAAACCCTCGATGCCACCCACCTCCGCGACATCATCGACTTCGGTGAAATGCGCAACCCACCGACCGCGCCGAAGCCGCCGCCGGTCCCAGACGAACTCAAGAAAAAGCCCGTGCCCAAGGCCGCCGAAGAAGATCGCCCGGAAGGCCCTGGTCCGATCCCCGGCGTAGTCGGTGCCCACGCCTGATCCCTTACAAGTGGCTGGTGCGTCCCCGTTTCAGACCGTGAACCCTGTCGTCTAACATTCTAGAGATAGGCCAGCATGAGGGGGCGGAGTTGTTCGATGGCTTGCCTGTAGCAGGTCGGGCGCGTGAGGCTTACCCGT
>JAYVNM010000023.1:0-6980 GCA_043758445.1 Akkermansiaceae bacterium | reverse complement strand
GCACTCATGCTAATGTTTGCTCCTTGGTTGCGCTCGTAAACGAGCTTGGTGAGTTGGGTTCTATTGACCACAACCCAGAGCAGCACCCGCCGCCCCATCCGGTGTCAAACGGCATGCCGCATCACCTCCAAAAACCACCCTCCCAACTGGGCAGTTTTAATTGTCGTCGGCGAACAGCTTTAATTGTCGTCAGACAGCTTCCGGGCTTGTGCCGATCGCCCGGCCAAAGCCGATGAGGCCCAATTCCTCCAGAGGATTCATGCGGGAAGGCAATCGCCGCGTCGAAGCCGGAGCCTCCTTACGTGAAGTCGGCCGCGCGGTGTGACTGACGGATTTAGGCGGCATTGGGTCGAATCGGGGAATTAGTTTGCTGTTGGGCCAGCATCGCGATGCTGCCGCGAATCGTGGTCGCGTCTAGTTCGAGCTGTTCGCGCATCAAAGCTCCAAAGCTGCTCCCGATCTGAACCGGAGCATCATTTGCAGCATCGGCCTTCGAGCGTTTCAGGTAATCAATCGCGTGAGTCACCATGGCCGGCGGAGGCTGATGGAGAGAGCGCCCAGATCCGGTCCAAGCGTCAGCCGCTACGAGTAGGTGGCGAAGAATACGATCGGATATCACTTCGTTGGAATCGTTCGCGGTCCCAGCAATCCATCCGGCATGGCGCAAGACGTCTTCGATTGTGCCACGAAAGCCTACCTGAAGAAGTTCCTCGTCATCGGTGGGAGGTAGGGTGCCGAGCAGCAGCCCTTCGTTGAACTGACCTGCCACCAGCTTCCGGATGTAGGCAAGGTCACCCCGGCGGTCGATCACGTTGAAGAACAGATCGGAATAGGCGAGGATAACATCCTCGGGCTGCTGCACTGCTTTTGCGACCGTGGGGATCGTAGCTCCCGACGTCACAAGGCAACCATTTAGAGCCGGACGGGTCAGGTCGGATTGCACCAGGGACAGGGCGGCAGAGACCGTTGCCACATCAGGGAGTCGGTCGGAGACTTTCCCGCCTGCCACCAGCAACTGGACGGCCGCCCGAATCCAACGGTATTCCCTTCGGCGAAGGATCTTGGGGCGATGGTTCGATTGCGCTAAGCGTCGAGCCATCATCCACCCGAAATCGGAATAGTCGATTTGAAGGGACGTCTGGCGGGGAGACCACCGATCAGGCGCCCACGCGGTTCCATCAACAGCCCTAAGGTGAGAGGATAAGGTCGTGAGTTGGACAGATGTCATCTGAAGCACTCTACAGAAATAACGAGCTCCGTAAAGTCTGGAACCGCGAACCAGAGCTTCGATGGAGCCAGAATACGGGATGCTCCGCAGGATTGGGAACAATCTGGGAACAATGAAACTTGCTGCTAGAAAACTATGGCTTTCCTCGAATTTTCAACTCGTTGAAAATCAACGGAAAGTGCTCGAAAGAGGACTCGAACCTCCACAGGTTACCCTACTAGATCCTTAGTCTAGCGCGTCTACCAATTCCGCCATCCGAGCATCCGGTTGGGTGGACGGCTTTGTTACGTTCTTGACCAAACCTTGGCAAGAAAATCTTGGAAAAATGTCGGCGACTGAGCAAAAGTGGATTTAATTGTCTGAGCAAAAGTGGAGAGGTTTTCCTGATCGTTAAGGCATCTTAAAGACGGTATTCGGCGAGGATGTCTGGCCATTGTGGGGCTTGTAGTGTGGGTGGGCGGGAGATGACTCGGAAGCTTCCTGGCTGTTGGACGATGGTCACCCAGCAAGATTCCGTCCGACAATTCTTCTGCGGGCAGCGAGTTCAGCGAGGTGTCCATGCGCCTGGCTTTTCTGGAGGCGCTCGGACGCCACAGCGAGGCGGAGTCTCTCATTACGCCGGCCATCGCCGACCGACGAAACCCGCCTCCTACTGCGAGACGGCTGGTGGTGTATTTTGGGACACCGTTCATCGCTCAGGACAGAGCAGTGGAATCACCTTGCGGCGGGATTTCCGGTAAACAACGAAATCCGAATCCAAGGTCATCACCTTTGATCGTGCATGGATTTCCGCCATTCTCACGAGACAAGCGGCAGCCAGAGACATCGGCACATTGCGGTAGGATTTCATTAGTTGTTGGATCGCGCTGATCTCAGATGCGAGGGAAAAATCCGGCAGCACGATTCCGCGCATGATCAGATCGAGAAGTCCATCTGGGTCGATGCCTCCGCGCCGCAACAGGAACAGGGATTCCGCAACCACCGCCTCGCAGGTCAGCAGAGGACGTGTGAGCTGCTGAAACTCTTCCTTTGCCCATGCGTGGTGAAAATCGCTTCGATCTAGGTAGGCGACCAGCGGCCCTGTATCCACCAGCACCTCGTTCACGAGCCGAAACCTTCCAGATGTTTCGGATTGGAAGCCAGATCGCCTAGCCCGCTGTCGCCCTTGCCGCATAGATCCGCGCTGCGCTCGTAGAGGCTGGGCGTGCTTATCAGCGCGGCTGCCTTCAGCTTCTCTTCCAAAGCCTCGCGCATCAAGGCGGAGCGACTGGTCCGCTTGGCGCGGGCCACCGCATCCACCCGTGAAACCAGTTCGTCGGGAATCTTGAGCGAAATCGTTATCATGCCCGGAAGGTATTACCCAAGTTGCAGATTGGCAATACCAATTTTCTTTCATGGCGATTGAGGAGTATAAAAGTCGGCCCTCAGCAACGTAAGTCACTGAGGGCCGATTGGTGGAGGCGAGGGGAGTCGAACCCCTGTCCGAAACGCCGTCAACACTGGCATCTACACGTTTAGCATGATGTCTGGAGTTTCGGATGGACTGGGCCTTCATGCAGCGTTGCCCATCCTAGAAACCTGTTTGATCTCGGAAAAATGCCCGGTTCCCCGACACTGATCCCAGCCTGCTGAGTGTTCGCCATCCCCCTCAGCAGGTGTCGGGGTTCTGACGTGGTCGTCAATTAAGCGGCCAGTGCGAGCTCGTTAGAGTCTGCATTTATTTGTTTTGAGCGGCTTTTTAAAGAGGCCAACCGTTCAACCTCTACGTGCAACCAGCGCGTCAGACATCCCGTCGAAACCAGAACGCCCCCGTCACTTGTGACGCCGGAAAGGAAGCATGTGCCGGGAAAATTATCAATCGAAATTATCCATCGGTCCGGTCACTGGCTCGGCGAGCGGGGTGATCAGTCCGGTATCCAGCCCGTATATCCAGCTATGGATCGAAATTTTCTGCCCACGTTCCCAGGCATCTTCGAGGATCGTCGTGCGGGCGACGTGACGGGCCTGCGAGCGGACATTGAGCTCGCACAAGCGATCCACCGCAGCATCGGGTGCCAGCGCGGCGAGTTCCGCGCGATGGACCCGGCTGAGAGAGCGGATGCCGGCCAGCCAGTTGTCGATCATGCCATGGCGGAAATTTTCCAACGCCGCTCTAACGCCACCGCAACCGTAGTGCCCGCAAATGATGATGTGGCGGATTTTCAGAACATCCACCGCGTATTGAATGACCGCCAGCACGTTGAAATCCGTTTCCGCGACGATGTTGGCGACGTTGCGATGGACGAAAATCTCGCCCGGCGCGAGGCCGGTGATTTGGTTGGCGGGGACGCGGCTGTCCGAGCAGCCGATCCAGAGGTATTCTGGAGACTGCTGAGCTGCGAGCCTGCGGAAAAAATCTGGATCATTCGCGTTAATCGTATCTGCCCAAGCGCGGTTGTTTGCCAAGAGATGTGTTAGGCGTTCCATGGTGATTTTTGCTGATGCGACTCTGGCGGCATCGGCTTTACCCGTCCAATGCAAAATCACCTGGCCCGCCCTGATGACTGAATTTTTTTTCCCAACGAAAATCTCGACGCCCGCCAGGCTAGGGGTCCAAGCTCGCGGCATCGTGCCCGAACCCGCATCCCACCCGAACGATCCGCTGCACGGCGTGACCTTGGAGACCGTGCTGCGCGGCGTGGTGGCCCGTCATGGCTGGCGGGAAATGAGTGAGCACATACCGATCCGCTGTTTCATGTTCGATCCGACGATCAAATCCAGCCTGACTTTTTTACGCAAAACTCCATGGGCAAGAAAACGCTTGGAGGATTGGTATGTCTATGACGCGATCCGTGACCGCTCCATTTCCCGACCTAACGAAAACCCATGAAAATCCTCCTACCTCTCGCCCTGCTCTGCGCCACCGGCATCGCTCGCACCCATGCCGCACTGGACCTCAAGGACGCCAAACGCATCGTCATCCTCGGCGACAGCATCACCTACGCAGGCGACTGGGTGACGGACTTGGATGCTTGGCTCGGCTCGCAAGGAGCCACGGCGGAAGTCATCAATCTGGGTCTCTCGAGCGAAACCGCCACCGATCTAACACCCGCCGAGCAACAGGAGACACATATTAGCAAATTTGGTTTCCCGCGTCCCACGATCAGCGAGCGGATCGGGCGCATTTTAGCAAAAGCCAAGCCAGACTGGGTAATGGCCTGTTACGGCATGAATGACGGTTCATCGCTGCCCCAGAACGACGAGGGTTTCGCCCGGTTTTGCAAGGGGATGGAAACCCTGAAGTCCCAGATGGAGAAAGCCGGAGTGAGGCGGGTGCTCTTTCTAACACCGCCGGTGCAGGACGCAGGACCGGGCAAGCCACCCAGCAAACATGATGAAATGCTCACGCGCTTCACCGAGTGGCTGATCGGCCAGCGCAAGATCGGCTGGGAAGTAGTCGATCTGCACGGGCCGATGCGGACGGCGTTGGACGAAAAACGCAAGACCGAGCCGAATTTCCGCTTCGCGGGCGATGGCGTGCATCCCAACCGTGAGGGCCACGATCTGATGGCCAAACAGGTAATTACTTATCTAACATCGGCCCCGGAAACCACCACCTTTTTCGCGAGTTCACCTTACTTGCAAGCGCCCATGCGGGACTTGATCAAGGAGCGAATGGAAGTGCGGCGCAATGCTTGGCTGACTTTTACCGGCCACACCCGGCCTGGCGTTGCCAAGGGCCTACCGATGGCGGAGGCCGACGTGAAAATCGCCGAACTAACAGCCAAAATCCAGGTTCTGGAAACCGTTACACACTCAGTGAAATAGGCCATCCCCTCCGGATCAGCCGTGGGGAACATTCCAGACGCGGGGCAGAGCTTCCGGCTCGCTGAGATTTTCCTGGAAATGGGATTTTTGCAGGGATTTTTCTTCGAGAAAGGCCGCCCACTCCTCGTCGTAACTGGCGAACCAGGAGGTGCGTGACGGAGTAAAATCAACGGACGACTGCGGGGCTGTTCTCGCTGTGGCAGAGAAATCCGAGTGGGTTCTGATGGCTTGGTTGAGGTAAGCATTCATGGTTTTTTCGCGATCCTTTCATTTAAATTGAACTACCCTGCGTAATACACCCTCCAGAAATAAAAAGCCAGAGGATTCTTTGTAACTTTCGTTTGCATAGGGGACAGATTCATAAGTCATTCATGCATGGAAATAATCATCCCGGAGTTTTTCGAGCGCGATCCACTAGCCTGCGCCCGCGAGTTGATTGGCTGCCATTTCCACTGGCATGGCTGCGCGGGGAGGATCGTGGAAACCGAAGCCTATCTCGCCGTCGATGACCCCGCCTGCCACACGTGGAGCCGTCCCAGCGCTCGGGCATTCGTGGCAGATCACCGGGCGGGAGATGCCTATGTATATCTGAACTACGGCCTGCATTGGATGTTCAACGTGTTGGTGAAAAGCCCCGGAGGCTCGGGCTTCGTGCTGTTTCGTGCCCTGGAGCCGGTGAGCGGCATCCGTCTGATGCGCGACCGGAGAACCGGCGTAACGGATCATCTGTTAGGCGCTGGCCCAGGGAGACTTACGCGGGTTCTCGGCATCGATGGGACGGCGCACGGCGCACGGTTTCTCACCATGCCGGGGTGTGGCCTCCTCCGCGGGGAGCCGTGTGAAATCCGTGCGGGCGGGCGTATCGGAATTTCCAAGGCGGTGGATCTGCCGTGGAGGTTCGGCGATCCGGCGTCGGTCTCGCTGAGCCGGAAATTTTGATCCGGGGAATCGCAACAAATACAACTGCGACGCGGACCAGTTATGGGACCGGAACATTCTAGAGGTTCGACCGCGTCCTGACAAAGGCGAGGCGACAACCGCTCACCCGGTGGGCGGGAACGGATGAAATCGGTAGGAGTTGCAAGATAGGGAAATCCGGTATTCCCTTGCAGCCATGTCCGACATCAAACTCACACTTCACACCACCGCAGGCGACATCGACGCCACGTTTTTCGCCTCTAAAGTGCCGATCACTTGCGCGAATTTCCTCAACCTCGCCAACCGGGGCTACTACAACGGGGTCGCCTTCCATCGCGTAATCGCCAATTTCATGATCCAAGGCGGCGATCCGACTGGCACCGGCTCTGGCGGCCCGGGCTATAAATTCGCGGATGAAATCGACCACTCGCTCAAACACACGAAGCCAGGCATTTTCTCGATGGCCAATGCCGGCCCTAACACCAATGGCAGCCAGTTCTTCATCACCGTCACAGACACCGGCTGGCTCACCGGCAAGCACACCATCTTCGGTGAAGTCACAGAAGGTTATGACATCGTCGAGAAGATCTCCAAGGCCTCCCGCGATGGAAGCGACCGCCCCAAGACCCCGGTCGTACTTGAGTCCGTCACCATCAACCGCAGCTAAATCAAAACGCCGTTCGCGACGCTTCAGACAAAGAGGGCCATCCGCAAGGATGACCCTCTTCTGCATTCCACCGGTCCCCAGCTAAGCTATCGCAACTTCTGCTGCAGCCCGTCTCCTGCGAAAGTATTCGATGATCGGCAGCTCCACCCAACGGTAGACACCCAGCCCAACCGAAACACTCATCAACGTACCCAACACAATTCCTGGCACTAGGCCCGCAATCCCCTGAATGTGCATCCGTAGCAATAGGAATGCCGCTACCGGCAACACAAACGTATGCGACAGGTAAATCGAGTAAGACGCGTCTCCCACGCGCAGCATGCCGCGCATCGCCGCACTCGCCGCCATACTTTCTAACGA
>JAYVNM010000022.1:0-49390 GCA_043758445.1 Akkermansiaceae bacterium | reverse complement strand
GCCTGAAATCACAAACAACAACGATTGGTCGGTCCGCCGCCGCAGAGCGAGGGCGCACTGCGGAACACGCGAGGGCGCGTGTGCTCCCCATGACATACAGTTACATCCTCCGGGGTTGCGGATTTCCGAGAACGCGTTTAGAAAGCACGGCATGTGGGAAATGATGCAATCGAGCGCAGTGTGGCAGGGCGTGGGAACCAGCGTGGCTTGGCTGGTCACCGGCTGTCTGTTGCTGGCCGGAGCGGTCGGCTGCGTGCTGCCGATCTTGCCCGGCCATTTGATCATCCTCATCGCGGCGATCGCCCACCGCTTGATGCTTGGCGAGGCATCCGGCCTGCGCTGGTGGTCCTTTGTGGTGCTGGCGCTGCTGATGGCGATTTCCCAAACCTGCGAGATGGTAAGCGGGGCGGCGGGTTCGAAATGGTTTGGTGGCACGCGGTGGGGAGCCTTCGGTGCCCTAACAGGGACGGTGGTGGGGCTGTTTTTCCTGCCCTTCGGCCTGCTACTGGGACCGCTGATCGGGGCCTTCGTGTTTGAGATCGCCTTCGCCCGCAAGGAGGCACGACCGGCCGTGATCTCCGGCGTGGGCTCGGTGGTCGGCACTGTCGCCGGGATGGGGATCAAGCTGGTGGTCGGAGTGGTGATGATCGCGTGGTTTTTCCTAGATGTTTTTTGGTTAGGAAAATAACGTAACCATTCAATTACCACAATTTGCCTGTCACTTGGGTATCAAGCAGAGAACAAATCATTGGGCAGAAATTCAAATTTTGAAATCCGTGGATTGACGCTCCATGACGTGAAAATCCGCGCCGGGATGTTATTTGGCTTACTCTGAACCCATGCATTGGATCACTCTACCCCATACACGCCATGCAGCTACTTGAGTTTTTCAGCATTAGCTTTTAATTGCTCCCGCTTATCATATATTTCTTTCACTTTGCTAAATTTCATGTAAAGGCATCGCCAATTCAAAAGACTTACCCGGACAGTTTGCTTTTCCAAAATTCTGTCACTGCCTACCTCACCTTTTACTGTTAGCAAAAAATATATGTTATCCCCTAGATCACTTGATACGAGTTCCAAGTTTACTCCACCAAACCCACCAACTTCCTTCGTTACATCCATTTTGTCTGCTATGCATTGCGCAATCCAAGCATCAATCTTGTCACTGATTATTACCAAGTCTAGTAACTGCCTCGGGCTGACCGTTGCAACAGTACAAAAATTGCCGTCACCGACCTTAATGTAAAAAAGATCTGAATTTTTATACAAATTAAATTCGATTGGAGTCGCAATTTCAGTTTTTAGTATCTCGTTGTAATTGTATCCAACAACAGGCTTGGAGTCATACACCGCTGTGAGAGCATTAGTATATTTTGTATAAGCACTTTTTCTATCTGTTTCTCTGCTCTCATATTCTTTTACAAAGGTCTCTTGGATTTGGATTAGGAGCTTGATAATCTCGATATCCGCTCCAATAAAGTATTTTATAGTACGCTTTGCGCGGGGTATATTACCAACGGCATGCTGGTAAGATTCCGCCATGGATTCATTCAATTTAGCCTCGTCGTTTGCTTTTAGCTCCCTGATAATCGCAGTTCTGGTTGCTTCGTTTAATGTTGCTAATGGGACCGTGTACTCTTTGCCGTCATTTTTGCGAAACGTGACTAAATCATCTTGCTGTGAGATAATTTCTACTGATATCGACCGTCCCTTCGTATCCACAAGTGCTACCGGGGAAGCACGGACTGTAGCCAATAAGAGGCTCAAAATATAAATTATGTATTTCATTGTGTTAGGTTCGTAATTTTCGGCGTCCGTCCTCGCATCGTAACATTTTTTCACCTGATTGTGTCTCAGTTATGGTCGCCTCCGTGTCAATCCAGTTTTGTCGCGATGCGGGTCTGCCCCAGAGACTAACCCCATACTCCATTTTCGACGCCCATAAAGCGATTAGAACCCTTTCAATTTCTCTTGTTCTTTCGCTTTATTTTCAGCCCTTTGAACTTCCATTTCCTCCTTGGTCATGATCATAAGCCGATGTTTCAATGGATCATAAGCAGCAAGGATCTTGCCGTCTTCCGTTTCCCAAGATTTTTTCATGAATCCACCGACATTCGATTTTTTCCACTCCACCCCTCCGGAATTCGCTTTCAGAAGCGTTTCGATTTCGGTCTCGGAAAGCTCCTTTGGTGTGTTAAGAATGTCCTTTTCCGAATGGTTCACGAATAGAATCCCCGCCTTACCACCACGAAAGATCACCCCCAACTCAAGTCCAGCTTTTGTATAAAGCCGGACGTTGAGTTCTTTCCCAAACGAAGGCTTTCCGTATCGCGTGTCGCATTGATCCTCCGATTCACCAATCCTAGCTAATACAGGGAGCATCATCGCAAAAAAGAACGTCAGTGTTTTCATGCTGGCGTTCTAATACTTACGGTCCGGCTCTGACCAGCGGAAAATTCAGCGCTCCACGGGTTTCCCCGGCCAAGCAGTCGCGTAAAGTGAGGCGCGTCAGCAGCTACATCTCCAAGCGCAGGCTCGTGCACATGGCATCGGATCAAAGCCACCCCTGTGCAGGGCTAAAAATTTACAAGAAAATATCGCGGAATCCGCGCCCACTCGGCGCGGCGGGTCTTGCGTGGTGGGCGTATCCAGTAAAGACTCGGCCATGGACCTTGCTGACTTTCGCAAAGAATATTCCGACCGTGGCCTGCGGCGGGAGGAATTGGACCTTGATCCCGTGGCACAATTTTCCGCGTGGTTCGGCCATGCCACCGAGTTGCACGTCCACGAGCCGAATGCGATGACGCTGGCCACGGTGGATGCAACGGGAATGCCCTATCAGCGCACGGTGTTGTTGAAATACTATGACACTAACGGCTTTGTTTTCTTCACCAACTACGGCAGCCGCAAGGCCCAACAGATGGCGGAAAACCCGCAGGTGAGTCTCCTGTTTCCATGGCTCACGCTGGAACGACAGGTCATCATTCAAGGGCGCGTCGAAAAAATCAGCACCGCCGAGTCATTGAAATACTTCATCTCACGCCCGCGCGAATCGCAGCTCGGCGCTTGGGTTTCTAACCAAAGCGAGGTCATCAGCTCGCGGCAGTTTCTCATGCAAAAACTCGCGGATGTCCGAGATAAATTTACCCACGGCGAGATTCCTCTACCCTCGTTCTGGGGCGGTTACCGGGTGGTCCCGCAGCAGATCGAGTTCTGGCAAGGCGGCCCCTCGCGCTTGCACGACCGCTTTCTCTATCGGATGGAAAACGCCGCGTGGCAGATCGAACGGCTCTCGCCGTGAGGGACTTGGCCCAACCCAGGCTTTGCCGCGATCGACTTGGGAACCTGCGAGCTGGCTCCGGGGGGGGAGGACCCGGAGCCTGCTTGCTGGATTTTGCTGTCCTTTTTCCAGACGGCGAAATAGTCATACCTCACCCGCGCCGATCCTCATATTACGTGATCGCGGGTTATTGCCACCGCCTCCATGCCCGCCAAAAATTTCCACGTCCGCCAAGCCGCCGTCTCCGCCCTCCGCGCATGGGCCAAGGGCCATGACTATGCCGAAACCCTGATCGAGCGCCACGCCCAGCGCCGCAAGCTCTCCTCAGCGGATCGCGGGCTGCTCCAAGCCATCCTCTTCGGCGTGCTGCGGCATCGGCGATTGTTAGATGAATGGATCGGCAAGCTGCGCGATGGCAAGCTGGACCCGGAAACCCGTGACATCCTGCGCGTCGGGTTGTGCCAGTTGCTCATCCTCGGCCTGCCCGATCACGCTGCCGTCAATGAAACGGTGGAGGCCGGAAAAGCCAGCGTCCGCAGTCTGATCAATGCGGTGCTGCGGCGGGCAACCCTGTCCCGTAAGCGATTGTTAGAGGAGGTGGCGGATCTACCGCAGCCGGTTGCGCACTCCCATCCGGACTGGCTCTACAACAGGTGGCGGGCCGCCTTCGGCACGCGCAACGCAATTTCCCTGATGGAATGGGACAACCAGCCCGCCGTCACTTATTTCCGCGTCAATCCCCTCGCTCCCCCGCCGGAGTCCCTGCCGGGAACCGCCGTCGAAAACGCGCCGGGATTCTATCAGCTCGATGGCCCGCTGCCCTCCGCCCTGCTCGCCTCCGGCAGCGTTTACATCCAGGACCCCGCCACTCGCCATGCGGTTGATTTGTTAGCGCCGCAGCCCGGCGAGCGCATCCTTGACGCCTGCGCCGCGCCCGGTGGCAAGGCCTTCCTCATCGCCGCCACACTCGGCTCGGCGGAGGGCTTGGTTTGTACCGATTCCAATGAGAAACGCCTGCCCCGCCTTCAGGAAAACCTCGCCCGCCTCCATGCCGGTCAGGCCAGCATCGCCGTCCATGATTGGACCCAGCCCGCGCCTGCCAAGTGGCACGCCAGCTTCGATGGTATCTTGCTAGACGTGCCTTGCTCGAATACCGGGGTGATCCGCCGCCGCGTCGATGTGCGCTGGCGTTTGCAAGCACCCGACATTGAAAAAATCGCCATCACCCAGCGCAAAATCCTCGAAAACGCGCTCGTGTGCCTCAAGCCCGGGGGCCGCATCGTTTACTCCACCTGTTCCATCGAGCACGCGGAAAATCTCGGCTTGATCGAGGGGTTTCTCGCGGACCACCCGGAGTTCAGTCTCCATTCCACCCGCGATGCCCTGCCGTTCCGCGACGCCACGGACGGAGCCTTCGCCGCCCGGCTTGAACGGAAAGCCACAATTCCCTCTGGCTAGACCGGGCGAATCCACTTATAGAAACTGCTGTGAAATCCTGCCTCGGTCTGTTGTTCATCCTCGCGATCTTGCTCGCCGTCGTCGGCGGCGGCGGGCTGATCTGGTATTTGAGCAATACCGCCGAGTTCTCCCGCAAGGACGGCCCGGTGTTAGTGTTGCCTAACACCATCCCGAAAGCCACCGTCCCCACTCCCAGTTCGACCCCCAAAGCGAATGTCGTGGTCCCGCCAAACGCCCCCAAGGCCGGCGTCGTCATTCCCGAAAACTCGCCCAAGGCGCTGCCAGTCCGTTAGACTAGGCGGGAGAAAGTAGCCCGCAACCCAGCCCGCCATTTTTCAAGGAAGGCCAGATTTCTAGCCCCCTGCGCCGCCGCCTCGGATACTGTCGTTTGCTCATACTCGGGAAACGCCGCGCACTCCGCGCCGATCCGCATTTCCAGCCGGGAAATCACGCGCTCCACCGCCTCGCGACAGTCTTGCGTCGCCCCTTCCAACATCGCCAACACCAGCGCGGACTTGGCTGCCTCCCGCTGGCGGATCTGCGCCTCGGCCAGTTGGGTCACGGCCCCCGCTGCGGCAAACAAATCCATCAGTTCCGCTGCCACCGTCCCCCGCAGTTCGCCCGGCGTGCCGCGCAGTTCCAACCACAGTCGCAAGCGCCGCGACGGGCTGGCTAACAACGCGTGAGCCTCGCGCATGGCGGCAAATTCCCCTTCACCGCCCCCCGCATCCGGGTGCGCCTGTTTGGCCGCCTCACGGAACGCATCGCGCAGGGTCTCGTCAGCGATGACCAAGCGCGGCTCCAGTCCCAGGATTTGATAGGCGTTGCTCATCGGTCACGGAAAATGGCCACGTTTTCCTCGACGGTAAAGCGTGGAAGAAGTTGGGAGGTTGAACTCCCGCACCGTCGCACCTACACTCCCCCTCGTCATGCCAGCGCAGGAAAAAATCGCCATCTTCGGCGGCACCTTCGATCCCGTCCACCACGGCCACCTGCACCTTGCCGCACTGGCCAAGGACGAGCTGTCGCTCGATGCCGTCCGCTTCCTGCCCTGCCAGATTTCCCCTCACAAATCCGGCACCGCACCCGCCAGCGGGCATGACCGCTGCGCCATGCTCCGCCTCGCCACCGCAGACTTCCCGTGGGCGCACGTCGATGATTTCGAACTCGACCTAACAGGCCCATCCTACTCCTGGCGGACCGCCGCGATCATGGCGGAAAAATTTCCCAACGCCCGGTTATTCTGGCTCATGGGTGGCGACCAATGGGACGCCCTCCCGAGCTGGCAGCACCCGGAAAACCTCTCCTCGCTCGTTGAGTTCGTCGTCCTGGCCCGGGGGGAACCACCGCTGCCGCGCGATGGCTACCGACTCCACGTGGTGCAAGGCGCTCACCCCGCCAGCGCCACGGAGATCCGCGAACTCTTGAAAAATGGCGACTCGCCCCACCCGTGGCTCGACCCCGCCGTCGCCCGCTACATCAGTGAACACGGCCTCTATCAGTGATCGCCCGTCGTGCCTAACTGAAAGTCTTGGGCGATCAAGTATCGTGGGCATTTTGCACCCGTGTCACCGCGCCAGACGCACCGCGTTGGCAAAATGCCCATGCTCCTTGATCGCATCCGGGTGTAGGGCTTGACCCGATTTCCGAGTGAGGCAAGGTTTCCCGCATGACGCGTGAGAACATGGCGGAGGTGCTGGAGGAAATCGCCCGGCTGCTCGAACTGAAGGATGAGAATCCCTTTAAAATCCGGGCTTACCGGCAGGGTGCGGAGACGGTTCGGAATTTCGATGGCGAGATCGTGGAGCTGGCGGCGAACAACGAACTGACCGGCATCAAGGGCATCGGCGACGCGCTGCGGGACAAGCTGCACGAACTGGCGGCTACCGGGCGCTTGGAGTTTTACGAAAAACTGCGGGCGGAATTTCCGGCGGGGCTGTTCGATTTGTTCGACCTGCAAGGACTCGGGCCGAAGAAGGTGAAGGCGCTTTACGAGTCGCTAGGGATCGCCTCGGTGGCGGATCTGAAGAGCGCCTGCGAGGCGGACAAGGTGGCTGGGTTGGCGGGCTTCGGCGCGAAGACGCAGGTGAAAATCCTAGAGGCGATCTCGCTGCGGGCGACCTTCGCGGACACGTTTCTGCTTGGTGGCATCAGTCCCTTGGTCGGGGAAATCCTGGAGCTGCTGCGGCTGCATCCAGAGGTTTCGCGGGTGACGGTGGCGGGTTCCTACCGGCGGGCGAAGGAGACGGTGCATGATTTGGATTTCCTGGTATCGACCAAGGAGCCGAAGCTCGTTTGCAAGGATTTCACCACACTGCCGCAAGTGGAATCGGTGATTGCCTGCGGGGAAACGAAGGCCTCGGTACGCCTGAAAAACGGCCTGCAATGCGACCTCCGCGCGGTGTCTAACGCTCAATTCCCCTTCGCCCTCCAATACTTCACCGGCTCCAAGGAACACAACGTCGCCCTCCGTGGACTGGCGCTCAAACAAGGGCTTTCGCTCAACGAATATGGCTTCACGCCGACGCATGACTCAGCGGTGATCCCAGAGGCCCACGAGGAAACGGAAATCTATCAGGCGCTGGGGCTGGATTTCATCGAACCCGAACTCCGTGAAAATCGCGGCGAGCTCGAAGCGGCGGCGGATCACACGCTGCCGAAGCTGGTGGAACTCGCACAACTACGCGGAACCTTTCACAACCACACTACCGCCTCGGATGGCATCCACTCGCTGGCGGCGATGGCGGATGAGGCGATGGAACTCGGCTTGCAATATCTCGGCATCGCCGATCACTCGAAGGCCTCGTTCCAAGCAAACGGGTTAGATGCGGCGCGGCTGCTAGAACAAGTCGCAGCCATCGCGCAACTCAACGCGGGCTATAAAAACTTCCGCCTCTTCGCCGGCAGCGAGGTGGATATTCTAAAGGACGGTTCGCTGGATTTTGACGATGACCTACTCGCCAAGCTCGACTACTGCGTTGCCTCCGTCCACGCCTCGTTTACCCTAAGCGAAGAGGACATGACCCGCCGGATTTGCCGCGCGATGGAGAACCCTCACGTCACCATGCTCGGCCATCTCACCGGCCGCCTCCTCCTCAAGCGCGAGCCCTACGCGGTGAACCAGGCCATGGTCATCGACTGCGCGGCCGAGACCCGAACGATCATCGAACTCAATTGCAGCCCGCTGCGACTGGACATGGACTGGCGCTGGTGGAAACGGGCGCGGGACAAGGGCGTGCTCTGTTCAATCAACCCGGACGCCCACTCGACCCAGGGCCTGCACCACCTCGGACTCGGCATCCGCCTCGCGAGAAAAGGCTGGCTCCGCAAACAGGATGTTTTCAACACCCGCCCGGTCGATGCCGTGGCAGCGTTTTTGATAACCCCGAAAGCATCGAGATAGGCAACAACCATCGAGGAACTGGTGGGGACGCTGGTGATTTAGGTGTTTGAAGATCGGACAGTCCTTTACTACTTTTCCGCAGCCATCATCATCCCGCCATGCTTCACATCACCTCCGCTCTCAAAGAGCTGCTCCTCAAAAAATCTGTCCGCACCGGCTCATTCACGCTGGCTTCGGGAAAACAGAGCGATCTCTACATCGACTGCCGCATGACCGCCCTTGATCCGATTGGGGCCAATCTCATCGGCGATCTCGGCTGGCATGCCGTCCGCTCGAAGATCCATTCCGAGCATCTCAAGATCGACGCTATCGGCGGCATGACCCTTGGCGCGGATCCCATTTCGCTCGCGGTCGGCATGACCTCCGCCACCCGCCACCCGGCGGAAACCCTCCAAGTTTTCACCGTTCGCAAGGAACCCAAGGGCCATGGCGCGGGCAAACAAATCGAGGGAAATTTCAAATCCGGCGATACGGTCGTCGTCGTGGATGACGTCATCACCACCGGCGGCTCCACCCTCAAAGCCATCGACGCCATCGAGCGCGAGGGCGGAAAAGTCGCCTTCGCGCTGGTCCTCGTGGATCGCGAGGAAGGCGGCAGACAAGCCATCGAAGCGCGCGGCGTGCATGTCATCTCGCTGTTTACCCGCAGCTCTTTGTTAGAGTGAGCGTGCAGCGGATTCAATTGTGGAAATACCTTGGAGACTCTGAAAATCCGCATTTGGCGAAAATTTCCACTGCATTCCCAGCCGCTGCCGTCATGCTTCGCGGCGTGATGATCCACCGCCTGCTGTTGATTTCAGCCCCGCTCTGCCTGCTGCTAGGTTCCTGCCAGAAGGAATCGCAGGTGGACCAAGCCACCCGCGCTGGGATTCTGTTAGTCGGCAACGCGATCGAGCCCAAGGGCCTCGATCCTCATATCGTCTCGGGCGTGGGTGAGGCGAACATCCTTCGCACTTTGTTCGAGGGCCTCATCACCAGCGACCCGGAGCACGACACCGCCACTCCCGGCGGCGCGGCACTGGAAGTCACGCCGGACGCCACCGCTACCGTCTGGACCGCCAAGCTGCGGCCTGATGGAAAATGGTCGGACGGGATGCCGGTCACCGCCCGCGATTTCGCATTTTCCTACGAACGGATCCTCACTCCAGAGCTCGGCGCGAAGTATGCGGAGATGCTCTATTTTCTCAAAGGCGCGGAGGATTTTAACAAGGACCAGCGTGGTGAGATCCTGTTCGTGGTGAACCCGGATTCACAGGTCACCGCCGAACTCGCCAAGCAGATCAATTTCCGTGGCGATCCAAATGTCGATGTCAAGGACCTCGGAGAAAGTCCGGTGTGGCAGAGGCTCACGGACGACGGTGCGCGCGGGAGGTTTGTCCGCTCGCAAGGACTCGACAAGCTGGCCAAAGAACCACTCGCGTGGATTGGCGAAGCGCCGCTCGAACATTTCGCTTGGCCCGCCTCCATGAACGATGAAATAGCACGACATGTGGTGACCAAAATGGCGGACGCGGTAGGAACCAATTTGTGGGAACTTGCCAAAGTCGGCGTGGAAGTCGTGGATGACGAAACCCTGCGTCTCACCCTGCGCGGCCCGACTCCGTATTTCCGGGAAATTCTCAAGCACTTTACGTGGACCGCCGTGCCCCGCCATGTGGTGTTGAAATTCGGAAAAATCGGCCAGCGCGGAACCTCTTGGACTCGCCCGGAAAACATCGTCGGCAACGGCCCCTACAAGCTGAAATCCTGGCGGCGCACCGACCACATCGAGGTCAAGCGGAATCCCTACTACTGGAACGCCGGTAACGTCACACTCAACGGCGTGCGCTTCCTGCCGATCACGAACTTTTACACCGAGGCCCGCATGTTCCGCGATGGCCAGCTCCACATGACTTACACCGCCGCGCCCGAGGTGGTAGATCTGATGAAAAAGACCCACCCCGAGGAACTCCGGCAGGAACCCTACGTCGGCAATGCCTACTATCGCTTCAATGTTACCCGAAAGCCGTTAGATGATATTCGGGTGCGCCAGGCGCTCAGCTTCGCCATCGACCGCCAAGCCCTCTGCGACCATGTCTTGCGCGGCTACACTCCGGCTTACGCGATGACGCCGCCAATGGGAAATTACGACCCGCCGCACATCGCTGGCTTCGATCGTGAGAAGGCCAGACGCCTGCTCGCCGAGGCCGGATTTCCTAACGGAAAAAATTTCCCCCGCCTCAAGGTGCTCATTGCCAGCAGCAGCGGTGCCGCCCCCACGCTGGCCCAGGCGGTGCAGGCGATGTTCCGCGAGACGCTCGGCATCGAGGTGGAAATCGACAACAAGGAATGGAACGCCTACCTCGTCGCGCAGCAGGATCTCGACTACGACATCGCCTCCGCAGGCTGGGTCGGCGACTACCGCGACCCGCTGACATTTCTCGAAATGTGGACGCCGGGAAATGGCAATAACAACACCGGCTGGGCGAATCCCGCGTTTGTGAAACTGCTCCAGCAATCCCTGCAAGAAGCGGATGCCGCCCGCCGTTTGGACCTGCTCCATCAGTCGGAAACCGTGCTTCTCGAGGACGCGCCGGTGCTGGCCGTTGCCTGGCAGGCGCGGAACTATCTGGTGCATCCGTCGGTCCGAGGCTGGCATCCGCTGCTGCTGGCGGACAATCCCTATCAGTATCTCCGGTTAGTTCCCGTCCCTTGATTTTCCCGCCATGCTCCGCCTCATCATCAGCCGCCTCGGTCAGGGTATCGTCACCTTGTTCGTGCTGGTCACGCTCACGTTTTTCTTGGTCCGCGCCATGCCGGGCAGTCCCTACGTCGAGGAAAAAGCCATCCCCGAGCACGCCCTCAAGCGCATGAAGGAATACACTGGCCTCGATCAACCGGTGACGGTCCAATACTTCCGCTATCTAAAAAACCTCATCGTCTATCAGGACCTCGGCGACTTGATCAAAAAGGACGGCGTGAAGGTTTCCGAAATCATCGGCGAGTCGTTCCCAGTGTCGCTCGGGCTGGGTGTGATGTCCATTGGCATTGCGTTGATCGTTGGTATTCCCGCAGGAGTCATCGCTGCTGTTAGGAAAAATACGGTTGTCGATTTTTCCTGTCTCGCCGCCGCGATGGTGGGGATTTGTCTGCCCAGTTTCGTCATCGGCCCGCTGCTTGCGGTGACGGCGGGACTCGGGCTGAAATCACTCAACGTCGCCGGTTGGGCCTCGCCCAGTGACTGGATCCTGCCGGCCGTCACCCTCGGCCTCATCAATGCCGCTTACCTCGCCCGCCTTGCGCGCGGCGGGATGCTGGACGTGCTCTCGCAGGACTATATCCGCACCGCGCGGGCCAAGGGCGCGCCGCCGTCGCGGATTGTCATCCGCCATGCCCTGCGCGGCGGCCTAATCCCAGCAGTCGCCTTCATCGGCCCAGCCTTCGCAGGGATGATTTCCGGCTCGTTTGTCATTGAGACGATTTTCCAAGTCCCCGGCATGGGCCAGCACTTCGTCAACGCCGCGACCGACCGCGAGTTTTTCCTGATTCAGGGACTGGTCCTGTTTTACGGCTTCCTCATCGTCGGCGCGAACCTGCTAGCCGATCTCGCACAAATCGCACTCAATCCGCGACTGCGACGGTAGTGGATTGATGTTTTCATATTTTCTAACTTAACGGATAAAATGGCCGCCATCACAACCGGAAATCCTCGCCGAGGTAGTACTTACGGGCGATGGGGTCATCCACGAGTTCGTCAGAATTCCCCTCCAAAATGACGCTGCCGTCGTGGATGAGGAAGGCGCGGTCGGTGATGCTAAGTGTCTCGCGGACGGAGTGGTCGGTGATGAGGATGGCGAGGTTGTCCCGGTCGCGGAGTTCGCGGACGATGCGCTGAATGTCCTCGACGGCAATGGGATCGATGCCAGCGAAGGGTTCATCTAACATCAGCAGTGTCGGGTCCGAGCAGAGCGAGCGGGCGATGGCGAGGCGGCGTTTTTCCCCACCGGAAAGAGTGATGGCGAGCGACTTGGCGAGGCGGGTGATGCCGAAGCGGGCAAGCAAATCGTGGGCGCGCTCGAGGCGGGCGGCGCGGTCGAGATTGGGGCGGGTTTCGAGAATCGCTAACAGGTTATCGAGGACCGAGAGTTTGCGGAAGATGGATTCCTCTTGTGGCAAGTAGCCCAGACCAAGGCGGGCGCGGCGGTGCATCGGCAGCTTCGATATATCATGGCCGTTGAAACAAACCGAACCGGCATCGGCGGGGATGAGGCCGGCGATCATGTAGAAAGAGGTCGTTTTGCCCGCGCCGTTAGGACCTAACAGCCCGACGATTTCCCTAGGCTGGACGGTGATCGAAACGCCATCGACCACCGCGCGACCGCTGTAGGTCTTGCGCAAGCCGTTGGCGAAGAGGACGGCGGATTCCGTGTGGGAACAGGTGGAGCCGGGGGTGTGGGTCGGGGTAGGAGCGGACATGGCGGGGGGGGGCTCAGGGCTGTTTTTTCTGCTCGATCTTCCCACCCATTTCCCAATTGCCCTCGGTGATGAAACTCCCGGCATTGGGGGAAATGCGGAGGATGAGGTTCGGTTCCTTGGCCCGCATGTAGGTCTTGCCTTGGAGTACCCAAGGATAACCGCCCTTGATCGTCACTTGGTCGGACTTGATGTTGTAAGTGAAAATGGCCCCGCTGGCCTTGATCGGCTCCTTGCCGGGCTGGGAATTTTTCTGGTCTAGCAGAACCGCGCCGGTGGCGACGATGCGCTCGACCTCGTCGAAGTTGGCCCCGACGTTGCCGCCAAACTTGGGCTTGGCATCGGTCGCTGGCTTTGGTGGTTTCGGGGCACCCTTCTTGCCTATCGGTTCGGGCTTTTTACCGAAGAAAATTTTCAGTTCGTTCGCGCCTGATAGATCGAAGCGGGGATCTTTGACGGTTACGTTTTTCATATAGACCAGAACGCCTTCATCGGGATCGAAGTAAATGCCACCGGTGCAGTTGATGACGGTATCGCCTGCGCCGGGCTTGACATCGAGCGGCTGGGGCGGGGGCGGCACTGCGTCGGTGGCAACGGCGGGAAGATTGGCCTGGGCGATGAATTCTGTGGCCGCTTTGCCTGCATTTGCGGCCTTGACGAGGTCGGCATCGAGAGTGGTGCGGACATCGTTGGCGGCAGCGGCGGCGGCGGGAGCCTTGGCCACCGCGTCCGCCTGGATCGCAGCGATTTCCGCCGGCGTGACAGCGGGCGGCGGGGCGGCGGCGAGCGGCTGGGCAAGCAGCGCGGTGCCGACCAGCGCGGTGGTGCGGAGTGTTTTGTTAGTTGGGTTCATGGTGGTCTCGGCTGGGGCTAGGATGATGGTGGTGGCCGGGCCTGATAGAAAGCCCTCGGCTTGGTCGAACGAGTAATAAAGGCCGCTGCCATGGGCGGTCACGCGGTCGGTTTTGATGGCCACGGGGTTCTTGGTGGTGACGAGTCCCTGGTCCTGATAGTAGGTCGCGTTTTCCATGTCGATGCGGCCACGCCCGGACTGGTCGGGATTGAAAAACTCGATGGCCACGGTCTGGCCCGCGATTTCACGAGAATTGACGAGGGTGACGACATCCGCCTTGAGCGAGCCAACCAACTGGTGGTTGTCGTCGTAGCGTGGCAGCATCACGCGCTTGAGTTGGCTGCCGTCGGGAAGCATTCCAAGGGCGGGGATTTTTCCTGAAGTCGTAGGGTCGTCCGCCGCGCCCGCCATGCAGAGGGTGGGGGCAACGAAGGCAAGGGCTGTGACGAGGTGGCGCAAGAAGGAGGGTGGAAAAAATTTCCTTAGTGGGAAGCGTGGTGGATGGAAATCAGCCGAACTAACAAATCCTCGATGAACTCCAACGGGATCTGGTTAGGACCGTCCGACATTGCGTTCGCCGGGTCCGAGTGGACTTCCATGAACAGACCTTCGAGGCCGGTCGCCACGGCGGCGCGGGCGAGGACTGGTGCCAGTTCGCCATCGCCGCCAGTAGCTCCACCGAGGCCGCCGGGGCGTTGGACGGAATGGGTGGCATCGAAAATAACCGGCAGGCCCTCTTTCCGCATCCAGTAAAGCGAGCGCATGTCCACGACCAGATTGTTGTAGCCGAAGGTGGTGCCGCGCTCGGTGATGAGAAAACGGTCGCAACCGAAGGCCCGCATTTTTCCGGCGATGTTCACGGTGTCGAGAGGGGCAAGAAATTGGCCTTTTTTCACATTCACAGCGCGGCCGGTTTTGGCCGCGGCTTCTAACAGGTCCGTCTGGCGGCAAAGGAAGGCGGGAATTTGCAGGAGATCGATGTTTTCAGCGGCGATCTCTGCCTGCTCGGCGGTGTGGATGTCGGTGGTGACGGGGACGCCGAGTGCCTTGCCGATTTCCCCGAGGATGCGGCAACCGTCCTTCACACCCGGCCCGCGGAAGGCCCCGATGGATGTCCGGTTGGCCTTGTCGAAGGAGGCTTTGAAAATAAAATGGATGCGCGTCCGGTCGGCGATTTCCTTGAGCGAGCGGGCCATTTCCCACGCAAACGCCTCGCTCTCAAGGGCGCAGGGGCCGAGGATGAAAAAAGGCACGGGGCCGCCGACGGGGACATTCCCGATGTTGAAGGGGTCGAAATTCATGGGAAGAGAATGGGTCAATGTCCGGCGGACGCAAGCGCGGCTTGGAACAGCGGGCGGAGATTGTCGAGTGCGGTGGTGAGGAGTTTCGCCTCGGCGGCGGTTAGATTGCCGTGGGTTTTGGCGGCGAGCATCTCCAACGAGTCGATCACCGACCTCGCGGCACGCAGGTTGATTTGCTTTTCGCCGGAATGGGGATTCGGGATTTGGCCGAGGAAAAGTCCGGCATTCTGGGCTTGGAGGATGATGAATTCATTGAACCGGGGATCGGCTTCAGGCGCGGCGGGCATGAGCGAACGTCCGGGTTCCGGAAGGATTATACAAGTGGGAAGACGGGATGCGGGGCAAATCTCTAACCCAGCAGCACAAAGCACACGGCTTCCCATTTCGAGAGGACCAGCGGCGCATCTTTGGCGGGGCTTCCATGATATGGGGGGGAAATGGAATCAGCGGCAGAAGGTTTCCATAGCCAGGCAACTTTGGCGGATGATGGATCGCAAGGTGCCAGTGCGAAGCTCGCTGTGATCCGGCACGGGGATGGTCATCGTCCCGCTCTCACCGGATTTCTGCATCACGATGTGGCTACCACGCTGGCGCACCTTAGTGAAGTCGTGCTTCTCAAGGATGCGGCATACATCCTGCCCGGAGAGCACCGGCAGCTTAGGCAATCTGCACCTCCAGCGATGAAACAAATGATTCACCACCCACCCGCTGGTCGATCTCGGCTTCCGAAGCACACTCGAAGAACAGCTCCACAGCTTCCCGAAGATTTGCCTTAGCATCCTCGACCGTAACACCTTGCGAGGCCACATCGATTTCTGGGCAGAGCGCCACATAGCCTCCGTCTTCTCTGGTAAATACCGCAGTGAGTGTGCGAGTCATGCTTCATGTCTAATGGCGGCAGGTGCAAAACGCAAGAATAGTGCCGGTTTTATGCGGGAAAAAATCCCGTGTGCCTAAAGCGTGAATTTCCAATAAAAAATGGCTTTACAAGGCCGGGTGGCTGGCTAGTTTTCGCGCCCCGGTGGCTGGTGCCACTTTTCATTTTTACCCATCCGATACCATGAAAGTTCTCTCTTCGCTCGCCTCCGCAAAACGCCGTCACGCCGATTGCCAAGTCGTGAAACGCAAGGGCACGGTTTACGTGATCTGCAAATCCAACCCGAAATTCAAGGCACGCCAAGGTGCCACCGCCGGCACCCGACTCTCGAAGAAGGGGCTGTAAGGAATTTCTCGACCCTCTGATCTTTGAAAAGCGGCCTACGGGTCGCTTTTTTCATGCCATCTCGGCGAGGTGGTCTAACACCCGACCGGCAGCGATGAGGCCGAAGCTGGCGATTAGATGGGCCGCACTGCCGAAGCCGGACGCGCAGTTGAGACGTTGGGAAATTTCCTCTGGCTTGTCCTTGGAAACAGTGCCGTCGCATTGGGAATACCAGGGTGCTTCGTCGGAATAGACCGCGTCGATGCCGAAAAGGACGGGCTCCTGACCGCGCGGGGTTTTCGGAAATCCATAGTCGTTGCGCAGTCCCCGGCGGAGCTGGAGCAGCAGCGGGTCCATGCCGCTGTATGCGAGATCGGTCACGCGGATGCGCGTGGGATCACGCCGCCCGCCCGCGCCGCCGCAGGTGATGGCATAAATTTTCCGCCGGTGGCACTCAGCGGCTAGCAGGGACTTGTGGCGGGCATAGTCAATCGCGTCGATCACGGCGTCGAAGCCGGCGTCGAGGATTTCCCCAGCGGATTTTTCGTTGAAAAACTTAGGCACGATCACCACTTCGCAGTCGGGATGGATGGCTAGCGCACGGTCGGCCATCGCCTCGGTTTTCTGGCGGCCGATCTGCCCGTCCATCGCATGAAGCTGGCGGTTCACGTTGGTGATGCAAATTTCATCCAAATCCACCAGCGTCAGGTGGCCGATGCCGGAACGAGCCAACGCCTCAACCGCCCATGAGCCCACGCCGCCCACGCCGATCACTGCGACCCGCGCGGTGTGGAACCGCTCCAGCGCCGTCTGCCCGTAAAGCCGCGCGATCCCGCCGAAGCGGTGGTTGAGAGAAACGGCGTCGGACACAGCGGAAAAATGCATTCCGCCGCGTGGATTAGTCACGCTCCGAATGGGCGTTATTTTTATTTAACGGCAGCGGCGGTGGGGCCGTAGCCGGTCATCGGCTTGCCGTCCTTGTCGAGCTTGTCGCAGGCCCAGAGCAGGCCCCGGGTGACGAGATCGAGGTAGCGGGCGTCGGCGACGGTTTCGTTGTTATGGCCGAGTGTGGTGGAAAACACGCGGGTTTTCTTATCGCCGTATTCATTGGTCCAGACGACGACGGTCTCACTGTTGCCTTGCTTGCCATGGGCGAGCGGCTTGGCGCTGTCGTGGACCTTGACGTTATTGTAGAGCTCCTCGTTGATGGTGGTCCAATTTTCAAAACCGCTGGTGATCGGGCTAACGGCTGCAATATAGGAAACACTGATCGGCAGTTGTGCACCGTGGCCGCTGGATTGCAGACCAAGGTAGTCGAACCAGAGCGAGTCATCGGTCCCGGAGGTGACGGGTTGCTTGAAATTCGCAGCAGTCCGATAGCAATGCATGGCGCAGTGGAGATTCACGCCGGGCAGGCCCTTGCGGTGGGGGGCAAGGATACGGTTGACCATGGCGAGATCCTTGACGTCGGCGGCGCACTCGTCGTGGATGATCACGTCGTAGCCGTCGGCCCAAGTGTCCTTCTCATAGCAGGTGAAAATGGGGTGGGTATTTGCGTCGGGGGAGTAGCAGACATCGACCTTAATGTTGGCACGGGCCTCGATGCCAGCTTCGAGGATGTCCTTCTGGTCGTTGTATTCATGGCAGCAGCCGCCAGCGATAAGCAGGGCTTTGAGCGGTTTCACGTCCGGCGCGGCGGAGGTGGCAAGGGACAGCGCCGCCGTGAGGGCTGGGATGAGAAACAGGATGGTCTTTTTCATAATGATGGTCTTGTCGCACGGATTCAGAGCCACCCACCGAGGTGGCACAAGGAAAACGCCCGGACATCTACGCGCGGGAGCGGATGACTGTTTCGCACTCATGGCTTTTCTGGCTGAAAATATGCGTCCGCCGATAGTTCTTCGGCGTGCCGGGCATCGACAAGCCCGCATCCGGCTGCTTTCATTTTCCCGATGATGGACGGCTCACTACTCATTCTCGGTATCGCTGGGGCAGAACTCACCCCGGCTGAGGCGGCATTGTTCCGCAAGCTGCAACCCGCAGGATACATCCTTTTCACCCGCAACATCGCCACCGCCACTCAGACGCGGAAGCTCACGGACGACCTGCGGGAATTGTCATCGGAACTGCCTATCATTGCCATCGACCAGGAAGGCGGACGGGTGACGCGGACCCGGGAAATCGCCCCGGTGCCACCATCCGCCCCGGCGCTGGCGGCCTTGGGTAATATGACGAAAAGCGCCGAGGCCGGGGCTTTCACTGGCGATCTACTGAGGTTGTTAGGAGTCAATCTCAACCTCGCCCCGGTGCTCGATCTCGACCATTTCCCGGAAACCCAGAACGCCCTGCGCGGCCGCTGCTGGGGACGCGATCCGCAGCGGGTGATCGACCACGCAGGCTTATGGAACCGCTGTCTGCGGAAACGCGGAGTCGCCGGATGTGCGAAACATTTCCCGGCCGGTGGCCGCGCATACTCCGACCCGCATCACGATCTGCCGTCGTCGCCAGCGACCCTGGAGGAACTGCTGCGCGAGGACGTGATCCCCTACACCGCGCTGATGCCAGAACTGGATGCGATCATGCTCGGGCATATCGAGTTTCCTAACATCGACCCGCAATTCCCCGCCTCCCTCTCGCCGCGCATCGTCCGGCGTTTTCTCCGCGACCAACTCGGCTTTGATCGCCATCTCGTGCTAACTGACGACCTCGACATGGGCGCGATCGCCAAGCGCTACGGCCGCGGCCTGGACGTAAAGCTGGCCATCGAGGCGGGCAACGACCTCGCGCTGATCTGCCACTGCACCGACACGGCGGAAGTCGCCGCCACTGCCATCGCCGAGCTGCCCAACTGGATGGTGACGGACGCGCACGAGCGGGTGGAGAAATTCCGGCAGAAAATCCACCGCCCGCCCGCTTGGTCTGAGGTGAAATGGCAGACCGCCTGTGACTCCCTGGCGAAACTGGCAGCGGAGATCCCCGAACTCGCGACACCCCAGTCGAGCAGCCCGGTGGCGGATTATTGATTTCCCCATATCGCGCTTTGCCAGATGGGGCGGATTTGATACGTCCCGCGCCGATGAACCAAGTGCATTTGATCGGCGGGGAAAAGGGTGGCGTGGGTAAATCCGTGATGGCGCGGGTGTTCGCCCAGTATTGCATCGACCGGAATATTCCATTTCAAGGCTTTGATTCAGATCGCTCGCATGGCTCGTTCATGCGTTTCTATCAGGGTTTCACCGAGCATGTCGCGCTTGAGGATTTCCAAAGTCTCGACCATCTCGCGGAGGCGGCACTGCTGGGGAATGGCTTGCAGGTGCTGGTAGATCTGGCCGCCCAAAGCAGCTCCTCGCTGCGTGGCTGGATGGACGATACCGGCGTGCTCGAGTTGTTTCGCGAAGCGGGTGTGATGGTGAACTGCTGGCACATTCTCGACGATGGCAAGGACTCGCTGGAAATGCTGGGCCGCCTGCTCGATGATTTCAAAACTGCGGTCCGCTACGTGGTCGTCCTGAACCATGGCCGCGGGGCACGCTTCGATGCCTTTCACGCCTCATCGCAAAAAGTCAGCGCCCGCGAACTCGGCGCGAAAATCATCGAGTTGCCCAAACTCCACGAAGGCTCGATGCGGCAGGTGGATCACTCGAATTCGAGCTTCTGGGCAGCCATCCATGCGGCGGAAAATGGCGACCAGTTGCTCGGTATCCTTGACCGCCAGCGGGTGAAAATCTGGCTACGGAAAATTTACGCAGAACTCGACTCACTCGGCCTCGCGCATCCCTCGCGGCGATCCTAGCCCACGGGTGGGAAAAATTCCGCGCCATGAAATTTGCTGAATAATTGGATGCGGTCTGCGTCGAACGGCTACATTCAAGAAACCCAGCATCTCAACAACGAATCAATCCTCATGAAAACTACCATCAAACTATTCACCGCAGCGGCTGTCATTTTCGCCGCCGTCACCACCTCGCCTGAAGCAAGAGCCACCGCAGTTACCTTAGATGGCAGTGCCCACTACACCATTAGAAATACAGAGGTATATTACGGCGGCGGTGTCGCGCAAAGCGGCCGCTATCAGAATCTCGGGAGCGGCTATTATCACAATACGACTTATGGCATCGAGTTTCTGACCAACAGCTCGACCCATAGATCCGGCAGCCTAAGCTTCGACTTTTGGGGAATGCCCTATTATGGGGCGACCAGCGGCCTCATCCTCATGACCCGCGGTCTTGATCGGCTGGCAGCGATGAGTTCCGTGACCACGCTCTCCCGATCGGGTCTGGCCGTCTCGCTCAATGCTCGACGTTTTCCAGAATTGGACTTGTGGGAATACACCATCAATGGCTGGAGGTTCCGTGACGCCTTCCGTTTCACTCAAAAGGATTTACTCTAACATTTATCAGGCATCACACATGCCGGGATGCAGCTTCACTGGTCCCGGCATGTTTGCGTTCTACCACTTGATTCTATGAAATCGTTTGCCCTATCTACTGGCGCACTCGTCATCGCCCTCATGAGTGGCGCGGGCGGCTATTTCCTCGGGAAAAACCAAACCGCAGGCTCGCCGCCAGCTACAGCGATAATGCCATTGCCCGGCGTCATTTCCACCGCCCCAGTGAAGCGGCCCAACCCGCTGGCCATCGACCCCACGGTTTTGCGAGCCGCGCTGGATGCGGAAAAAAATCCGCTCGTCCGGTATAAGCTGGCCATGCATAACATGGAATCTTGGGTGGCGAAAAATCCGAAGGATGCCTTGAACTGGCTCGCGACCCAACAACCAAGCGAGCGCCGGGACGAGGTCATCCGGATGGCCTTGAACCAGTATTCCGCCATCGACGCGAAGGGAGCCGCCGATTGGACCCTGAAGAATCTAACTGGCAATGATTTGAACAACACCCTGATCTCCATCGCGACGAACTGGGCCCAACAGGCTGGCAGCGAGGCCGCCTCGTGGTTCCTCGGGTTGCCGCCCACGGTGGAGCGGGACGGCGCAATCGAGAACATCTTTTTCACCTGGGCCTCGAACGAACCCGCTGCCGCGTTGGCTTTCATCAAAACGCACCCCGAGCTAGCGGATCAGTCCCCCACCCTGCGCCGCGCCGCGCTTGCCGGTTGGTCGAAAAGCGACCCCGAAGCCGCGGTCACGGCCAGTCTGGATTTGAGCCGAACTAACAACGATCCGGCCCAATTCGCCAACACGCTTGCCAACTGGGCCACACTCGATCTCGATAGCAGCTCGCAATGGCTGCTCACCAATCTAACTGCTGGTGACACGCGGACCGTCGCCGCCCAAGAGCTAGCCACCATTTTCGCCAGTCAATCGCCGGATGCCGGTGTCGCCTGGTTAGAGAAATTAAGTCCCGGTGGGGAACGTGATGCGGCAGCGAGCGCCTTGGTCGCAGTCTGGTCGAAAAGCGGACCGGCGGAGGCGGCAAAATGGGCGACCACTCAAACTTCGAGCACCTTGGCCCCGGAGGCGCTGGGCGAAATCGCCCACAATTTCTTCATGAAGGATCCCGCCGCCTTCCAAACTTGGCGGTCAACGCTGCCCGAGGGACCGATGAAAACCCAAGCCAGTCAGGTCGGCGTGGCTGCGGGAGACCCTTGAGGTAGTCAGGCTGCTATCCTCCGTTAGCCGCCGCTTTTCCCAATACCCACGAAACATGCGGGGTATATAGATCTGGCTCTAGCAGAAATGAATCATGCCCCTTGTCGGAATGGACGATGATGTGCATGACATCGACCTCCGCTTGCTCCAGATGTTTCACCAGTTCCGCCTGTTCCTCGGGATAGAAGCAAAAGTCGGAGTCGATGGAAAAAACCAGCCACCGCTGCCCTGCCAACCGCGCCCGCTCGAACAATTCTGCCGGGGATTCCGCATCGCCTTCCAGCGTGGCATCGTAGCGCGACCACAAGTCGATGATGCGGAGATAGGTGTTTGCATCGAAGCGGCGGACGAATTTTTTCCCTTGATGCAGCATGTAACTCTGGAACTGGTCGCGCACTTGATACCACGCCAGCACATCGTCGGGCTGCACCACATCCTGCCGTGCGCGGCGCTCAATGGCGTCGAGATGGACGAAGGTCTTGTGGGAAATCATACGGGCGAGGACCAGTCCGTAGAGCGGAGCCGTCGCGTCATAGTAGTCGCCGCCATTGAAATATGGGTCGTTCTCGATCGCCAGGATTTGCTCGAATAGAATCAATCGGTTGAGCACCGTCGTCTTGAAGCCCGAGGCGATCACGATCACATTGCGAACGCGTTCGGCGTAGCGGGTGGCAAAAGTTAGAGCGACCAAGCCACCGACCGATGGGCCGACGACCGCGTGCAGCACGCCGATACCAAGGCTACCTAACAACAGCGCCGCCACCGCCACCTGATCCGCCGCCGAGACCGCGGGAAATGCCGAACCCCAGGGTTTTCCGGTTTCAGGATTCACCGAGGCCGGGCCGGTGCTGCCATAACAACCGCCGAGGTAATTCGCGCAGATGACGTAGTATTTATCCGTGTCTATGGCCTTGCCGGGGCCGATCATCGACTCCCACCAACCATCATGCATCTCCGGTTGCCAAAGCTCACCGACACCCTTGATGGCGGGATTGAACCCCACCGCATGATGGGAACCTGATAGAGCGTGAAACAGCATTACCGCGTTCGAGCACTCCGCATTGAGCTCGCCCCAGGTCTCGTAAGCCAATGTGATGCCGGGAAGTTGGTCGCCATCGCGCAGGCACACCGGGTCTTCCAGACTTCCGGTGTGGAAAAATCGCGTAGGGCTGTCAGTGGGCATGGGTGGAGCCTAGACCGCCTCCGGGAGCCTAGGCAAGGACGGGGTGATCGTGTCAGTCTGATGGGTATGGCGCTTGATGAACTTGAGTTTCATGGGGACTGCGGATCCAGAACGGGGTCCCATTTCATAAGGACTGCACACAGCCGCACCGCCAATGCGAGCGGACAAGTGGACGCGGCAGGGCCGACGCGCCTACTGCAGTTCCGCCAGGCCCGCGCGGATGAGGAGAGCGGCCTGCTCGGGGTCGCGGCCCATGAAGCGGCGGTAGAGTTCGTCCGGTGGCACGGAATTCCCCTTACTGAGGATGTGCTCGCGGAAGGCGGCACCGGTCTCGGAATTCAGAATGCCCTCGGCTTGGAACCGGGTGAACGCATCGGCATCGAGCACTTCCGCCCATTTGTAGGAGTAGTAACCCGCCGCGTAGCCGGTGGAACTGCTGAAAAGGTGGTTGAAGCGCCGCATCATGGAGGGCGAAGGCGTTTTCAGCGGAGCCAGGTAATCGACTAACACCTCGCGGTCCACGGCATCGAGATCCTTGCCGAGAAAATCGGCTAGATGGATGTGGAGTTCCAGATCGAGTTTGGCCATGGCAAGCTGGCGCATGAAAACGGTGGCGCTCATGTAGTTTTTCGCGGCGATCATTTTGGCAAACAAATCCTCCGGAATCGGCTCGCCGGTTTCGTAATGCCGGGCGAAGTGATCGAGCGATTCGCGGTCCCAACAGAAATTTTCCATAATCTGCGAGGGCAGCTCGACGAAATCCCAAGGGACATTCGTGCCAGCTAGGGATTTCACGGCAACGTCGCTTAACAGCCCATGAAGCAGGTGGCCGAACTCGTGGAAAATTGTCTCCACCTCACGGTGTGTTAGAAGCGCGGGCCGGCCATCGACGGGCGGACTCATGTTGCCGATAATCAGGCCGAGGTGCGGCTCACCGCGCGCACCGGTGTGCAGGGAGTTCATCCACGCGCCGCCGCGCTTGGATTCGCGCGGGTGCCAGTCCGCGTAGAACGAACCGAGGTGGGCGGCGGTTTTCAAATCGTGGATTTCGTAAAACTTACACTCGGCGTGCCAGGTTTCGATTGAAGAAGTTGAGGATTCAGAGTTGATGGTTGATGGTGAAGAACCGGGTTCAATATAAACTGTTCCTAACTCTTTGATAGAAATCCCGAACAGCTTGGAAGCGATTTCAAACATGCCGTCCATCACGCCATCGACGGGGAAATACGGACGCAGCGCTTCCTCGTCGAAGTCGTAGTTTTCCTGCCGTTGCTTTTCCGACCAGTAGGCGACCTGCCACGGCTCTAACAAACAGATCGGCTGCCCGGACTTGGCCGCCTTGTATTGGGCGAGCTGCTTGAAGTCAGCAAGGAAGGCGGGAAGGATGCGGGTGTGCAGCGTCTCGACGAACGCAAGGGCGGTGTCACCGGATTTCGCCATGCGCCGTTGGAGTGTGAGGTCTGCGAAATGGACGTGGCCGAGGATGTCGGCTTTTTCCTGACGGAGTTCCAAGATGCGCCAGACCAGCGCGGTATTGTCAAACTCACCATTGGCACCGACCTGTGAGGACGCGGCCCACACCTGACGGCGGATGACGTCGTCGTGCAGGTGCTGCATGAGCGGGAACATCGAGGGAAATTGTAGGGTGAAGCGCCAAGCGTTTTCTATGCCCTTCGACCGTGCGTTGGCGGCAGCCCCGGCCTTCGCGGAATCCGGCAGCCCCGCAAGTTGTGCCTCGTTGGAGATGACTAACTCCCAGGCGTTCGTCGAGTCTAGGACGTGCTCGGAATACTCCTTGGTGATCTTCGAAAGCTCGGACTCGATCGCTGCGATGCGCTCTTTTTGCGCGGCGGGCAGATCCGCACCGGAGTTTTTGAAATCCGCCAAAGTCTCCGTGACGAAACGCTGCTGGACCGGGGAAAGGGTGGCGATTTCCGCACTCTCGCCGACCGCCTTGATGACCGCCCACAAGCGCTCGTTCAGGGCCAGCGACGAATAGAAATCCGTGACTTCCGGGAGCATTTTCCCGAGAGCCTCGCGCTGGGCGGGAGAGTCGCAAACAGAGTCCAGATGGTTCAGCCGGCCCCAGCCGTCGTTAAGCGCCTCGCTGGCATTTTCGTACGCCAGAAATGTCGATTCATAGGTCGCCCCGGCGGTATTCTGCGCACAAATCGCCTCGATATTCTGCTCGGCGAGCGTGAGCGCGTGGCGGATGTCCTGCTCCACCGCCTCCGGGACGAGCGTGGACCAGCGGACGTGGAAAGCGGGCGATAGGAACGGATGCATATTTTGTGAGAACTAAAATCGTGAACTCCCTGCGGCGAAGCTCGGACCGATCTTCAACGCGAAACCCGCCTTGTCCATTTCTTTGCAACCCACTCCGCCGCCGCACCCATGAGGCGCTGCGGAAATTTCCCGCTTCTCCGCCCTTGCCACCGGGCGGATGAACGCATTGACTTCCCGCCATTCATCATTTCCCCACTGTGAAAGCCCACGAACTCTACACCGCCGTTGACCCCGCCTTCGTTACCCAAATCCTCGATTGGTTCCGCGCCAACGACCGCAATGTGTACCGATCCGCCGTCGCCACCCTCGCCGGAAACCGCAAGCTCCGGCCCGTTTTCATCGAGAAAAAATCCATGGCCGAACAATACGCCTGGATCAACAAAACGCTGAAACTCAAGGCCTGCGACACCATCGGCGAACAAATCCTGCAAGCCTACCTGATGGCCGGTCAGCAATCGCTCCTCGCCATGTTCTGCGACGGCATGGGCATCCCTCACGATGGCAAGGGCTCCGTCGTCGGCGCTCTACCGAAGAAACTCGATGACGCCCGACTCACCACCACCATCGACCGCCTCGTCGATGTCTTCGATCCCAAACTCCTCACAGTTTATCTTCATTGCTTCAACATGCAGCTCCCCGGCGGCTGGCCCGAGCTCAACGAAAAGCTGGAATCTGACGAGCGACTCAAGCTCGCTTGAGTGACGTTATGGGTTAGAAGTTATTAGTTAGACGGAGGAATTTCCCTCTTAACCAATAACTTTTAACTTCTAACATTTAACCTCTCAAAAAATGCCCAAAGTTTACGTCAAGACCTACGGCTGCCAGATGAACGAGCGCGACTCCGAACAAGTCGCAAAAATGTTCTCCGAAGGCGGCTACACGGTCACCCCTGACGAAAACGAGGCCGATGCCATCCTCATCAACACCTGCTCCGTTAGAGATCAGGCGGAACAGAAGGCCCTCGGAAAAATGGGCACCATGATGCACCGGGGCCGCGACCGTAAACATGTGGTTTATGGCTTCATGGGCTGCATGGCGCAATCGCGCGGCGAGGAACTTTTCAAATCCGTGCCGAACCTCGATGTCGTCGTCGGCACCCAGAAATACCATAAGGTTTTCGAATACGTGGACTCCATCCTCCGGCAGCGCTTAGAGGCCCGCATGGACAATCCCACTTATTCCCTGCGCGGCACCAGCGTTTGTGACACCGCCGAAGAAGAAGGTTCGCAAAACACCATCCGCGACCATGTCCCGAAAGCCCACGAGGCATCCTCTTTCGTGTCCATCATGCAGGGCTGCAACATGCGCTGCTCGTTCTGCATCGTGCCCGACACCCGCGGCAAAGAACGCGGACGACCCATCGCCGAGATTGTCGGCGAGGTCCGGCACCTCGCCGCGCATGGTGTGAAGGAGGTCACGCTGTTAGGCCAAATCGTCAACCTCTACGGCCGCACCGAGTTTCCCAAAGTCGATGGCAAATCTCCCTTCGTCCAACTCCTCGAAGCCGTGCATGAAATCGCAGGCATCGAGCGCATCCGATTCACCTCGCCGCATCCCATCGGCTATCGGGACGACCTAATCGCGGCCTTCACCTACCTACCCAAACTCTGCTCACACATCCATTTTCCACTGCAAAGCGGCTCCGACCGCATCCTCCGGGAAATGCGCCGCCCCTACAAGAACACCAAGTTTATCGAAATCTGTGAGAAAATGAAAGCTGCCCGACCCGGCATCGCCATCACCACCGACATCATCGTCGCCTTCCCCGGCGAGACGGAAGAGGATTTCCAAGCCACCATCGACACCGTCGAACATCTCAAATTCGACAACGCATTCGTCTTCCGCTATTCCAAGCGCCGCAATACCCCCGCCGCCGAAATGGACGGCCAGCTCGACGAGGCCGTGAAGGAAGAGCGCAATCAACGCCTGTTAGCAGTCGTCGATCGCCTCGCCATCGCCAGCAATGCCGCAGTGGTCGGCACCCGCCAGCAAGTCCTCTGCGAAGGCCCGTCGAAGAACAATGCCGCAAGGCTAACAGGCCGCACTACACAAAATAAAATCGTCATTTTCGACGGCGATCCTGATAGACTGACCGGCCAGATCCTTGACATCCAAATCGAGCATTCCACCGGGTTCACGTTGTTCGGAACTGCATGTTTGGAAGGGTAAATAATCCCGCTTACGCCTCTTAATATGCACAGCCTTAGATGCTTTCTCGCCTTAACGATTCTTATTCCCCTGAACACAGCACCAGCTCGATGTGAGGGCAGCAGCCCCAACTCAATCTCTAACCACAAGGCAGACCGAGAGGATGATGTGAAATCACCCAAGGGCACTTTTATCATCGAGCAACGGAGGGGGCGGGGAACGTGGATTCGCCCCACCCGCAAACATTCCTCAGCCTATCAACTGCGACTCTGGCACGATTCCGAAATTGATTGGGCCGGATATTTTCGTGTTTCCCCAAATGAACGTTACCTCTTGGACATTCAGAAAACCGGCAGTGGCGAGAACTACGGGGCAATCTTCGTCCGCGACAAAACACACAAATTTGTCCTAGCGCATCCGGTCGAGCCATTCCCGCCTCTGTCAGAAAACGCATGGGATTATTTCCGCAAGTCCACCGGACGAGAAGCTAAAGTCTATCATGACGGAATCGAATTCGTCTCATGGGGAACTGATGGCAAATGCTTGGAGTTCAGCATGCATGGCAGTGATTTGGGTGAGGAGTATTACGTCCGTGACTGGAGACTACACTACAACCTCTTAACTCACCGTTTTTTCCAAACCCACGATCAACTCATCCACAATCGCCACGCCATCATTATCAAGCACGATGGATGAAGTTGATCGCCCGGCGACTCATCCGAACCACCCTCATGCCCCATGTTCTCATCATCACGGAAGTCGCCGAGTAAGCGGCATGGGAAGTCTATCTGGAAGAACTGGCAGCCGGGACTTTGTGGTCAAGGAACGGCGATCTCCGAATCGCCGCCGCCCATGAGGAGCCAATGAAAAACGCTTCGCACACCTCATTGCCTTCCCATGGACAAGGCGGATCGGAGTCTGCCTCTCCTTGAAAATCGCCACGCTGCACGGCGTCTCGCGCGGACCGCTGGGTGGAAATGACGGCAGCTTTTCCACTTGGCAAAGGCGGCGGTTCCCGCAAGTCTGCGAGCAGTTTTAGCAAACAAATTCTATGGGTATCTTCATCGGTTGCATTTTTGGGTTCATCGGCTGGTTTCTCGTGCGTTACCTGATTGCCGGAATCTACACGGTAGATCAGAACCAACGCGCAGTGAAAACCAGTTTCGGCCGGGCCGAGCGCGTGGGGCGGCTGACCACGCTGGACGATCCGATTTCTGACATGCTCACGGAGAACCAGCGGGAACGCTATTCCTACCCGCAGGTGCGCGTCATCATGCCGGGTGGTCCATATTTCAAATGGCCGTGGGAAAAAATCCATAAGATCTCAATCGCCACCGAGACCGTCAACATGGCGTGGGATCCCGAGGATTCTTCCGCGAACTACAATGGCACGATGCTCGACGCGGTGACCAAGGACCAGCTCAACACCGGCCTCACCGGCCAGATCCGATTCCGCGTGGCGGAGCGGAATTTGTATGCCTTCATGTTCGGTATCAAAAATCCGTATGCCCACGTCATGGGCTACTTCGTTTCCGTGCTGCGCGAGCGCATCGCCAATTTCGAGGCCCCGCTCGCACCCGCAGAGGAAGGTATGCCAGACACCGCCGCAGTCATCGGCATTTCCATCAACGACCTGCGCAAGAACCTGCGCGATCTCAACGAGCACATGGACCAGGAATGCACCTCGTCCGCCGCCCGCTACGGCATGGTGCTCGATGCCACACTCATCACCAGCATCGATCCGCCGCCCGATGTGGAGTCCGCGCTGGCCGCGATCAATACCGCTTACAATCAGGTGTCCTCCGACATCAGTCTAGCCCAAGCCTCCGCCGACCAAAAGATCGTGCAGTCGAGGCGGGCGGTGGAAATCGAAACCCTGCGGGCGCAGGCCGAGGTCGAACCGCTCACCCGGCTCGCGGCCCAGCTAACCGCCTTGAAAAGCCGGGGCAGCCAGGCTCTTCGCGCTTACGTCCGCAATGTCAGGCTCTCCCTGTTTGAAAAAGCCCAACAAGTTTTCGTGGAATCCAAAAAATGAACTTCCTCATCGCCGCCGCCGTCACATTCGTCGCTTGCTTCGTCGCGTTTCCCATCATCCTCGCCTTGGCCCGGATGCTCGGACTCTATGCGGTCATCTACGAACGCCAGTGCAATGTCTATGTGCTCTTCGGCAAGGTCCTCGCGACCATCGACGAGCCGGGCTTCCATTTCCTGTTATTCAAACTCGGCCCCGCCGCGCTGATCGTGAACTGGCTGGGAAAATGCCACACCCTCGACATGCGGCTGGACCAAGAATACCTCCGCAGCCAGCCGGTAAATTCCGAGGAAGGCGCACCGATGGGCATCGGCATCTGGCATGAAATGTTCATCAGCGATCCAGTGGCCTACCTGTTCAAAAACAGCGACCCGCGCGGCTCGTTGTCCGCGAATGTTAGCAACTCGACCGTGCGCTGCCTGAGCAACATGCCGCTCGCCATGATGATGGTAAACCGCCACTCGATGAGTGACAGCGTGCGCAACGAAGTTTCCCCGAAGTCCCACGAATGGGGCTACAAGCTCGGCTCGATTTATATCCGCAAGGTGCATTTCCGCGACTTGGGAATGATCGCCCAGATCGAGAGCAAGGTGGTGAATCGCCTGCGCCAAGTGACTTCGGCAATCAAACAAGATGGTGCGAACCAAGTGAGTATCATCACCAGCACCGCCGAGCGCACGGCGGCCATCGAGTTCGCCAAGGCCGCCGCCATCCGCCCGCAGATCGTGGGCGAGGCCTTGCAGCAGATTTCTAAAGACGAGGATGTGGCGGAAGCGATGTTCGAGATTCTGGAAACCCAGAAAGTCATCGGCAGCGGTGCCCGGCTGACAGTGCTGCCACGCAATGGGGAATTACTGGCCCAACTCATCGCGGGGAATGCCGAACCGCTGGCGTAATCCGTAAAGCCCCCATTGTTAGGAGGCTCGTGAGCCGCTGCATGGATCCGCAATTTCAGTGATTGGAGAAGTCACTAAATGGCACTCGTGATCGCTCTAAAATCGAAGGATGGACATTCATGTTCAAATCAAATCCGCCAACCATATATCTACAACTTGCGGGCCACCTTCAGTCGGGCGAATGTTGGCTCGGATTCGATCACCACGCCACGACCTTGCCCGCCTACAACGGACTCTGTCAGATTATCCTACGCCGTAAAGGCAGCGGAGCCATTTCGTTCGTGGGTCAGGCAGAGGGCCTCGCCCCTGCCAAGTGGAGTGATCCGGAAAAATGAGCAGAGGGTGATTTTCAAACGTATTGCAGTTCGGCCGCTTTGGCTACGATGGCTTGCTCGTTGTCTAGCAGCTCTTGGATCGGGTCCCAGCGACCGGAAAGCAGGGCTTCGCGGGCGGAGTCGGGCATGGTGACCGGGATGTCGAGGCCACTGGAGGTGCGGACCTTGAGCGCTTTCACGTCGATGGTGACCTCGACCGTCGGATCGGCTCCTACGGCATCGCGGAGGGCCACGATATCGGCGGCGCTGGCCATCACGCAGGGCATGGCGAGCGTGGTGGAGTTGCCATAGAAAATTTCCGCGAAGGATTCGGCAATGCAGCCGTTGAAGCCATATTTCCGCAGCGATTGCGGGGCGTGTTCACGCGACGAGCCGCAACCAAAATTCACGCCGGCAACAAGGATGGAAGCTTCTGAAAAGCGCGGATCGTTGAGCGGGTGATTGGTTTTCTCGCCGGTTTCGGAGTTGAAGCGCACGTCGTAAAACGCGAATTCTCCGAGGCCATCGAAGGTGACGCATTTCATGAAACGCGCCGGGATGATGCGGTCGGTGTCAATATCCGCGCCGGGGATAAAGACGGCGCGGCCAGTGACGAAGGGAACAGGATCGAGTGCCATGGTGTTAGAAATTTGAAATCTGAAATTACGGGGAGATTTGATCGTTTCAATCCTCAATCCGGTTCAGATGGTACCAAGGACGCTGGACATCCTCTGGAAACGGATTGGACTGATAGAAAGTGGCGAGCGGTGCGGAGTAGTTGATAGAGTCGAGCCGCACGATAGTGCCGAACTGGGTGTAAAGATTCCGCCTCCATCGCTCGGATCGACGAAAAACGAGGATTTCCGGCCACTCTTGTTCGATGAGAACGATTTCTTCAACCGATGGAATCCGCTTGTAGTTGGTTAGCTTGTCCGTGCGATCGATGCGCGATGTGGAATCGGATAGAACCTCAATAATGAGCTTCGGGTTAGAAACAACATGCGAATCATCATCGCCCGGCTCGCAGGCGACGAAGACATCCGGGTAGTAGTAGCCTTCTCCGAGATCGTCGGCGATTTGCACTTTCACCGCCTCGATGTAAGTCCGGCAGGGACCACCGCGAAGATGGGCCTTAAGTGAGGATGCAAGGTCGAGGGAAATTTCGTTGTGCCTGCGGCTCGCCCCAGACATCGCGTAAACCCGCCCGTCCACAAACTCATGACGCGTTTCCGCGCGGAGTTCTCCCTCGAGATACTCGGCGGCGGTGATCGGGAGTTTGTAGGCGGAACTGCTCATGCGGCATTGAGTCTAAGCCACAGCGGCGGGTGTTTCCAGAGAGAAAAGCTCACGGGCATCGGCGATGCAGCCGGTGATGGCAGCCGCAGCGACCATGACGGGGGACATCAGAATGGTGCGACCGGTTGGAGATCCCTGGCGGCCTTTGAAATTCCGGTTGGATGAGGACGCGCAAAGTTGATCGCCGACGAGTTTGTCCGGGTTCATGGCGAGGCACATTGAACAACCCGCGCCGCGCCACTCGAAGCCGGCGGCGCGGAAAATTTCCGGCAGGCCTTCTTGTTCGCATTGGATGGCGACGATCTGCGAGCCTGGCACGACGATGGCTTGCACGCCCGCCGCGACCTTGTGGCCTTGGATGTATTTCGCGACCTCGCGGAAATCCGAAATGCGGCCATTGGTGCAAGAACCGATGAAAGCGACGTCGATTTTCACTCCCTTGATCGGCGTGCCGGCGGTGAGTTTCATGTATTGTAGCGCTTCCTCGATCGAGGCTTTTTCCAACGGCGTGGCGGCGGCAGCGGGGTCCGGGATGGACTCGGAAATGGCGATGCCTTGGTCTGGGGAAATGCCCCAGGTGACGGTCGGCGCGATGTCGGCGGCGTTGATGCTAACAATATCGTCATACTTCGCGTCGGCATCCGAGGCGAAGGACAGCCAGCGGGCGGCGGTGGTGCTGAAATTGGTCATGTCCACGTATGGACGGCCGTTGAGGTAAGCGATGGTTTTCACGTCCGGATTGACATAGCCGCAGCGGGCACCGCCCTCGATGGACATGTTGCAAACGGTCATCCGTTCTTCCATGGACATGCGGTCGAACACATTTCCGGCGTATTCATAGGCGTAGCCGATACCGCCCTTGGCACCTAACAGGCGGATGATGTGCAGGATCACATCCTTGGCATACACGCCAGGACCGAGATCGCCATTCACCTCGATGCGACGGACCTTGAGTTCCTCGAGCGCGAGGGTCTGTGTCGCGAGCACATCGCGGACCTGCGTGGTGCCGATGCCGAACGCGATCGCGCCGAACGCACCATGGGTGGCGGTGTGCGAGTCGCCACAGGCGATGGTGGTGCCGGGCTGGGTGATCCCCTGCTCGGGACCGACGACGTGGACGATGCCTTGTTTGCCGGAGGCGAGATCGAAATAAGTGACACCGAAGTCATCCGCGTTTTTGCGGAGCGCCTGCATCATTTCTGCGGCGAGCGGATCTTGCGGGGCATCCTGATCGATAGTCGGGACGATGTGATCCACCGTGGCGAAGGTGCGTTGGGGAAATTTCACTTTAAGACCCAGATCGCGGAGCATCCCGAAGGCTTGGGGCGAGGTGACCTCGTGGATGAGGTGCGTGCCGATGAAGAGTTGCGTGCGTCCGTCGGCGATGGTGCCGACGGTGTGTGCGTCCCAGACTTTTTGGAAGAGGCTTTTTCCCATGATTGAAGATCCGCCGGGATTGGCGACGGGCGGGAAACCTGAGCAGGGCGCATCCGAATGTCAAAGCCACATACAGGCGGAGTCGAGAAAGCGGCCGCGACCGCTGCCGCCTCAGTAAAACGCGACGATCAGGCCGGTGATGATCGCAAAAAGCAGGACAGCACCCACGGCGTAAGCGAGGAATTTGCGCAATTTCTTCCTTGTGTCAGCCTTGGGCGCGACGCCTGCGCCGCCCTCCACCCAGTCGTCCCAAGTCCGACGGTAGGCGGGGGATGTGCGATGGTAGTGGCGGAGGCTGCCATTGAATCGATTCGACGTCTCTAGGGGGATATGGGTTTTCATAGTCGATTGACGGTGTAGCAGATGACAGGGTCGAGGATTGTTAGAAAGTAATTTTTTGTGAGTTTTTTTGGCTGGCAAAAAAGTAAAGCGCCCCTCCAGAGACCGGAGGGGCGCATGAGCAGATTCGCGGAAGGAATGGAAGCGCGGATTACTTGGCGTAATGCACGTCAGGGGCAGGAGCCGTCTGAATTTCCTTGAACTGGGGCAGCGGACTCAAGCCCGGGGGCTTGACCTCACCGGTGCAGCAGCCGCAGGAGACGGCGAGAAGAGTGAGGGCGGAGGCGATGAGTGCAGTAAAAATACGGATCATAAGAACTGGGTCGAAAAGTTTTGGTTGGGAACGACAGAAATCCGGCAACAAAGTCCACCGGAAAAATCAGGTGCTTACTTGGATGGAGTCACGTAGGTGGGGTGGCAAGGTGCTGGGGCGCTGGGGCAGCAGGAGGCGGCGAAAAGTGCGGCGGCGGCGGCAATGATGGCAAGTTTCATGAATGATATGAGTTGGTTTTTGGTTGGTAGCTGGCATGTAACCCATGCCAATGTGCCGTCAGACTAGCGTTACCGTCCAGCCCTGCAAGGCAAAAGACGACAGGAGATTTCCCATCTGCCGCTGGAAAAAATTCGGGTTTCGTATGTTCGGCGTATCTGCTTTATTTCACGTGTGACGTTCGCCAGCAAAATCACTATCACCCGGATCGGCCTAGTCCCCGTATTTGCCTTCCTGGCCTGTTACTACGGCTATACCGCAAAATCAGAGCAGTCCGAGGTCTTGCGCTGGTGGGCGCTTGGCGTCTTTGTCACCGCTGCGGCGACCGATGGGCTGGATGGCTGGATCGCGCGAAAGTTCAACCAATGTTCGGAATTCGGTGCCTTCATCGATCCCATCGCCGACAAGGCGCTACTGCTCACGGGCGTCATCACGCTCACGTTCGTGGATTGGGGTGCGCCGAGTTGGCGGTTGCCACTGTGGTTCGCAGTCATCGTGGTGCTGCGGGACTGCATCATTTTGGGAGGCATCAAGGTGTTGTATTGCCACCACCGCAGCGTGAAAATCGTGCCGCACTGGACGGGTAAAGTTTGTACGGTCACGCAGATGTTTGCGCTCGGCTGGGTGATGCTCCGAGTGGTATCTCTATCACCCGTTTATCCATGCATCCCGGCGGCCATTTTCACGCTCTGGTCAAGCGTGACTTACATCCGCCAAGGGCAAAGGATTTTGCGCGGCGCCTGATCTAGGTAGGTGACTGGCTTCCATCACTAAAGGCCGGCAGGTTTTTCTAACCCCTGGCAACGGGTGGTGTTTCTCAAAAATCTGAGTGCTCAGACGTCGGGATGACCAGATATTTCCCTGAAGGGCTTCGAGTGTGTTGGACTGCGTGCGGCCAAGGTGGTGATTGGTTAGCGGCGACCGATGATCGCCCGCTACAACGAAAAAGCCGGACGGGGTTTCCCGTCCGGCTTGCGGATTGAGAGGCGCGGGCGAGACGCCTGCGCTCCTTGAGTTTAGTCTTCCTGACCTGGGCTCCAGTCTTCGGAGGCGGCGGCGGCGAGGTTGAACGCTTGCTCGAGGCCGACCATCTCGGAGGATGGGCGGAGGCTCTCGAAGCTGGCGCTTTCCTTTTTCAATTGATCGTCGGAATAACCAACGGCCTTGATGGAAAGTCCGATGCGACGCTCGACCTTGTCCACCTTGATGACGCGGGCTTCGATCTCTTCGCCGACCTTGATGATGTCTTTGACCTTCTCCACGTGGTCTTCGCTGAGTTGCGAAATGTGGATGAGGCCGTCGATGTCACCGTCGAGGCTGATGAAGGCGCCGAAGGAAGCGATCTTGGCGACGGTGCCCTTGACGAGGTCGCCGACCTTGAAGCGGTTGTCGATGAGGCTCCATGGATCGCCTTCGGTTTGTTTGATGCCGAGGGAAACGCGTTGGTTGGCCTTGTCGATGGCGAGCACGATGGCTTCCACTTCGTCGTTCTTTTTGAGAACTTCCGATGGGTGGTTGATCTTGCGGGTCCAGGACATGTCCGAGACGTGGATCATGCCGTCGATGCCTTCTTCGAGCTCCACGAACGCACCGTAAGCGGTGAGGTTTCTAACCGGGCCCTTGATGGTGGCACCCACTGGATAGCGCATTTCGATTTCATCCCATGGGTTGGAATCAAGCTGACGCACGCCGAGCGAGATTTTCTGCTCCTCGATGCTGATGCCGAGGACGACGGCCTTAATTTCCTGACCGATTTCCAACACGTCGGATGGGCGCGTGATGCGCTTGACCCAGGAGAGTTCGGAAACGTGGACGAGGCCTTCGACGCCTTTTTCGATTTCGATAAATGCGCCATAAGGCAGCAGTTTGGTGACGCGGCCCTTGACGTTGTGACCGATCGGGTATTTCCGCTCGATGTCTTCCCATGGGTTCTCGGAGGTTTGCTTGAGGCCGAGCGAAACGCGCTCTTTCTCGCGGTCCACGTCGAGGATGACGACATCCACGGATTGGCCGATGTGAAGCAGCTCGGAAGGGTGGTTGATGCGGCCCCACGACATGTCGGTGATGTGAAGCAAGCCGTCCATACCCGCGAGATCGACGAAGGCACCGAAGTCGGTGATGTTCTTGATCGCGCCAGTGACCTTGTCGCCGATTTTGACCGATTGGAGGAAGGTCTGGCGTTGCTCGGAGCGCTCGGCTTCGATGACTTCGCGGCGGGAAATGACGATATTTTTCCGCTCGTCGTTGATTTTGACGATTTTGAATTCGTAAACGTTGCCGACGTATTCGTTGAGGTCTTTCGGTGGAATGATGTCCACTTGCGAACCCGGCAGGAAGGCTTCGACGCCGACATTGACGGTGAGTCCGCCTTTGACGACTGCCTTGACCTTGCCGCGAACGAGACCGCCGTCTTGGAAGACTTTGACGATCTTTTCCCAGTTTTGTTTGTGGGCGGCCTTTTCTTTCGAGAGGACAACCATGCCCTCGTCGTTTTCAAGTTTTTCGAGCAGCACTTCGATCTCGTCGCCGATTTCAATTTCCTCATCCTCGAACTCGTTCGATGGGATGGCGCCTTCGGATTTGTAGCCGATATCGACTAGCACGACTTGGGGGCGGATTTCGAGAATCGTGCCTTTGACAATCGATCCTTCGCGGAATTCGCGGAATTTGGAGTCGATCAGGTCGTTAAGTTCCTGGTTGGTGGGTTCCGCACATGCGTAAGCCATAATGGTATCTGGTTTGGGGTTGTGTTGTTGGTTGCGTTTCCTTCCTGAGATTGCCCCGGAAAGTAAAACTGACAGACACCGGGGCGCCAACCGTCTGCCAGTAGAAAGAAAAACGAACGCCGAAACTAGTGGCCGATTCCGTGATGGCAAGGCCAAAGCCGCGCATTTTCAGCAAAATCCGCCCACCGCTGCGTTTCAGACCGCGATTACACAGGATTCAGGAAATTTCCGCCGCGCGAGAAGCAGCCCGATGAAATTAAAAACCGGCGCGAACTGCAGGCACCAGAGGCCGACGCCCTGATGTTTGAAATCATAGCCATAGTGCATCACTCCGATTAAATACATGGCCCAGAACCCCACCCCTGCCAGCCCGCTAAAAATCACCGCGCCCCACCATGCCCATGGCGATTTGCTCAAGACCTTCTTCAAAAAGGGCGATACCACGATCAGCAATGAGAAATTCAGAAAACAGGCGTTGAGCACGGCGTCCGTTGCATCCAAGCTTTTCGGATTCTCGATCACATCCCTCAATTCTAGCCAGGCGTGCCACCCCCATTCTTCATTATGAGAAGTCCACGGCAGGAAATGAAACGCCACGAACAAGCCCAGCGACGCGAGCAGAAATACCATCGAAAGCATTTGCCTAACATTCTTCATCACAGCGGCTCTTCCATTTCCTGATTTCCACCAAACCGCCGGATGCACTCCGCTCAGTGTCCCTGCGCCTTCATCGCCGCGAAGCCGCCGAACGCGAGCAATCCGATGAAAATCACGGCATACAGCACGAAGATCGCGATCATCATGATGCCGAGAAATTTCCAAAACGACCGCTGCTGGCTCAAGGCACTTTCCAGATCCATCATTCTCCCGGAAATCAACAATGCGCCGATGCCGCTCGCATATTTCCACAGCTTCAGCGCGGGGTATATGTAAACGAAGGCTAAAAGCGCATAGACAATCGCGATCCCCATCATCGCACCCGCAGGCATCGCATTTTTCTGGCCAGCGAAAGTGCCCACGCTTCCGATCAGTAACATAAATGCGGCAACCACCAACATCAACCCCGCGCCGATGAACATCATCACAGAGAAGAACCTTACCCACGGCTTCGTCCCCGCGAGTTGGGCCAGCACGCCTTGGGAAATGGCCCCCTCGGCGGAGTAGGTCGGCGACAAATTCATCGCGGGCGTGGCGTAGGGATCTGTTGTCATCGTTAGGACTCTCCCAAATCCGTCCCGCCCCGACAAGCGGAATGTCACTTCCGAAAAATCAATCCTTGCCAACCCGGCAACAGAACGGTAAAGACACAGCGTTCATTTTGCAATTTCGCAGTTGGACGCGCTTCGTCTGGTCGTTTACGCCATGGTCTCAGGAAGCGTTGCATGTGATGGCGTGATAAGAATCGAGAAAAATGGACATCTACGTGGGCAACCTGCCCTACACTGCTACGGAAGAAGACATCACTGGCCTCTTCGCCGCTTACGGACCTGTTGAACGGGTTAAAATCATCACCGACCGCGAAACGGGCCGATCCAAGGGATTTGCCTTCGTGACGCTAGGCGACCAGGGCCAACTGAATGCTTCAATCGAGGCTCTCAATGGTTACGACTATCAAGGCCGCGCGCTTCGCGTGAATGCCTCGGAACCTAAGGAATCCAAGCCCGGCGGCTTCCGTCTAGGTGGCGGTGGTGGCGGCGGCGGTGAACGCCGTGGTGGCGGCGGCGGCGGTGGCGGCGGTGGCGGCGGCGGCGGTGGCTACGGCGGTGGCGGCGGTGGCGGCGGAGATCGACGCGGCGGCGGCGGGGATCGTCGTGGCGGCGGCGGCTACAAAGGCGGCGGTGGCGGCGGCGGCTATAAAGGCGGCGGCGGCGGTGGCGGCGGCGGCTGGGATTGATCCCCCGCTTTCACACACAGCTTTTCAACAGCACCCGGTCCTCTTCATTGAGGATCGGGTGTTCTATTTTGAAGCGCCAATCCCCAATCCCCAATCCCCAATCCCCAATCCCCAATCCCCAATCCCCTATCCCCAATCCCCAATCCCCTATCCCCTATCCCCTATCAACCCCTTCAAACATAGCATCTCAGCACTCGAGGCGTGATGCAGGTGAAAATTTCCCAGACGATGGTGCCTGCTTTCTCCGCGATTTCAGCCACCGGGATGTGAGAGCCGAAGATTTCGACCTCATCGCCTTCCATCACTTCCGCTGCACCGGTCACGTCGATCATGAGTTGATCCATCGTCACGCGGCCGAGGATGGGAAACCGCCGCCCGCGCAGCCAGACCGCCGCGCCATTTCCCGAAACATGGCGCGGGTAGCCATCGCCGTAACCGATGCCAACGGTCGCGACCCGAGTCGGTTGGGTGGTGACGAATTGCCGGCCATAGGAAACGCCATGGCCGACGGGCAGGGTCCGTACTAGGGTGACGCGGGATTTCAAGGTCATCACCGTACTCAGTTTTCCCTGAAATTCCGGCAGTGGCGAGACGCCGTATAACATCAAGCCCGGACGTGTCAGATTGCAGACCCCCTGGTCATAGCCTAACAGACCAGCGCTATTGGAAAGATGGACCCATTTGAAACGCGCTGGCCCGCCGAGCTCGCCAATGATCGACCGAAAGCGGGCGAATTGGCTTTTCGTGAACGCCTCATCCTCATCCGCCGAGGGCAGGTGTGAGCCGATGCCCTCAAGCTCTAGACTTCCTAACGATTCCAAGCGCTGTAGAGCATTTACCAATTCATCTGCCACGAAGCCGCCGCGACCCATGCCGGTATCGACGGCGAGGTGGACTTTGAGCCGCTTGCCCTGAGCGGCGGCCAGACGGTTGAATTGTTCCGCCTCGGCGAGCGAGGAAATGCAGGGCGTCCAGTCATTGGCGACTATTTCCGCACGCTCTTCCGCCCAGGTCGCGCCGAGCAGGTAGATCGGCGTTAGCACTCCCGCGTTGCGGATGCGGCGGGCCTCTCCGACATTGGCGACGCCGAAAAAAACGATGTCCTCCCCGGCCAAAGTCTTGGCGATTTCCTCCAGGCCATGGCCGTAAGCACCTGCCTTTACCACCGCCATCAGTGCGCCGGTGCAGGCCTCGCGTGCGACCGTCAGGTTTTTTTTCAAGGCCCCAAGGTCGATCTCCGCCCAGGCCCGGGGCGGGGAAACAGGAAATGCAGCGTTCACAGCCGTCACGCTAGGCGGCCATGATAAACTAGCAAGGCTCGCGGTGCGGACGGCTAGATTTCCTCGCTGCCGAAGAGCGTGCGGGAATCCACGCCAGCGCCGGTTTGAAGGATTTTCCACTGCCGGTCCATGTCGAGTCGCACGCTAGCGAGATGTTTCTGCGACCATTCCTCCGGGGATATCATCGAGAGCATCCGCCGACCGCGCGTTTCATACAAATGATAGATTCCGCCGACGATCGGTTCGAACTGAATTTCCGCCTCATAGACCAGTTTATTCCAATTGAAATGGTCGATGGTGGCGAGGTAGGTTTCCCGGATTTCCCGCAGTTTTTGCTGGAGCTCGCGCTCGACTTGGGAAATGCCCCGGGATTTGAACGAGGTCAGATCGTTTGGGATGATCGGCGGGCTGAGCGTGGAGACGGGATAGGGCAAAAATGCTCGTGTTGGTTTGCTTTCTGAATCTGACATGGCGAAGTGGATCGTCTGCCTTCGCTCAGGAATTCCCACCGGGCAACAAAAAAACCGGGAAGCCACGATGGACCTCCCGGTTGGTTGAATGATGGAATCAGAACCGATTACTTAGGAGTCGGAGCGATGATGGTCGGTGTGACGCCAGTTCCCCACACGGTGGTCGCGCCAGGAGTGAGGAGATCGGTGCCGCCGTTTTGCACTTTCTTATCGGTGATGCTGATGTTGAGCGAGGTGACGCTGCTGTCCATTTTCAGGACCACAGCCTTACCGTCATAATATGCGGCATCAAAGGTGCCATCCGTTGCGCCACTCATGATGGGTGCGGCGATGAGGGGACGACTTGGATTGCCAGCGGTGGACAGGCCATTAGTGCCGTTTGCGATGTAGGCGAAGCCAGCTTCACCCGCCTCACAGGCTTTGGTATCAATCGGGCTGATCACACCATCCGGCTTTTTCGTGAACGACGTTTTGCAATAAAACATCGTTTCCGATTGTGCAATACCCGCGCTGATCATTTGTTGAAACTTCGAGTTGGCGGAAGTTCCATTGATTGCGGGATTACCGGTCGCAGTAGCAACCGCAGCGGCGGTGGCGTTATCCGGGAAGGTTCCGTACTCGTTCTCAAACTCAATCATGGCGATGCCGATTTGGCGGGCGTTGTTCACGGCCTCGGTTTGGTCGGCTTTCTTGCGTTGACGGATCACCATGGGAGCGGTGAGACCGGCGAGCGCGGCGATGATGACGATGACGACAAGGAGTTCCACCAAGGTGAAACCACGATTCATTTTATAGTTTGTTTTCATATATTTATGCTATCTATTTATTGTTTATGTATGGGTTTGGGCGAACGCCCGGTTAGTATGTCCACCTCGGCTTTAAACCGAAAGGACTGCCACAAATTTATCCCGGCGGAGGGGTAACGCAAGAACTAAGTTGGAAAGTTTTATTTTACCTTGGCTTACCTTTTCACCGCCTGCCGATTAGGGATCGTGCTTGAATCCATTTAGCAGATGGAATTCGCGCTCGGTGATCGGGTAGGGCCCGGCGAACTCGACCTCGCGGCTGTTTCCTGCCCGGCTGTGACAGACAAAGGCGTGGCGGACCTTCAAGTAGTATAAGATCAGATAGCGGTGGTCCGAGCTCCCCGTTTCTGCCAGAAAATCCGGCACGCCATGCGTGGTGACGAATATTGCCAGTTCAGGAAATGTCTGGCACTGGGTCTTCAGGCGGAGGTAGCCAAAGGATGACGGCTCTGTTTCCACCAGCATGATCTGGTTCTTCGCCGCCACAGAGGAGATACTATTCATGAGCCAGTCGTGATCGACAGGTGTGCATGCACACAGCCAGATGCCCACGAAGGCCGGGGCGAGCAACAAGATTTTCTCAAACCGGGACATCACGGATCACTCTACGCCTGGGTTCCGTCCGCTATTTCGTGCGCGATCGTTGCGGATGAGGCTCTCGATGTGCCGGGTATTCGGACGGTTCCCCTCGGAATCGACGAAAAACGCGGTCTCCATCGGCACCAGGAATTCCACGGCAGAATTGATGCCGACCAAGCGGCCATAGGCATCCACCACCGGCCCGCCGCTGTCGCCGGGCTGGAGCGGGATGTCGATCTTGAATCGCCGGTTGCCCGTGAGCGTGTGCTCGGGGGCCAGCGCGGTGCCAAGCTTGCCATCGCCGGATTTGAAGCCGGTAGAAATGCCGCCGTGGATCACCGCATTTCCCGCCGCCAGCCAACGTTCCGGTGGCGTCCAATGATAGTAGTAGGGGGTCTTGACCGGAATATGCAGCAAGGCCAGATCCGCCGATTCCGAACGCCAGACGACCTTGGCCTTGGCTGGAGTCAGCCGCCCGCCTTGGCCGTAAATGAGAAAAACATTCCGTCCGGCCATCCGCGCCAGCACATGGTCGGCGGTGAGAAAATAGCCATCCGGGGTGATCGGAGCCGCCGATCCGCCGTCGGCATCGCCGGGTGATTGCGAGGTCGAGAAATTCCGGTTCACCCAATGATCGAGGCTGTTACGATCCGTCACCACGACGGCACTCACGCGCTCCGTGACGATCTGGCGGGTTGACCGGGAGGGAGCCACGGGATCGGGAGGAGGAGAGACCGCACACGCCTGACACAGCCACCCTAACAGCAACAGACCTGGCAACCGAACAAATTTTCCCATCCCGCACGGACCAAAGCACAGGCCGAGGCATCCGTCACACCTGATTTCAAAATTCCCCCGACAATCGCTCGATCACCTTGCGGAATGGCGAGGGCATCGCCAGTCCGCCCACCGCATCCGCCGCCTGCCAGACTTCGTCGGCCTGCGGGTGGAAATTTTCCCCCAATCCCGCGCCGTCATGCACCCGCAGTGTTACCCGGTAGCGCGTGATCGAGTAGCGCTGCTCAGTGAGGACGGGGAGGCTGGAAATTTCCGCCGCTTCACGCGTCGGCAGTTTCCACAATCCGGTCCGCCGGCTTCCCGCCTCGCGGTGGAGCAAGAGTCTGCCGCTGCCATCCCGTAGCCACAACGCGTGCTCGTCGATGGCGGTGATGGCTGGCTGCTGGCGCTTCACCGGTAGTGCTGCTGGCTCACGAGTTTGGCAAAATCCAGCCACCGGACAGCCCAGGCAATCCGGCACGCCCGGACGACAAATCGTTTGCCCCAGTTCCATCAGCGCGGAGTTGTAAACTCGCGGGCGGGCCGGGTCCGCTAGCATTTCCGCCCAGGCCCAAAGCTGCTTGTGTCCTGCGGTATCATCCACCGGCGCGGAAAAATCCATCAGCCGCGCGAGCACCCGCGCGACATTGCCATCCACCACCGCTGACGGCAGATCAAAAGCAAAGGCCCGCAACGCCCCTGCCGTGTAGCGTCCGATGCCCGGTAGTTTCATCAAATCCGCCATCTCTAACGGGAAAATCCCCCCGTGTCCCGCGGTCACCGCCCGCGCCGTTTCCCGCAGCATCCGTACCCGCCGATAGTAACCCAACCCCTCCCACGCCTTCAACAATCGCTCGTCATCCGCCGCCGCCAGCGCCGTCACATCTGGGAAGGTCTCCAGAAACCGCAGGTAGAATCCGCGCCCGAGCACCGTTGCGATCTGCGTCTGCTGGAGCATCACCTCGGAAATTAGGATCGCATACGGCTCGCGAGTCCGTCGCCATGGGTAGTCCTTTCCATTGTTAGAAAACCACCGCACCAGCGCCTCGCGAAATACCTCGTGGCATTTCAACGCGGCCTGTTTCATCGTCGGCTTTAGCATCCGCCACAGAGTCACCGATCACGCAAACCGGGCAAACCTTAAATCAGGTGGGGAATCGCAATTTTCACGCAATCATTCAAGAAACACGCTCAGGGATGAGGCGTAATGGTGAGGATCGTGATCTGTTTTTTGTTTGGGCCGTAATACCAAAAAATCCGCCATGCGGCGGGGGTCTTGTTTTCAGCATAGAGCGCGAAGATCTCTTCTCCCGCAGGTCCTTTGAGCGAACTGAATTTGTGGGTATTGAGCCCCGGATGGCGAGGATTTGTTTCCAATAACCCCAGCGCTTTTCGTACCGCCTTGAGGCGTTTCGCCAGACTGGCGTCGTCCTCAAGCGCGTTCAGGTCGGCATCCGCTTGTTCCGTGAATAGCAGTTCGAATGTCACGACTCAGTCGATTTCGGCGTTGGCGAACTTAGCGAAACTGCCCCGCGATTTCACCCGACCTTGGGTTGCTTGGTCCAGTCCCTTCTTCACAGATGTTAGAGCGGGCTTGTTGTCGAACAGCCATTTTTCATTGGCTGGAATTTCCATGTAGGGTTCCAGGATGATGCGGCCCCTTTCATCCGTGGTCGCGTGGAAACTGCTGACTCCACGCGCCAGCTCGCCCAAGGTGATGCGGCCTTTGGTATCGGGGCGTATGGTGAATTCCTTTGCCATGGGGAAACTATGGTTTGTGTGGGGAAAAGGTCAAGGGGGAAATGCTTGATATCCCACATTTAGAGCCTCCCAACAATTCACTTCGCCGAATTCTTAAATTTTTTACCAAGGCGGGCCGTAGGATCATGATTTCCAGAATGAAAAATCGCCTGACGCTGAAAATTATCGTTCTCCTATCGGTCACGGTCAGGGCACTTGGCCTTACTGTAAGACTGTTACTGATCCTATATGACTGTTACTGTTACTGCCGGCAATGCTTGTTAGTCAGGTAATGTTCGCCTATCCTTGGGTCTTTGATTGGACAGCTGCTAGCCTGATTTCCATATCTTCAACTATTTTAGTAAGGTCCTGAATTTCGCGTTGCAAAGAATCCTTGCTTTCAAGGATTCCAGCCTCGCTACGCAAATCAGTGGGATTACGAGACTTTATGTTGCCGTAATACTGCCGTCTCAAGTTTTCTAAACCATTGAAATCTGCAACTTTTAACGCGAGTTTGTAATTCGTATCTTTCAGCTTCAATTTAATCTCAGTAATTTGATCTTCATTAAAGTGGGCACCTTGTAATGATTTTCTAAACGAAGCCATCAATCCGTTTGGCATTCCTTGGCTATTTACAGCCACCCCTCTCGAATCGGACGAGAATACGTACATAAAAAAAATTATTCCAACTCCAACGAGGCATAATATGATCTTTAGCATTTGAGGATTCTACTGTTAATTTTTTTGGGGGGACTGACTCCGTGAAAACGCTAAATGGGCTCTGTAAATGGAGTCAATCCTCGCGGATTCACACGTTCTGTTATTTTGCATGTTTCATTCATTTTCAGTAAATAGCTGTGTCAGTTCGCTTTCCCTAGTTGACAGATTGCTGTCTCCTTGTCCAGTGGGAATCAAGCGGCTGACCGATAGGGTAACTCCATTCGGGAGCACGGAACCGGATTCACACGAGGTGCGCTCCGCTTACGCGCCACATGGGTATGACAACGCATTTCATGAACACCCCGCTTCGCGGGCGAAATGAATTTGCGCGGTCCGTTTTAGCGCTTTGCGGCGTCTGCGTCGATCCAACTCCAGAGGGTGGCGAGGCTGGATTTCACGGAGTCCTTCGCAGCAGTCAGATCGCCGCCGGGGGCGTGCTTGCCGAAGAGGTAGTATTTGATTTTTGGCTCGGTGCCGGAGGGGCGGACGGCGAAGGCGCGGCCATCGGCGAGATCGACGAAGAGCATTTTTTCCTTGGGTAGCAGATCGCCTTCTTGGTCGAAGAGGTCTTGCTTGGCGAAATCGCGGATGCGGAGGACGGCGGAGCCATCGACCTCGGTGGGTGGGTTTTCCGCATAGGAATTGGCAAGCGCTTGGATTTTCACCGCGCCGTCCGCGCCTTCCATGACGAGGGATTTGCCGATTTCCAGATAGTAGCCGAACTCGGTGTAGATGTCGTTCATCAGCGCAGGCAGGGTTTTGCCGACGGATTTCGCGTAGGCGGCGACCTCGGCGAACATCAGGGTGGCCCCGTTGGCATCCTTGTCGCGGACGGCATCCGAGCCGAGGTAGCCGTAGCTTTCCTCGCCGCCGAAGACGAAGAAGCGGGAGTATTCCAGCCGCAGGGCGCGGGTCTGGGCTTCGGTGAGCGAGCGGTAGTCGCCCTTCTTGTCGGCGGGGATGGCTTCTTCGTATTTGCGGAGTTTCGCGGCGATGTATTTGAAGCCGGTGAGGGTGTCGATGAGGCCGACGCCGAAGCCATCGGCGATGGCGTGCTGGAGTTCGGTAGTGACGAAGGTTTTGATGAGCAGGGCGCGGTTGCGGTTGGCGTTGGTGAGCCAGCCGAGTTCGAAGCAGGTTTTCAAACGATACCACGCCATCAGCGAGCCGATTTGATTTCCCGTTAGAAGCACCATTTTCCCGGCGGCATCGCGGACAGCCACGCCCATGCGGTCGGCGTCGGGATCGGTGCCGATGACGATTTCCGCGCCGGATTTCTCCGCGAGGTCGATGGCCATTTTCAGGGCCGGACCGTTTTCCGGATTCGGCGATTCCACGGTGGGGAAACGGCCGTCCTGTACGTCCTGCTCGGGGACGGTGAGGACTTCGAAGCCGAAATCGCGGAGCATCGGCACGTTGATATGGCCACCGGTGCCGTGGAGGTTGGTGAAGACGATTTTGGTGGAGGCACCTTCTAACAACGAAGGTTGCAGCAGCAGGGTCTTGAGCCGGGCCACGTAGAGTGCATCCATTTCCGCGCCGAGAATGGTGATCGTGCCACGCTCCGTGGCGGGGAGGATTTCGTAAAACTCGCTAGAGATAGCGTTGACCTCACGGACGATACCATCGGCGTGGGCATCGACGATTTGCGCACCGTCGTTGAAGTAAGCCTTGAAGCCGTTGTCGTGGGGCGGATTGTGGCTGGCGGTGATGACCACGCCCGCATCGGCGTGAAGCTGGCGCACCGCGAACGAGAGCTGGGGCGTCGAGCGCGGGCCTTCGAAGAGATAGGCGTCGCAGCCGAGATCGGCGCTGACCTTGGCGCAGAATTCGGCGAAATCCCGGGAGAAATGGCGGGTGTCATGGGCGAACACCAGCACCGCCTTGCGGTCGGGTCCGGCGCATTGTTTCGCGTAGGCGATGAGCCCGCGCACGGCGCGGCTGAGGTTGTAATAATTCATTGTCGCCGTGCCGGTGCAGGGATGCTCGGGGCGACCGTTAGGGCCGCCGGCCCCTTGCTCGGCTTGGGTGACGATGCTGCCGATGGTCCGTCCGCGCAGGCCACCGGTACCAAAAACGAGGGTCTTGAAAAAGCGGTCGTTGAGTTCCGCCCAAGCCCCTGCGGTGACCAGCTCCTGGATCGCCAGCGGGGCGATGGCGCTGGTGGTGCCGCCGAGCAGGGCGGTGATGTTTTTTTCAGCGGCGGGAAGCAGGCTGCCATTGGCAACTGCGGCGGCGAGGGTTTCGTGGATGGCGCACATTTCGTGACGGATGGTAGGAGGAATCCAGCTCATGGCAATCCCGGCAGTGACGGAAATTCCGCAGTCTTCCGCTTGACATCTCGCCTGGCGGAATCGATAGAGTCCCCATGAAAATTCTCTGTTGCGTGCTCGCGTTGATCCTCGCACTGGCCAAGGCGGATGCCTCAGTCTTCGAGCTAACCGGCAGTTTATCATGGAAAATCACCGAACCGCGGCTCACATTCAGCCTTGTTGGTGGCCTCGTGAACCACTCCGCTGGCACCTCGGGAACGATCAAAATGGTGCTCTGGGCCTCGCCCTATCAATACCCGCCCACCGCGCCCACTACCAGCACCGCCTACAACGTCGGCGAATACACACTCGGCCAAATCAACGGCGGCAGCGAGTTCCATGATTTTTCCGTGCGGACGCATTCCTATATCCCAAGTATTTCGGGCAATTACTATTTCACCATCGCCATCGTGGAATACACCGCTGTCGGCTGGAGAAACGTCCTCTTCATTCCCGGCGTCGGGACAAAAAATCTCATCGCTGGAAATTTTTCCGATCAGTTGAAATGGGTGATCCCAACCGGCACGGTGATCGCCCCGATAGCCACCCTCAGTCAGGGACAAATCATCAATCTAACCGAAAAGGCGACTGACCAATTGAACCTTTATCCCGCCGGGTCGCAGGATAAATCCTCCCTCACCATCTTGGTGAATCCCCATGTCAATGTGACCAATCCGACCGGCACGAGAGCCGCCGGTTATACCTACAACATCAAAAGCAGCGTGGTGAATAACAAGACCGTCAGTGGCGGGGAAACCTTCATCAACTACAGCAGCTCGAACGACCAAGACACGATCACCCTGTATTTCCTTAAACCGAAATCGGGATATTATCAAAGCATGTCATCCATCTCCGGTTACACCGAGACGATCTGGGGTAGATTCACCTTGCCGTGACCCCCCCGCTGTCATGCATCATCTGCTTCAAGCGGCCCTCGACCGGCGCATCCATTTGCTCACCCCGGAAACCGACGCCATCCGCCTCGTCGATGGCGCGGGCGATGGATTACCCGGCTTGATTCTGGAATCCTACGGCGACCGCTGGCTGGTCTCAACCACCGCAGATCAGATCGCACCGCAGGTCCATGAATGGCTCCGCGACCAAGGTGTTTCCTGTTATTGGAAACGCTTGGATCGACACCAGAAAGAGTCGCCCATCCATCTATCAGGACCGGCGGTGGCCGCGCCGTTTCTCATCCGGGAAAACGGCATCCTGTTTGAAATTTCATTCCAATCCGGCTACTCTCAGGGCATCTTCCTCGATCAGCGCGACAACCGCGCGGCGGTCCGGCGACTCATGGCTCCGGGGAAACGCCTGCTCAACACCTTCGCCTACACCGGGGCCTTCTCCGTCGCCGCCGCCATGGCTGGCGCGGAAACGACGACGCTCGATTTGTCACAGCCCTATCTCGATTGGGCGAAACGCAATCTAACACACAACGGCATCGACCCCGCCGCCCATCATTTCTGCAAGGGCGACACCTTCCACTGGCTCCGCCGCTTCGCGAAACAGGGCCGCACCTTCGACGGCATCATTCTCGATCCACCGACCTTCTCGCGCGATGAAAAAGGCAAGGTCTTCCGGGTGGAGGAAAATTTCGGCGAACTCGCCGCCCTCGCCGCCGACCTCCTAACACCCGATGGCTGGCTGCTCTGCTCCACCAACTGCCGCCACCTGCCGCTCAATGATTTCCAATGCCAGCTTCGCAATGCCATCCGCCGCCCAATGAGCGCGCGCCACGCGGATATGCCTGCGGATTTCACGGATGAACCCTATTTGAAATCCGTATGGCTGAGATGACAGGCGGAGAAAATGACAGATTGGAGTCATACTAATTATTTCATATGAAATTTTTGGTTTAAATAATACAACTCTCAGGAGCATTGGGAAGTGGAAAATTAGCCGTATTGTTAGAATGTTGAAATGCAACACCTGACCCCTTTTATTGAGGAGGAAATTCGTAACAGTTTAGCTGATTTCGGCTTCTTTCGTTCCGTCCGTTCAAAGATATTTTGGCTCTTCAGCAAAATCTGTGGGTGAACTTGGGTTCGGGTAGATCTCCAAGCGTGTGATATAGAGATACTTGAAGCAGATCGAAGCTGCGATAAC
>JAYVNM010000021.1:0-20276 GCA_043758445.1 Akkermansiaceae bacterium | reverse complement strand
GGAAATCATCTAGCAGCTTCCAACAGGAGAGCTTTTTCTCATCGATGAGAGGTTTGGAATCCGCCACGGGCCGATGAAATCACGGACAATCTAACAGTACGAGTGTTTGTTTGAAAAATTCCAGACTTTCTCCGCATCAGCACCTAGCATGCCGAACAGTTCTGAGCGGATGCTTTATTTGGAAAGTGCGCCCGGCTCGCTGTTGTGATAGGTATGACAGGAGGTGCAGCGGTTATCGATTCCTCCCTTGGGACTGTGACACTCCACGCAAGACTTGATCGACGGGAGATTGAGATCGCTCGTGAGTTCACTGTTCCTCACCTTGTGGCAATCCAGGCAGGTCAGATCAATGCCGGTCAGATCCTTCTGGTGTTTGTCGTGGTTGAATTTTCCAAGCACCAACCACCGGTCGGGCGTTGAGACCTTCTTGATCACGGGAGTCGCATTGTCACTCTGGGGTTCCGACACCTCATGGCAGGTCGCGCAACCCGGAAATTGTGCCCGAAGTCCACCGGGGATCTCCTTCCGATAGTTCGCAAAAAATACCGCGCGTTCCAGATTCTCACCGCTTTGGTAGAGTTTTTCGATGCCGCCCCTTTTTTCCAGCACGTATTTGATGAGGTCATCCCGACGCGAAATGCCTTCATGGCTGCGGCCATACTCCTCGTATTGAATGTTGAGGCTGCGCAGGTAGGCACGAACGTAATAGGGATCGCCATGCGGCAAATAGATGCCGGGTTTATTTTTGTCAGCGGGGGTGTTGGGATCGAATTGTAGAGTATGGCATTCGATACAATTTTTCTCGTAGGTGATCGGCCGTTGGTATTCGCCCACGCCGTCGCGCTCGTGGCAGTCATTACAAATGAGCACCCTTGGGATTTTCCCCGTCCGCAGGTGGACCGCGTGGTTGAATTTCAGCGAGTTTTCATCGCGAACACCGTCCCGTAACTGCCGGAACTCGGGGTGATCGGTATCAAACGCGGTGATAACATTTGTGTAGCCTTTTGCCGGGCGTGCGCGCGCTTGGAACTTCCGCTCGGCGGTGCGAGCGGGCGATGGAAATGCGTGTGGGTCGGTCTTCGCGCCGATTTCCCCGGATGCGGCCATGAGTTCGGCGGAACCATGGCATGACACGCAGGAAGCACTATTCACTTTCGGCATGTATCCGCTGCCCTGATGTTCTTTGTGACATTCGGAGCATGAGAATTGAGCCGCCATGTTCGGTTGGTGAAACTTCTTACCTTGGTGGCAGGCCAAGCAGTTATCATCCATCGCGGAGGTTTCGAGCGGTCCTTTCTTGATCAATTTGGCGGGAGCGAGTCCGTGCTTGAAGGCATCGTAGGCCATGGAGTTCCAAGATGCCGCGCCCTCCCTTGCGCCCTCGTGACAAGCGGCGCAACGACTGATCTCAGCCGACAACTCCCGATGAGCATCGCCCGGCAACTTCAAGTAACTATCTACAAAGGCGGAGCTTGCGTGAACGCTGGATAGAGGTCCGGGATTGATGAAATTATACCGCATTCCTCGACTCAGGCAGATGAACAAAGCGAGAAAACTGGCGATGATAGTGAACGCAAGCACTCGCTTCCGGATGGATCGAAGGGATCGGCGCGGTTGGCATTTGGGGATCGCCTTGCAGCAAGTGCCATCTGGCCGCGGGCCGTTATCGCACTTGCCGCCGCCCGATCGCGGGCGGGTGCAGGTCCAGTGGCCCTTAAGCTCTCCTGGTTTTATGTCCAGCCGAGGGGTGCATTCGTAGGTTGCCCGACACTCGCCCTTGGGTGATGGCCCGATCCGGCAAGGGCAACCCTCGCAGAGATGGCCACACTCCCAATTCAGATTGGGCCGCACATACTCCATTGAGGGAAATACAGAGGATTGTGGATTGGCTTTCATGATGAAGAACCTGAAAACGCGTAAACGATGATGATATGCAGCACGCTAAAAATCAGCAGGGAATAGCTGAGAGGAATGTGGGCGAATAGCCAGAGTCGCAGCGCGGACTGCAACGAATATTGGTAATCGAGCAGGTGCTTCCGGGCGACGAGATCCCCCAGTTTTTCCAGCATTTCACCCTCGCCTTTTTTTGCATATCTCCGCACTTCATCGAACTGGGAAACGTGAGCGGCTTGCGGTGCGCGTGACTGCCGCAGGTGCGCCCACCGGTTGCACGGCTTAGTAAAAAACATGCCGAGTGTTTTAGAATAAAATTCCGCGATGACAGGGGATGTCTGGCCATCCACACCTGTCAATACAAGTGCTTCGGCTTCGCCACGCAGGTTGCTTCGGGCATACGGGATTCGCTCGAAAGGAGTTTCATATCCGGCGATCGTGAGCATCCGTGGAAATGTGCGACTGATCCATAATCCGAGCACTCCCGTCACAAACACCACCACGTAGCACCACGCGAGCAGTTGATGAAAAATCCCCGCGGGCCATGACCACCCGATATGCACGAAAAACAACACACCTGAGAATACTCCCACATAGAGATGCAGTTGCAACCAGAAGCTGGTGCTGCCGATGCGCAGGAAAGGGATCCGCTTACGGAGGTTAAAAAAGGTTAGAAACAACATTGCTGCGAACAGCACCCAACCGCTCAGGTAGGCGTGGTGTGGATACAAAGGAGCGTATTTAATATAGGCTATCAGCAACCCGACGACTGACAGAGTAGTCATCAAGACGCTAACATACCTCCGCCGGGCGAGCACTATTTCCTTTTTAGCCACTTAGTAAGTGAGGTTACATGGGTTAAATCCGTACGGCTGAGCGCATCGTGTGGACAAGCGTTCTGACAGGCGGGGCCGCTGGTTTGCTCGACGCACAAGTCACACTTGGTGGCTTTCAGAAGGGGTTGATACTCTTCATCCACCAGAAACTCGCCTGTGCTTGATCTTAGCTCGACCATACGGATCGAGTCATACGGGCAATTCGCGGCACAGGTGCCGCATCCGATGCAGGTGGCGGGGTTGATGATGACTTCTCCACCAAAGCTGCTACGGTGGATCGCACCCGTAGGACACCCGATCATGCACACCGGGTCCACGCAATGCATGCAGGCGTTCGCAATCATCAAATTGTCGATCATCGGTCCATGGCGTAGGAAGCGAGGATTCCCATCATGTGTCGATGCGCATGCGCGCACGCAATCATCGCAGCGGGTACATCGGTCCATATCAATGACCATTGACTTCGTGCCATTGAAGAATCGATGCTCCGCCATGAACTCCATCAGGTTGGCAGAAGGCGCCCCGCCGTCTTCACCCGCAGGTGCGTGCGACGGATTTGATATGCTTTTTGGAACGGGACTGGATGGGAAATCTGCTTCTGATAGTCCGCGGTTCGCATATTTTTCGACCGAAGCTGTTGGAATGAATACGAGATACGCATATCCCAGTGAGCGAAGAGTATAGAGTGAATTCGGCTCTTGTTGGGGATTTTTCCAGTGATTCGCGATTTCTTCATAACCGAACACACTACCCGCGCCGATGTAATTCAAAGTGCGTTCGCCGTTGCCGTATTTCTGGCTTACGCGGCAGAATCCGGCACTGAGCATATAGATGCCATTGCTGTATTCTCCTTCCCGCACGATAACGGGCTCGTTCATGGATATTGATTGGTCACCCTCTTTTGCCATCCTAAGGTAAGAGCCAGACCAGTTGTATTCACCGAAACTTTGCAACTGGGCTTCTTCACACAACCGCACATAACCGGATTCTTCCAAGTGGCTGAAAAGCGGATGGTGCCTCAGGAAAACTTTTAGTGAGTTTTCTCGATATGTTTTATCAATCTGCTTTTTCAGCGCGGCATCATAGCGCATGATGTCGCGCAGTCCTTCCCAACTGAATTCCAGCAGGCGGGCCTGCTCCGTGGATGCCACTACGGTGGCGGTCCTCGGCATGCGGCTGAGTGCTGAAATTTCACCAAACAACTGGCCCTTTTTCAGAGTGGCAGTCATTGAACCGGCAACGATTTGAGGATAATCCTGTAAATAAATGGAGCCACTCCCATTGTTGATAGGTCCTTTGATGTTGTCACTAGCGCGCGGCGATTTTTTTCTCCAGCCCTCAGGTTCCGGGTGATTGTTCCACAGTTGCGCGAGGTGCCCGAAGAAGCTTTTTTTGATACTGGGTGAGCGTCCCAGAAGTTGGGGATCGACGTCAGGTCGCAGGATCACATCGACCTCGCCTTCGAGGACTAGAAAGGCTGAGGTGCCGTAATCGTTCTTCCGCAGGACGATCCCGCCAGCGGCGTATTCGCGCACCGCCGTGTCTGCCCGCAAGATCCCGCGCAGCGGTGTGCCGGCGGGAAACGCGCTTTCATCCATGCTGGCGAACGGCTCCACTGACATTAGCATGTCCAGTGTGGCATCAGTCATCGCGGGATCCAGCGGAGCATCCCAGCGCTTCGGGCGTGAGGCTTGGCGGGTGATACCGGCTAAAGTATTGTTAGGTTTTGGCATATAAACTAAACGCTTCAGGCATCAATCACCATTTTCCCTTTGGGTCGGCAGATGCAGCTAAGGCAGGTGCCTTCCTCCGGGGCTGCGCCTGGTTCCAGAATGTATTCGACCTCGCCTTGTTTGATCGCAACCAGACAGGATCCACAACTCCCGGCGCGACAACCCCCTTCAATGGTGGTGATTCCATTTTTCTCGGCAAACTCAAGGAGGTTTTGCATTCCAGAATCCCACGGCACGGATTTACCCGAACGGGCGAACTCGATCAGGATCACCGCCTGATCGCCAGTGTCGGATTTGGTCTTCGGCTCATTCGGGTTGCTTTTAACGGTGGCCGGACCGAAGGCTTCGAATTTCACATCCTTCTTTGGCACCCCCCATTCATACAGGCCATGGACGAGGGTATTCATAAAGGGTCCGGGACCGCACAGATAGTATTCGTAATTACTTGAAGGCAAAATTTCCTTCATCAGATCAACCGTGACACGACCCTCGTGGCTATATGCCTCGCCACGAATGTCCTCGCCAAGGGGACGGCTGTAACAGATATGGAGCCGCATGTTTGGATTGGCTTTTTGCAATTCGATGACCTCGTCACGGAACATGTGGTCAACGCTGTTACGGCAGCCGAAGAAAAAGTAGATCTCCCGGTTGTCTTTGATGTGAGTCAAATAGCGAGCGATCGCGAGCATGGGCGTGATGCCGATGCCGCCAGAGATGAGAACCACGGGGCGATCGACCTCGACATCAAGAAAGAACCGACCACTTGGCGCTTTCACGTTGAGGATGTCGCCCTCCTTCACGGAGTCACTGAAGTAGCTGGATATAATACCCGGCGGTATATTGGGTTCGTCCGCCGGTGGTAAGGCGCGCTTGATCGTGACCCGGTAATGGTCGTCACTGAGAGCGCCGTCCGAAAGCGAATAACAGCGGACCAGAGGCTTGTCTGCATTGGGGGGATGCAGCTCGAAAGTTAGATACTGACCGGGCTTAAACGGCGGCAAGGGCCTGCCGTTGTGTGGAGTGAGGTAAAATGAATACGTGTCTTCGCATTCTTCCACTTTTTTTGAAACGGTGAACTTGCGGTATCCATTCCATGCGGAATCGGGGGCTTCCTGCGCTTTGCGGTTCAGGATTTCGATTTTTTGATGAAGCGCGTCGAGTTCCAACCGGCTTCGTTTCGCCTCGAAACGATATCTAGCGGCAACCGTCCACCATTGCGTGGCCACATATCCTAACATAAGCGCACCGCCGGACAGTCCGACAGCGAGGAAGGGGCTTGAAATTGCCGAATGGATCAAAATCTCGTAATTCACATTTTTAATGCCGGGGAAAATTTTTTGGGGTCGGGCGGCAGGAAGAAATCGTGTGTCTGATGGATGAAAATGTCGTTCAAAATGGGCTTTTATCCGCCTCTTGGAGGCACGTTATTGATTAGCAGGCTCCGGCACAAGTCAGGAACGAGGATTCTAGCATTTTTGTGTGCTCCCGGGGGATGAATTCCCGGGAAGGCCTCCCGTCTCGCGAACGATTCCCCAGGTTTCCTCGGTCCAGAGCACGCTGCTGCCCACTGCGGCGCAAGGAGCACCTGTGGCAGGGGCATGATTACCGGAAGGCGGTGGATGGCGGCGGGAATGCGTGAATTGCTGCGGATGATTCCATGTGATGATGGATGATGTGAAATTTTTAGTTTCTGATCCTCGCGGCGCTTTTTCTCGGCCTCCGCCATGCGCGCAACAACCCAGAGGTTATGCGTGAGAACCGCCCAACCTACGGCCAGTTTTCTGTAATCGAAGCCTTTGGCTAACAGTTGTCGTCCGAGGAAGACGTTCTTGAAGATGCCGATGCGTCCTTCGGTGGCCGCTCGCCGTTTGAGCCCTTCGCGAAAGCCTTGCTGGTTGGCGAGTTTGGCGGCCAACTCGCTGACGTTGCGGAGAGGCTTGGATTGACTCGGCGAAGGGTTACAGGGTGAACCGGGGATCACGTCTCCGGAATGAGCCGGATGCCTTTTTCCTCGATGGTGATCCGGCGTTTTTTCCAAAGCGCGCCGGTCGCCTGCTTGAAGGTGCGCTTGCTGACGCCGAATTCTTCATGGATCTCGGCGGCGGAGCTGTGATCGCCGAGTGACCAGAAGCCGCCGCGGGCGGCGAGTTCTGCGAGGATGCGGGCTTCGAGGTCGTCCACCTTGGCCCGCCCGGCGGCGTGCAGGCTGAGGTCGATTTTTCCGTCCGGGCGGATGGTGGTAATGTAGCCTTTGAGTGCCTCGCCGGGTTGGAGTTCTTGAAACACGTCGTTGGCGAAGATCAGGCCACTGTGGCTGCCGTTAATGATGGCCTTGTAGCCGAGATCGGTTTTGCCGAAGATGATGAGGTCCACCGCCTGGCCGAGTCGGAAGGCCGGCGGGGTTAGATCGAGGTGGCGGGCGATGCGGGTGGAGGCGATGATGCGCCCGGTCAGCGAATCCAAGTGGACGTGGACGAGGTAATTTCTCCCGACGACCATGCGGACTTTTTGCTCGCGGAAGGGGACGAGGAGATCCTTGGGAAGTCCCCAGTCGAGGAAGGCACCGACGGCGGTGACGGCCACGCATTTCAAGCGGGCGAAGTGGCCGGGCATGACCTTGGGGGTGATGAGCGTGGCGACTTGGCGGTCCTCGGAATCAAGGTAAAGGAAGACATCGAGGAACTCGCCGATGCACGAGCCATGCGGAATTTCGCGGTGCGGCAGGAGGATTTCCCCCAGCTCGCCGCCATCGAGAAAGAGCCCAAAGGGTTTCTCGTGGAGGATTTTCAGGGACGCGCGCTCGCCGATGCTTGCCATGGCGGGACAGTGAATGCGGGAGGCCGGGGAGTCGATGGCGATCTGTGGCGCGGGTGGGATTCGCCTCTTGTCTCAGCGGTCGCGCCGCGCCACGCTGCGGGCATGGAGAGTCATGAGTGGTTTGAAAATACCGACAACGGCAAGGTTTTCTACCGCGCCAACTATCTCGGCACGCGGTGGACGATCATGACGGCCACCGAGAAGCGCAACCCGACATGGACCGACCTGAAGCCGCCACCTGAGGCGGTCTGGCGCGAGCTGCGGGATCTGGTGTGGAAAAAATACCAACGCAAGCGCTGCCCGTGGGAGCGCGTGGCGGATCTGGATAAGCTGCTAGGCGACGAGCCGCTGCCGAAGCCGCATTAGGTCGAGCGTGCTTCAGGCCAGTTGTAAGCGGTGCAGCGATGAGATGGATGATGGGGCATCTTGGATCGGAAAGCCGCGGGGTTTCCGCTTGTCGTGGGAACTGGAGTTTGACAATTTAATGAGCAATGAATGAGCACCGCAAAATAGCCGAACGCACGAATTCGCTAGAACTAACCGCATTCACCGCCATCAAGCTCGTGGGATTTTTGTTGGTGATTTTTCCGCTGGTGGCAGGTGCTGTGGAACCGGTCAATCCCTTGATTAAAGACTACGGTTTAAAAGACTACGTCCGCACCTCGAAGGACCTTCCTCATACCGAGGAGGTGCCGTGGAAATTGGTGTGTGAGATGCCATATAACTGCCAATTTCAGCCGGCAATCACCGTTGAGGGTCCGGCGGGGCAAATGATCAAGTTTAACTCTAGCAACCCGCTGGTGCTTTACTTAACAAAAACTGAGTTCTGCGCAACTTTGGCCGGTGAACATGTTTATGAAGCCCAGTATTGGGTCAGTGGCGAAGGCGCGGTTTACACAATCCCGGCAGGCGTGACGGTGAAGTCGGTTCAGTATCGCGAAACAGGTTTTGATACCGAGTTTGCAGGCTCATTTGAATGCAATGACAGCGACTTCACAACGCTGTGGCGGAAGGCCGCGCGGACAGCCTACATTTGTATGCGGGATCATTTCTACGATTGTCCGGATCGCGAGCGGGTGGGCTTTTGGGGCGATGGGACGCCGGAGATGAACCAGTGCTTTTACTATAGTTGCTTGAAGACGCTGCGCTCGATGGCGGGCGTGACCGGGCATGAGGCGGATTTCCCGGTGATCGATGCGAAGCTGGCCGAGATCAAGAGCACCTTCGATAGCAAGTATTGGAAGGATTCGTTTTACATGTCGGAACAGGTGAAGGAGCCGGATGACCGCGCGAATGCGATGGCCGTACACTCGGGTCTGGCGGTGCGGGCGAAATGGGCATTCCTCACCGCGCTGAAATGCGCGGGTGTCGGTGTAAGTTTCCAGCCTTAGGGGTCGAGAAAGACAAATCAAACAAAAGCACACTTTGAAGAGTACAAGCACGCTGCTACTCGCCATAACAGCCGAGCAGCTCCGCGTTTCCGCCCTCGCCCTCGCCCTCTCAGGCTTCCTTTCTTCTATGTTCCCGTCCCAACCTCCTCATGAAATCCGCTACCTCTACCCGCAGCCACATCGGCGTCCTCACTCTGAGTATTCTCGTCGCCGCGCTCGCTCCCCGCACGCAGGCACAGCCGGCATCCCCATCCGGCTGGACCTCACTATGGAATGGCAAGGATTTCGACGGCTGGACCACCTGGTTGCAAATCCCTGAGCGGACCTCAGAGGTGCCGGGCTTCAAAAGAGACGAGAAAGGTCGCTACACCCAGCCTATCGGGTCTGCGAGCGACCCACTCAAGGTTTTCACGATACACCCCGCTGTCGATGGCGCACCCGCCATCCGGATCTCGGGCGAGTGCTTTGGAGAATTGCGCAGCACAACGTCTCTTGAAAACTACCACCTGAAATTGCAGTTCAAGTGGGGCGAGAAAAAGTGGTTTCCGCGCGATGCTCCGGAAACCCCACGCGATAGTGGCTTGCTCTATCACGTCCACGCCCAGCCCGGTACAGAAGGCCGCACTTGGGCACGCTCGATTGAGTTGCAGATTCAGGAACACGACGTCGGGGACCTTTACGCCGTCGGCTCCGCAATCGCCGTGCGCGCCAAATTGAAACCCGACACCGAAAAGCCAACCTATATCCACGACCCGTCCGGCACTTGGACCTTTTTTTCCCAAATCCCCGGGCAGTCCGGCCGCTGCATCAAATTTCCGGATGCCGAGAAGCCGACCGGCAAGTGGAATACCTTGGAACTCATTTGTTTCGGAGAAGAGTCCATCCATGTCGTGAACGGTGTCGTCGTGATGCGCCTGCACTCCCCGATGCGCATCGATGGTGTCGTGCCTACCCCAATCACCTCAGGGCCGATCATACTACAGTCGGAAGGCGCGGAAGTCTTCTATCGCGACATCCAATTCCGGCCGATCTCGGCCATTCCCTCTGAGTTTGGCTCCTGAGGATCGCCGCACCATTCAAGGTCCGGCGAGGTCTCGAGGGAATACCGAATGAACCTCAGGCCGGGGCGTTTTCCCCAAGAAACCGCAGTAGCAGAGCCATGGCGAGGCGGGCCAGGGCGGGATTGTAGCGGGGACCCTCGTCGCGCAGGAAGGCGTGGGCGGCGTTGAATTCATGCCACTCGAAGTCGCGCCCAGCATTTTCTAACACCTCACGGACTTGCCGCCGCCCTTCTAACGGAATGTGCGGGTCTTGACGACCGAACACGAAGAGCATGGGCGACGAAATGTTGGGCAGCCGGGCTAGGGTGTCATCGCATTTGCCGAGGCCAAGATTGCCAGTGTGGAGATCGGTTGGGTAAAAGGCGGCTATGGAGCTGATGCCGGGATGCAGCCCGGCTCTGACTGCTAGGTGGCCACCGAGACAGACCCCGAAACTGGTGAGACGGCCGTTGCATGAGGTGTGAGTGAGGAGGAATTTCACCAAGACATCGGTGTCCTCGTCGTAGGCGGAAATTGCCTTTTCCGTCTTCAGGCTGTTGCCACGGGCGGAGCCTGCCGCATCGTAGGCGAGGACCGTGCCGGGGGGCTCGAATTCATGATAGACCTCGGGGACGGCGACCAGATAGCCCTCGCCCGCCAAGGCCGCAGCCATCCGCCGGATCGGGCCGGTGGCTTGGAAAATTTCCGAATAAAAGAGGATGCCGGGATACCGTGTGCCGCCATCGGGGATGAAGAGATGCACCCGCATCGGGCCGCAGGTGGTTGAGAGGTCGATGTGGGATTCGCTGAGTGTGGCCATGGCGGAGGATGGTCGGGGGTGACCAGGAGATCCAGAAAATCCGCCGTTGGTGTTACGAGCTACGGGGAAGGATTGCCCTTGTTTTCCGCAGGCGGCCGCGCGAGGATCGTGACGCTGTGATCGAGCGTTGTGAGACTAACGGGTGAGCGCCAGTATCGCGGGGAGCCGAGGTCCACGGAATTCCCTTTTTCCAATCTGAGTTATGAAATAAAGGTCGGCAGCAATCTTGCACGATGAGTTTGACCCTGAATGATGCTCACTCCCAGCTCAATGCCACGGCCGTTCAGCGGATCGTCAAGCCGCGAACATTGGATGAACTAACCGCAGTCGTGATCGAGGCGCGGGTGACAGGATTGAAAATTTCCGTCGCCGGCGGACGGCACGCCATGGGTGGCCAGCAGTTTGCCCGCGACTCCCTGCACCTTGACATGACAGCTTTGGACGCGGTGCTGGGCGATGACCCAGATCAGGGATTGCTGCATATCGAAGCCGGGGCCATCTGGCCGGCCATCATCGCAGTAAGCCATCGCATGGACACAGGTTCCGGTGCCCGCTGGGGAATCCGGCAGAAACAAACCGGCGCCGATGACGTCAGTCTGGGCGGTTCTATCAGAAGCCGAAGCTGATAGCCAAGCCGACCTATTACGTCACTTGCCGCGTTTTGGCGAGCTTTCCATTTTCCTCTTTAGGATTACCAGTTGCCCATCTAATCTTACAGTCATGTTCAAACGCAGGTGTTGGATCTTTCTGGTGATGGCCGCCGTGTTTTGAGTTAGGCCCTATCGCCCGCTGCCGGCCTTGAGCTTGGTGATCGCCTCGTCGAGGCGCTGGCGAGTGGCGATCAACTCGGCGGAGAGAGCGCGGAGTTTATCATCGCGGTCGGCGAGGGTGGTTTGCCAAGTTTTGACTTGCTCGCGGGCGGCGGCGAGATCGGTTTGCAGAGTGGGAACTTGGGTGGCCTGTTCTGCTAGAGTGTGGGTGGCAGTTTCGGCGGCTTGTTGAGTGGCGATTAGGGTTTCCTTGAGCACGGCGATGTCGCGCTCCAGATCGGATGCATGTTTTTTCCCGGATGACACTTGCTCGTTGGCGGTGGCGAGTTCCGCCTGCAAGTGAGTACGCGTTAGGTGGAGGGTGTGCTCGCGTCGCCATTGCACAATAACCACGGCGGCGAGGGCGAGGCAGCCAATGGCGTTGAGAATGGGCAGAACCTGGGATTTCACGGTTCAGGGATGGCGATTGGCGGACTCGAAACTGACTTTTTGGATGCCAGCGGCGCGGACGGCATCGAGCACGCCGAGGACCTGCTTGTGCCGGGATTCGGCATCGGCGGAGATTAGGACGCGGACATCGGCGGGGGCGGCTTCGGTTTTGAGGCGGGTGGTGATTTCTGATAGGGTGATGAGTTTCTGATCCCAGGTGGTGACGCCGTTAGCATCGATGGCGATCTGGAAAGGCGGGGTATTCGCATCGGGGATACCGGTGGCCGCAGCGGGCAGGGTGACGGGGACGCGGTGGAGTTGGGTCATGCTCAGGCTCACTACCATGAAACTCGCTAACAGGAAAAACATGATGTCGATGAGCGGGATGATCTCGATGCGCGCTTCATCGCCTGCGTCGTCGGAAGAGTTGCTGGAGAGTTTGACGGGCATGGGGAATTTAAGAGGGGAGAGGCCAGAGACCAGAGAAGAGATGGGAGAGGAAGATAACGAGGTGCGGGTCTTAATCTGGATTCTGGATTCTGGATTCTGGTGTCTTGGCAGCAAATGCTTCCAAATCGTTACCGTGTTCGCGGGCGGATTTCACGAGCAGTTCGGTGTGGTTGATCCAGCGTTCTAACGAGGCGCGCAGGACGGCGACGCGTTTGCGGAAAAAGTTGTAAGGCAGCAGGCAGAGAATGGCGATGGCGATGCCGCAGGCGGTGGCGATGAGGGCTTCCGAGATGCCGCCGGAAACTTTTGAGGCGGCGAGTTGCTCGTCGCCGATGGACGAGAAGGAACCCATGATGCCAATGACGGTGCCGAACAATCCTAACAGCGGGGCCAGCGTAATGAGCGTGCTGAGAATCCACATGCGAGCCTCGGATTTTTCGATGAGATGGGTGGCATGGAGTTGCATGGCGGCGAGCATGGAAGTGTGGGCGTGAGTCATGCCTTCCGCTAGATTTTCGAGAAAGGGATCGGAATTTTCCTGGCCGAGTTGCCAGGCGCACGGGAAGTCTCCGGTGCCGATGGCGCTGCGGGCCTGTTCCTGTTTTACCGGTTGGAGGGTGGCCCGGAAGCGCAGCCACCAGACGGTGCGGTCGAGGATGACGCAGAGGGCGAGGAAAAACACGGCGAGGATCGGCCACATGACCCAGCCGCCGTGGAGGAAGGTTTGGACGACAATGTTGGCGGGCATGGCGGAGTTCAGCGGAGTTGGAAAACGATGGGCCGCTGGAGTTTCATGACCGCTCCGGGGGGGAAGTTCCAGCTTCTAACGGTATGCACGGCCTCGGCATTGAGTAGCGGCCAGGGTGAGGCGGATTTCGCGAAGGCGGCGATGACGTGGCCGCTGGCATCGACCGTGAACTCGACGATGACGGTGCCGGTTTGACGGTTGCGACGGGCTTCGGCCGGATAGGACGGGGCGGGCATGTGGCCGGCAGCGAGGCGGGCGGCGCTCGACAGGCCGGGCGCGGGGGCTGGGGGTTTCACGAGAGTCGCGGTGCCGGAGGTGCCGGGCTTCGCGGCGTTGATCGGCGCGCGATTGACCGCAGGAACCGGGTGAATGGCAGGCTTGAGCGTTACCGGTTTCGCCACTTGGGGACGGGGGAGATCCGGGATTTCGGGCAGCGGCGTGGCCTCTGCGAGTGGTGGCAAGTCCGGTGGGACAGGCAGAGTTGGCGCAGATTGCGTGGTGTCTTGCGGTGGCGCGGGTGATGTGGCCTCGTCGCCGCCGATGGTGACTTCCTCCATCCACAGCGGGACTTCCTCGGCCACGGTGGGTGCGAGTTTTTGCCTGTCAGGGACCAATAAGCCCACCATGCCGAACCCGGCAACGCTCAACCATGCGGCAAGGGTTGCGATGTTGAGCGTGTGTGAAATGGCATCCATTTTCAGCGGGAAGAATCATTCTCCAGTCAAGTTGGTATAGCCTTGGCGACGTGGGCAAATGTGAGAATTATAGCAAGACCGATAGCCTCTCGAATCACCGCATTCTGTCAAGCGGCGCGGGTGGACAGGGTGTAACTGTATTTGGTAGGCATTCTTCTGGGGAACACACGCGCCCTCGCGTGTTCCGTAGTGCGCCATCGCACTACGGCGGCTGACCAGCCATTCGTCTCATTTTGAATATTCCGGCTGCCAGGCTTGCGTCCACCAGTCTCCGGCGAGGGCGCCGGAGACAGCACGCGAGGGCGCGTGCGCTCCCCTTTGCCCACCACATTCAGTTACACCCGGGTGGACAGCCGCCCGGTCTTTGTAGCGATATGGAAAAATTGCGGAGTGCGGGTGGCAGTCAGTCAAGTCGCTGATTTCCATTTCCGTCGAGTCCATTTTCCAATCCGGCTTCCGGCTCGGTGGCTTTTTGCTCCGGCGTTATGATTTGAGTAGGGTTCCGTAGGAGGTGGCGCAGAAGGAGACTTGCGCAGATCGAGGTAATCGTCGCGCAGGTTAGGAGAATTGTGTCGAGATTCATAGGAACGGATTGCGGACGGACCTGCCGGGCGGAGGAATAAAATAGACCTGAGATGCAATCCACAGGGTTGTATATAACACTCACCCAGTCCGGCAAACCCGTCGCGCAATTTGCAATCTGAGCGCTGGCGTTAATATTGACTAGTACCCAAATGCGGGGTGTCACCGAGAAATCTCAAATTTAATGCTAAGTCCTTCCTGTCGCATTATTCCCGACTCATGTGTCGCCGCCGTCGCCTTGGGTGAAGCGGGCGATGAGTTCGGCTTGGGAGTGGACCTTGAAATGCTTGAAAATGACCTTCGAGTAACCGTGGATGGTGTTGATGCTGAGGCCAAGGTGAGTGGCGATTTTTTTCCGGTTCCAGCCCTCGCAGAGTAGAATAAGGACCGTGCGATGGCGCGGGTAAAGCAACATGATTTCCTGAGATAGAAATAACAAGAATATTTCGCGGCAGGGGCGCGATAAAAAACCACGATCCGCGGTGGACGTTTGGTCCGGGATGGGCAACATCCGCGCCGTTTCATGTCCACACTCCTCTCCGCCAACGAAATTCGCCTGACTTATGGCTATCAAACGCTCCTCGATGGGGTAACGCTCGCCGTTTCTGCTGGCGAGAAAACCGGCATGGTCGGGCGCAATGGTTGTGGGAAAACCTCACTGTTAAAAATCCTCACCGGCCAGCAGATGGCGGACTCCGGGGAAATTTCTCTGCGCCGGGCGCTGCGGGTGGGCTATCTGCCGCAGGAATTCGAGCTGGATGGAGATCTGACGGTGCAGGAAAATATCGCCTCCGGGGCTGCGGATATTGTCGAGGCGATCCGTCGTTATGAAAATGGCGAGGGCAGTGATGCGGAGCTCAACGACCTGCTGCATCTCATCGACCACGCCGACGGCTGGAATCTCGACGCACGGATCAAGGCGACCTCGACGGCGCTGGGGACGCCGCCGTTAGATGCGATCGTGGAGCCGCTGTCCGGTGGGGAAAAACGCCGGGTCGCGCTGTGTCGGGCGCTCGCCTGCCAGCCGGATTTACTATTGTTAGATGAGCCAACGAACCATCTGGACGCCGAGTCGATCCGCTGGTTGGAGGATTATTTGAAGGGCTTTCCCGGGGCGGTGATTTTCGTGACGCATGACCGCTATTTCTTGGATGTGATTGCCACGCGGATCATTGAAATCGATCAAGGCCGGGCGTTTTCGCATCCGGGGAATTACACGGCGTTTCTCGAATCCAAGGCCATCCGCCAGCAGATCGCCAGCCAGACCGAGCGGCGGCGGCAGCGGTTTTTGCGTGAGGAACTGGAGTGGGTGCGCGCCGGGGTGAAGGCGCGGGGGACCAAACAGCGGACCCGGCTCGACAAATTTTACGAGATCGAAGGCATGGAAGCGCCGCCCGAGGAGCGCGAGATGGACTTGCTCATCCCGCCGCCGCCGGACTTGGGAAACATCGTCGTCGAGCTGGAAGGCGCGGGCGTGAACGTCGGCTCGGAAAAATCGCCGCGGTGGTTGTTCCGCAATCTAACACTCAGCCTGCGGCCCGGCCAATGCACCGGTATCGTCGGCAGGAACGGCGTGGGAAAAACGACCCTGCTCAAGCTGTGCCTCGGCCAGCTCGAGCCGAGCGAAGGCACGGCAGTGACCGGCAAGCGGGTGAAGGTGAACTACATCGACCAAACGCGGATGCAGCTCGACGGCACGGGTTCGCTGCTGGATGAGATTTCCGACGGCAATGAGAAGCTGATGTTCGGCAACCAACCGTTAGGCGCACGGAATTATCTGCGGCGTTTCCTGTTCGACGACAAGCGCATCAACGAGCGGGTCGATCTTCTATCAGGTGGCGAGCGGGCACGGCTGATGTTGGCGAAGGTTTTGAAAAATGGCGGCAACGTCATCGTGCTGGACGAGCCGACCAATGACTTGGATTTGCCATCGCTGCGGATGTTAGAAGAAGCGCTCGCGGCGTTCGATGGCTCGGTGATCGTGGTTTCCCATGATCGCTATTTTCTGGATAGAATCTGCGACCAGATTATCGCCTTCGAGGACAACGGCATCACGGTCCAAGCGGGAAATTACTCTTACTATCTGGAAAAACGCCAGGCCCGCGAGGCCGCCGAACGCATCCAGGCACAGGCGGCTGCTAGAGACGCGGCGGCCCGGCAAAAGGCGGCGGCACCCGCGGTGAAAAAAGGCCGCAAGCTGACCCTCGCCGAGAAGAACGAGCTAGAGGGCATGGAGACCGCCATCCTCGCCATTGAGCAGGAAGCGGAGGGCATCGAGGCACTTTTGCACGACCCGGATTTCCAGGCGAAGCGTTTTGCGGAGATTCCGGAAATGGCGGAAAAACTCGATGCAGCGAAGGCAAAGGTCGCACGGCTTTACACGCGGTGGGAGGAGCTAGAGGACGTGCGGGGCAAGGCGGGTTGAGACGTGGTGGCAGTTTTCAACCACCATCCATCAGCTCGGGCGTGGCGGTTGAAAACCGCCGCCACGGAAATGCTCCCAGCCGCCAGTTAGAAAATCGCCTTCGCTGGAGCTAACAAGCTCACCGATGCGGGTGAGGGGCAGTTCGGGAAACGGCCAGGAGGCTAAAAGTTCCGCCACGCGTCCGGCGTCGAGGGTGAATAAGATTTCATAATCCTCGCCATCGCCCAATGCTTGTGCCGGTGTGCAGCCGGCGGTGAGTGGCAGCGCGTCTTGCGCAATGACGAAGCCGCAGCCGGAAGCGGCGGCGAGGCGGGGGAGATCCCGCGCTACGCCATCGGATAGATCCATCATCGCGGTGGGTTTGAAATGGGCGACGAGCCAGCTTGTCTCGCGGAGGCGCGGGGTGAAATCGAGGTGCTTGCCATGGATTGAGCCGCCGAGTCGGCCGGTGACTAACAGGACGTCGCCGACTTGTCCGGTGGAGCGCAGGACGAGGTGCTTACGGTGGATGTTGCCGGTGGCGGCGATGGAAATGACAGCAGCCGAGCCGGGCGGGACGCCGGTGGTTTCGCCACCTGCAAGGTAGCCGCCAAATTTTTCCAGACAATCGCCGATGCCGCGATAGAGTTCCTCAACCCAAGCGACTGACGTTGCCGGCGGCAAGGCAAGCGTAACCAGGAAATGCCCGGGACTTCCCCCCATGGCGGCGATGTCCGAGACGACGCGGGCGGCGGCCTTCCAGCCGACGGCACGGGCGGGTGTGGTTGATAGAAAGTGGACATGCTCGACGAGGGCGTCGGTTTTCAAGAGCAGCAGGGGATCGCCGCCATGGTCGATGACCGCGCAATCATCGCCAGGCCCGGCGGGGGGATCGGGATCCCGTGGCACGAGGCGGACGAGGCGTTCGATCAGGGCATCCTCGCCGATGTCGCTGAGCGTTTTCACGATGCACCATCGAGCGGGAGATGGTAATACCGGGAGATCATCCCGAGGAGGACGGTCGCGCCATTGAAGCAGAAATGCACGGCCATGGGCGCCCACAGCGAGCCGGTTTTTTCGTAAATGAACACCAACACGCAGCCGAAAATGAACAAGGGCAAGAGCGCGGCCAAGCTGCCATGGGCGGCGGCGAATACGAGGGCCGAACAAAAGCAGGCGATCCACGGCCCGGCGAATTTCTTCCCGGCGGAATACAGATAGCCGCGGAACACGATTTCCTCGCAGATCGGGGCGACGATCACGGCCGCGAAGGCCATCAGTCCAAGGATCGTGGGATCGGTGGCTTTTTGCAGGACTTTGACTGTGTCCTGGACAGCCTCAACGCCGAGGGACTTGATCCATTGCGAGTAGGCCGTGGCTTGGAGAGCCCAAAAAAACAGCCACATGCTGACCACCGCGCCCGGCGCGATCAGGAAAATCCAATACCAGCCCCGCCATTTCAAACCGAGCCACTCGACCGGTCGGACACGCGCGATGACGAAGGCGATGACGATCCCGGCACTGATGATCTGGAAGGCGATGGACTGAATGAGGACGGAGGGAATCAGCATCAACTCCTCTTTGCCGGGCGTCCGGATCGACCCGATGACGAGGCCGAAGAAGACGACAAAAACGAAACCCAAGCCGAGCAAATCGTAAGGGTTATAGAACCAAGTGGGGACCCGTCCGACCAGCTTTGGCAAGGGCGGCGGCCCACTCTCCAGCGGGGCTTGATAGAGCGAATCCCCAGCGCATGGAATCGGGGCAGACGCCGATGAAAGGTCCGCCTTTTTTCCCGTTACCTTGCGGGCGATGGTCGTCACCACGAAGACGCCGAGGGCAGTGCTGAATGCGGTAGTAAAGGCGAATTCCGTGGGGTCTGGCATGTCGATGAGCTTCGCGAGAACCCTGCGGCGGCGCGCGCAAAGCCGCCAGTGGAAAAATTCGCCGTTTCACCGAAGAGATGATTTATAAAAAATGATAATCAAGGATGTCTTGCTAATTGCGATTTTTTAGAAAAGCTCGCGAATCATTAAGAGCCCCTCGGCAGCATCGACTCAGCCCGGAAACCCCTACCGCATCATTTTGCGGCGGGATTATCCAGAGCCCTTCATTGCCTTGTTGGCATTCATTCTGGGGATCTGGTTGTGGGATCATTATACCGGCAAAGATGAGGGCTACGCGCCGGGGACGGAGGAGATCGCCTTGGTAAAAATCGACCGCGACCTGCGGCTGGCCGAGGCGATGGAGGAAGATCCGCCGTGGTTGAAATGGCTGGCCGGGGTGGATGATCCGGTGGTGGCGCGGCGTGCGGCCTTGGATGTTTTTGGAAAACTGGCGAAGGATAAGTCGATTTCCCCGCAGGGCCTGGAGGCCTTCGCCATCGTCAAGGCACAACAGGAAGGGGTGCCGATGCGGGACACGCTCGGGCAGGTTTTGCAGGGGCAGATGATTTCGGACTTTCAGGAAACCTCGCGAATTCTGGCCAATCATCGGGGCACTTGGTGGCACGCGAAATTGATCGATGACTGGGAGCAGCACGCGCCACCTGCGGCGCATTGGCGTCAGATATATGGGCTGGACAACCTGCAGTTGAAGACCCGTGCGGTGGTCGCAAGAACGCTGGTTTGGTTGCTTGGTCTAGTCGGCATCGCCTTCATTCCTAATGCCTTGCGCTGTTTGAAAACGGGTCTTACCCAGCCGCCAAAAGGTTACGGCGGAGCTTGGCCAATCTCGCTCGGTCTGGTGGTTTTCCTCGTCGCTACACTGGCATGGATCGGCTTCACAATGACGCTGGAAGTGGGAATCGACGCCTTGCCGGGGCTGCCTCCGGCGGTGGGAATTTTGTTAGATTCCGCCGCGCGGATGCTGCCAGCCCTGATCGCGCTGGGGCTGATTTTTCGTCGCCCCAGCCACGCGGTTCGGGTCATGGGGCTGGATCGACCGGTCGCGGTGGGGGCGCTCTTGGGGATGTTTTCGTTGCTGCTGGTCATCGATCAGGGGTTGCAGCGGACGCTCGGTGCGGGATCGAACGAGCCGGGCGGCGGCCTTAGCGCCGGGGATGCCGGGCTATGGGGTTTGGCCTTCGCGGTGATTTCCGCCTGCATGCTCGGCCCGCTTGCCGAAGAACTCCTTTACCGTGGGGTCTTGTTTCGCGCGTGCCGGAACCGGATGGGGGTCATTGCGGCGGCGCTGGTGTCGTCGGCGGTGTTTGCGGTGCTGCATTTTTACGATGGCTACGGTTTGGTGAGCGTGGGGATTTTTGGTTTTTCCTGCGCACTGCTTTATGCCGGGACCGGCTCGCTGACCACGGTCGTCGCGCTCCACATGCTCTATAATTCCGCGATCAAGCTCCCCGAGTGGCTCATTTATCATGCGCCGTTCCATGGATGAAAACGGCCCGGCTCCAGCGATTTGAGGGGCCGACCAAGTTGAAATCATCGTCTACCACTAATCATGAAAACTCCCGCCAAAGCCAAACTTGACCCGAATTACGCGGAAATCACTCCCGGCGAGATTCTCGCGACGGATTTCCTAGAGCCGCTGGCCATTACCCCCTACCGTCTATACTCGCCGTCATCATAAATTGTGAGAAAGAAGAGTGGTAAATATCTTCCAGGTTCCTGTAATCTCTTCGGGTGATTTCCCTTCAATTCAGCGACCAGGAT
>JAYVNM010000020.1:0-20301 GCA_043758445.1 Akkermansiaceae bacterium | reverse complement strand
GAGCCACGCCCATGCCGCCGAGCTGGATGTCGAAGGGGGCCTCGTCCGCGTCGTTGCTGGTGATGTGGACGGCGGCGCGGCGGGTGCCGGTGGCGGTGGGCGTGAAGCTGACTTTGAAGGAGGCTTTACCGCCGGGGGTCAGGGTGGACTTGCTAAAGGGCGTGAGATTGAAATCCGTCCCATTGCTTCCGTCCAGGGTGATCGCGAGCCCCTTGAGGTCGGACAGGCCGGTATTGGTGACGGTGAAGGTCTTGGCGCTGCTGGTCACGCCGACCGCCACCGTGCCGAAGCTTTTCTTGGCCGTGCCATCCACCAGACTACTTCCCGCCGGTTGCTGGACATTCATTTCGGGGGCGGAGGAAAGCGCCACTGCCTGGTAGTTGCGCCATTTCGGAGAGGTGAAGCCTTGGCTGCCCTCTTGGTAATAGACAGTGAAACCGAGGGCGTGTTGGTAGAAAACACTGGTTCCCGTGGCGGGAGCGTTTCCGAGAAACGTGGCGCTGGTCAGTGCGCTGCAAGCTTGGAACACATTATCACCCATACTGGTGACGCTGGAAGGGATCGTCACGCTGGGCAGTCCGCTGCAATCTTTGAACGCGCGATCACCAATGCTGGTGACGCCCTCGGAAATGACGACGCTGGTCAGTCCGGCGCATCGAAGAAATGCAGCGTTTCCAATACTGTTGACGCTGGAAGGGATAGTCACGCTGTTCAGCCCGGTACAAGAGTCGAACGCCTGCCCCCCGATGCTGTTGACACTGGAGGGGATCGCCAAGTTGGTCAATCCGCTGCAATAGCCGAATGCAGCGGCGCCGATACTGGTGACGCTGGAGGGGATCGTCACGCTGGTCAATCCGATGCAATAGCCGAACGCCAGATACTCGATGTTGGTGACACTCGCCGGGATCGTCAAAGCGCCTTTCCTGCCTGCCGGACATTGCAGGAGGGTGGTTTTTCCCTTGTTGAACAGTAATCCATTCTCACTGGCATAAGTAGGATTCGCTGCATCCACATCGATGGAATTCAGGGCGCTACATTTTAAGAAAGCTCCTACTCCGATACTGTTGACGCTAGCGGGGATGGTCACGTTAGTCAGTCCGTGGCATTCACCGAACGCCTGCAGTCCGATATTATTGACCCTAGAAGGGATGTTAATGCCAGTCAGTCCGCTGCAACGGAAGAAAACAAAATCACCGATGTTGTGGACGCTCGAGGGGATGGTCACGCTGGTCAGTCCAGAGCATCGGTAAAAAGCGCCATTCCCAAGGCGCGTGACACCAAATGGGATGGTCACGCTGGTCAGTCCGGCGCAATTCGCGAATGCAGAGTATTGGATGATGGTAACGGGCTTGCCAACGATAGTCGATGGGATGTCCACCGCTCCGGTGGCATCCCGAGAATAGCTGGTAATGGTGATCGATGTGCCGGTATCCCTGTAGGTGAACTTACCGAAAGTGGCGGCATTCACGGAATTCGAAGAGAAGCATACGGCCAGACAGACCGAGCAGGTTAAAGAAATAAAGGCTGCGAAGTTCATGGTGATGCAGTTTAGTTTGTGACCTTACCAAGGTAAAGAAAAAGGTAATTCACGTTAAAGGAGGAAATTGGGTAAGTCAAGGAAATTTGAACATGACCACCGGATGGCTACCGCCAACCAAGGCGAGGTCAAATAATCAATGCGCCTAGCGATTGCTGCAAGTCCCAATTTATTTTCCCTGCAATTGAACTTCATTGAAAAAACACTAGGCATTCCGGAAAAGCTGGATACGCTCCAGTTAACGCCACAGAATCAGCCAAAGAGCAATCTGTATAGCGATGGCCAGGAATTTCTCTTCAACCGAAATGCCTTTGCCACACTTCGATATACAGCTTTGCCATTTCGCTCGATCTTCAATCCACCATTTACCAGACTCCGCCGCGTTCATTTTACAATAAACATATCCCGAAAAACTATATCAATTAGTTATTATGAATGTCGAATCAATTTCAGCTTTAAAAGCTCTCACGTCCGCCGATCCGGTGGTACCTGCTTTTGTTCAATCCTATTATGCTCAAACTTTAGCAAATCCCGAATTGATAACAATTGGCGGTGGAACCTTTATTTATGATCCAATGGATCCCGACAGCGGAGACAATGGTGGAACTATCATTGTTAGCGATAACGGAGTGCTCCGCTGGAAACGCCAGGTGGAGGGTAGTCTGACGCCCGCGATGTTCGGTGCCAAGGGCGACGGCATGACGTCGACGAGCAATACGGATACCGATGCGTGGCAGCGCACAATTGCCTATGCCGAAACATTGCTTCTTGCCGGTCAGTCAAATGTCGTCATTGATGGGCAAGGCAAGGTTTACGGTATTAAGAATCAATTGGTGCATGACAAGGGAACCGGCTTGGTGATTTGCAATGCTAGATTCAAAGCTCTCAATTCCCCCAATTGGTCGAACACCGGTACAGTGGGTTATCTCTCTTCTCAAATCCCCGATTTGATCCGTACCAACAACGTGTTATCGAACCGCAATCTCACAAATACCTATTGGAATCGGACGAACATGACGGCAGCCCGTTATGAGGGCATCGACGGGATAGCCAATAGCGCCACGAAGCTCACTGCAAACGGATCCAATGCCACGATCATGCAATCCATTTCTGCGCCATCATCTGCCTTACGGGTCCAGACAGTCTTTGTGAAAGCATTCCAGGAGTCCGGCACGATCGAGATGACTATGGACGCTAATGCTTCGACCCCGACGTGGACAAAGCTGGAAAATCCCTCGCCGGTGACCGATCACTATACCCAGTATCGAATCGAGCAAACCGTCGTGGACCCGAAGATTGGATTTCGTATTGCAACGGACGGAGACGAATTCATTGTCGATTTCGTTCAAAATGAGGTCGCTGACGGTATCCCTGTCTCCTCCCCGCCGATGGCAACCACATCGGCTGCGGTTACGCGGCTGGTCCCGAAAACCTACTTGCTGCGGTTAGTAGGTGATGCCGAATCTCCAATCATCCAGAACGTACAGTTCGATTGCAACAATCTCTGTGGCGGGATTTTCTTCTCGGCGTTTTCGACGCAGGTCGAGTATTGTCGCTTCGACAATGTCGCGGGGATCGGCATCCGACAGGAAGCCGGGGGAGCACGGGTCAGCTTCAATCTGATTTCGCAATCCCAATTACCCAACAAACGCGGCGGGATCGGTATTTATTCGGCGCAGGCCGATGGCAAGTTTTTCGGCAATATTGCTCGATACCTCGCGTGGCCGTTCTATTTCGGGCAAAGCGAAGTGGAGGACAGTACCGAATGGGCTACGACCGGCGTATGGGTCGGCAACCATGCTTATAATGGAGACGATTCGAATCCGGACAGCGGCATCATGTATTTCGGCGACAAATCGAATTCCAATATCTTTGTGGATGGCTATCTCGACAATGGTGGGATTCACCTTCGAAATAGGGACCAGAGCTTCTGGAACAACCGCGTATCCTGGGGTAACACCAACGCCAAAGCACTCTTTACCTTTTGGACGGCGACCGCCGGTTCCAATCTCTACAACTGGAATTTCGGGGGATTGGAATATCCGGATTTGTCTCTGACGGCTGCGGGTGCAACGGTATGGGCCTTCCGTATGACCGGTTCCGGCAATTGGAATGGTATTAACAAGGGACAGATCGGCGTGCTTGCGGGCGGCGCAAAATTCGATAGTCAGCGGCAGGAATTCGTTTCAAACGATGACGACCTTCCGAAATTCTTCGGCAAAGGTGACTCCGCCTTCATGGCGCTGTATGCCAAGGGAACCACAACGGCGCCTGAAATAGGAGTCACCGCGAATAACTTTTATATTAACACAAGTTCAGTTGCAAGATTGGCTCTCGACCAGTCTGGCGTCAGCAAGTGGATAAAAAGTAGTGGACCTGATATCCAATACCGGATCCAAGCAAACGATTTTACCCTTGCGGCAGATCATCTTGAGGGTATGCGCACCTCTGATACTTACGCCTACGCACAGACGGATTATGACAATCGCGGGCCAAATGTATATAAGCCTAACGGTTCAACAATCACAGGGACCGCATCGCTTCGGGCCTACCGCGACGGGGCAAACAACTTCGCCATGTTCCGCATGACGCTTTCGATGGGCCTAACCGAGATGGGCCTAATAAAAATGGTGGATGCTTTCAATTTCAGCCAGAACGGCATGGGCTACGCGACGGGTATGGGCGGCACGGCCACGCAGACTACCAGTAAATCCACTGCGGTTATGATCCACAAACCATCCGGTGCCATCACCCTGAATGCAGCCTCACTGGCGGCGGGGACCATTGTCAGCTTTGTCCTGACCAATTCCACCGTCGCTGCGACCGATGTTCTGATCCTCAATCACATTTCCGGTGGCACGCCTGGCTCCTACACCCTCAATGCCCGTGCCGCCGCCGGTTCGGCGACAATCAATGTTCGCAACAATACCGCCGCCGCGTTAGCCGAGGGCATCGTCATTCAGTTTGTGGTGATCAAGGCGGTGACTACCTGACAGGCCGGCGAATGGCGTCAAAGGAAGATGATGATCGCCATGCGAATGATTTGCCCCGGTTGAGATTGCGGTGAATCATCCTGCGGAGCGGCATCGCTCTGTTTCATGAAAATCACCCGAACTCTTGCCACCTGCACGACTCCTGATGGGGCTCGCCTCACCCTCCATGAGCACGACGGTCACTATTTCCTCAAGGTCGCCGGGCTGCAATTGATGAGCACCACGGCCTCCGCCTCGGAGGAGCAAATGGCCGAACTCGCCTGCGCCCGACTGCCCGCGAAGCCGCGCATCCTCATCGGCGGACTTGGCTTCGGTTTCACCCTCAAACGCGTGCTCGCACTGACTGGCCCGGACGCCATGGTCGAGGTGGCGGAACTCTTGCCAGAAGTGATCGCTTGGAACCGCGAATTTCTGGCCGAGGTGAATGGAAAATTGCTGGACGAGCCACGCGTCCGCATCCACGTCGGCGATGTCCATGATCTGCTAGATCAGCCAAGTGGCAGGCGCTATCACGCGATTTTGTTAGACGTGGACAACGGACCCGATCCCTTTGTGCAGAAAGGCAACGAGCGGCTCTACACCGGCGCGGGCATCAAGCGGGTCAAAGCCGCCCTGGAACCCGGCGGCCGCGTCATTTTCTGGTCCGCGCATCCCGACAAAGCCTTCGTCCGCACGCTGGAAAGTTGTTTCAAACAGGTCGAATGCATCAGCGCGAAGGCCTATCCGAAAGCCAAGCGTTTCACCCACACCCTCTTCGTCGCGGATCGGGACTGAGTGGATTTCACACCTTGTTTTTGATCAGGCGGAAACGGTCGTGATAGGCTCCCGCATTGAATTTCCGGCAGCAGTCGTAACAGGCGACGGCCCGCTTGATCGGCCTGACGCGGTGGATCACGGCAAAACAGTTAGAGCAAACGTAGGCATGGTTGCGTTTCATGCGGCGGCGTTTGAATGGCAGCGTATGAAACGGCAGCTCGCCGGGAATGCCCAGATCCCGGCACGCCGTCTGCCACTCTGGGCCATGCGGCTCGATGCGGCGGCGGCCACACCGCTCGAAGGCAACGAGGTGGGCGAGCTCGTGTTTCAGCGTCCGCCACAGTTCCTCCGGCTCGCATTCCCGCAGCTTCGGGTTCAGCTCGATCGACCGATCCGGCCACCATGCACGGCCTGCGGTGGTTTGCATCCGCGGGTTCCAGGACACGCGGACTTTCCTCGCCAACTCGGTCAGCGCGAGGGTTTTCGCGGCCTCCGCGCACCATGCTGTCAGGCCGCTGTCGTCGCGCACAGGTTTCGCCTTCGGCGCCTCCGGGGTCGGTAAAACACGGAACCACGAGGTCCAGCGGAATTCAAGTTGCGGCATTGCCCGGCCCATTAAAAAACGAGTAGCAGCATTCCTGAAAGATGGCAACAGACGCTTCATGGAAAACGCGAATATTTCGCTACGCCCGCCGCATGGAGCCGGCTCAGAGCGGTGCGTGAGTCATGGCTGGCTTTTTGATTTTCGCCCTCTAGACTTCGGTTGACTGCGGCTTATGAAATCTCGATCCCCCTCTTGGCCTGATCTTTCCCTACTGCTGGCGGTTGCCGGGTGGCTGGGCTTTTTCTTGCTCCAACATCGTAGCGCCGGACATCTGGAGGCGGAAAACGTGCGCCTCAGCCAGCGGATCGGCGAGTGGGAAAACCGCATTGATGACGCAATTGAGGAGGATAATTCCGCCCCTAATGCCAAGGTCTTCGCGAAATCCGGCCCCATCGGCATGGCGCAGCTCGCCGCGATCCTACGTGGCGCGAACACTGGCAACCCAGCGGCGGTCCGCAAGTCCCTGCTGCTCGATAGCCAATGGCGCAGTCTCGATGTCGCGACCCTTGAAAGGATGATTGCCGACGCCCGCGCGGCGGACCTTTCTGAAGAAGATCGCGAACGCATCGTGGGAAAATTGCTCGAAGTCCTCGTGGAAAAAGAACCCGCCCGCGCCTTCGCTATCATCGAGGAGGGATTCGCCGGGAAGACGCCGAGGGAGATCCAGCAGCAGCTCTCGAAGCGCTCCGGGCTCTTTGATAAATGGCTGCTGCGCGACGGCCCGCAGGCGCTCGCGTGGCTGGACAAGCAGATCGCCGCCGGGCTTTTCGACAGCCGCTCGCTCGCTGGCACGTCGGGCGTGAGGCAGGAGTATGAAAGCCTCACGTTCCTGAAAACCAAGGACGGCAGCCGCATCGCCGCGCTCGATCCGGCGGACCGCATGCCGACGCTCCAGTCGTGGCATTTTCGTGACCTGAAGGCGGAGGATCAAGCGACCTTCGCCACGGTCGCCCGGACCAGCGGCCTCAAGCCCTTGGAAGTCGCGGAGGTGTTGAAACCTTTCCTAAACAAGGCGATGGAAGCCGGTGATCTCGCCAGTGCGGATGCATTTTTCGAGCGTATCTCTTCCACTCCAGAAGAGCTCCCCCACCTCTCTGAAGCCGCCGCCGGACAGGCGATGTTCGCCTTGGGAAAAAAGGCCGATCAACTCACCGGCGAAGAGGTCCCGTCGATCCGCACCTGGCTGGCCGACAAGTCTTCTCAAGGCGATTCCTACATCGGCTCGATGATTGGAAAGGGTTTCAGCAACGGCTGGGATGCGGGCCAGATCTACGCCACGATCGACCGCCTGCAGCACGATCAGCCCTCCGATGAATTGATCAGCAATTTCCTCGTCAGCGCCTCCCAAGGCAATAAGCAAAAGCTCGATCACGCGACTGCTGTCGATCTCGCCAACCGCATCAGCGACCCCGGCAAACGCGCGAGCGCCCTGAACGCCATCGGTGGCCCATGAGCCGACAGTGATGAAGCCATTCCGTCTCATTTCCCTGCTGCTGCTCATCGCCCTCGTCTGGTGGGGTGCTCGTGAGAAAATCGCCGTCAACCGCTTGCAGATCGAGCATGAGACACTCGTCAAACGCGCCGTCGCGATCAGCCTGCCTGAGCGGGAGTTCGACGACGCAAGTGAGCTCAGCCGCATCACCAAGCGCGCCGCCTTGGCCGGAAAAATCCCCGCCGCCGATTTGAAGAACGAGCTAGTTTCCGCTTATCTCCGCCTGAAGGGCCTCAACGCGGAGACCGATCCCGAGAGCCGCATGAAGGTCGAGGAAGAGGTTCGCGAATGGATCGGCCGCTTGATCGATCTTTCGCCCAAGGAATTGAAGCAGGTCGTCAACGATTTGTTGGCGGATAGCGCGCTGGCAAAAGAAGATCGAACCACCCTGCTGTCCGTCGTCCTGTCGCTGGCCTCGTCGCGCCAAAGTGAAACTGCGGCGGAGCTTGCCTTGGCGCATCGCGAAAGTGGCGGCGACATCAGAGGAATCATCCACAACTGGGCAGGCCAGGAACCTGCCGGAGCCTTCGCGTGGTTGGAGAAAAACAAGGAAACCCTCGGCAAGGATTACGCCAAAGCCTGGGAGGAAGCGGTGAAGCAATCTGCGGGTCGTGACCCAGCGCTCGCGCTCCAGGAACTCGCCAAGATTCATACTTCACGTCGCGAGGAGGTGTCGCGAGGAATGGCGGAAAATCTTCATGACGATGCTTCGCGGGCGGCATTTGTCGCAGAGCTCCGGCAAGACAAGTTTAGCGGTCTTGCTAATTTGTTGTTATCGAGCCTCGGCCAAAGTCTGGCGAAGCGGTCTCCAGATGAGGTCAGGGACACGATCAAGAGTCTCAACATGGATGAAGCCGCCGTGATTTCCAACGCGGTGCTCTCTTCCGGAGAAGGTTTGGATCACGCGGAGGCTTGGCTTGATTGGTCGAAAGGCTTACAAGTGCCCGCCTTTGCGCCTTCGTCGGTTCCCCCGCTTTTAACCAAATGGATCAGCGACGACTACGAGGCCGCAGGTGACTGGATCAACAAGCAGCCGCCTGGGGATTTGAAAAACCAGGCAGTCACCGAATACGCCCGCCAGATGTCGAAGCGATTCCCCGGCACCGCGAGAGACTGGGCAAACACACTACCGGAAGGCCCGAAAAAACGCTGGATGTTAGATTACCTCAAAAGCCTATCGCGGTAGGCCCTCCGCAATTGCCCGTTCGACTCCACGGCCGCCTGGTCACTTTTACGAATTGAGGATGCCGTCATTCATGCGGATTTAAGTGCTTGGCAAAGGGGTCCGGAAAGCTACGCTCGGAACACATGAATATTACCTTGGAACCTCCGAATTCCGCTCGATCCCGGCGTTCTGCGGGGTCTTCTTCATTTCAGCGATTCCGACTAACTTCGCAGTTACAGACGCCGGGCAGAATGCCCGCGCCACGGTGGCCCTGGCATTCTGCCCGGAGCCTCTCCCTACAAAAAGTTACTCCCAGTTCCACACTCAGCGCAGCGCGGTGTGCTGGTGCTAAGAAGTGATCATGGCCAATTCCCAGCACAAGATCCAGCTTACCTGGCGTGACCGTGCCCGGTCGTGGATTCCGTTCGGACTGGGCCAGACCAAGCCGAAACACTTCCGGGACATGACGAATGTGGTGTGGAAAAACCGCGACAACTTGCCATACGCATGGAAAGTGCTCAGCCGTGGCGTGTGCGATGGCTGCGCGCTCGGCGTCGCGGGATTTCACGATTGGACCATCAAGGGGACCCACCTGTGCATGACGCGGCTCAATCTGCTGCGGCTGAACACCATGCCTGCGCTGGATCCGAGGCTGTTAGGAAATGTGGCCGACCTCGAAGCGCTCGACAACGCACAACTCCGTGAACTTGGCCGCCTGCCCTATCCGATGTTGCGCGAAGCAGGTGACGCCGGTTTCAAGCGGATCACGTGGGACGAAGCCAACGCCCTGATGGCGAAAAAAATTCGCGCGACCACGCCCGATCGTCTCGCGTTTTTCGTCACCGCGCGCGGCGTGACCAACGAGGTCTATTACCTCGCACAAAAGGCCGCGCGGGCCTTGGGCACCAGCCACGTGGACAATGCGGCGCGAATCTGCCACTCGCCCTCGACCTCCGCGATGAAGGATATGTTGGGAGTGGCCGCGACGACATGCAGTTACAAGGATTGGTGGGGCACGGACCTCATTATCTTCTTCGGGTCGAACCCGGCCAATGACCAGCCCGTCACCACCAAGTATCTTCACGAAGCCAAGCGGACCGGGGCGAAAGTCGTGATGGTCAATCCCTACCGCGAACCGGGAATGGACCGCTATTGGGTGCCATCCACCTTGAGCAGCGCATTGTTTGGCACGGGCATTACCGACTATTGGTTTCCGGTGACGCAGGGTGGCGATATTGCGTTTCTCTATGGCGTGTTGAAATCGTTGATCGAAATCGGCGGTTGTGACAACGCGTTCATCCAGGATCACACCCAAGGTTATGCCGACCTTGCCGCCGCATGCCTTGCCATGGACTGGCCGACGTTAGAAGACCAGTCCGGGCTGTCGCGGGCGAGCATGGAGGAATTCGCCGACCTCATCCGCTCGGCCAAAAACGGCGTTCTCGTCTGGAGCATGGGCATCACCCAGCACGCGCGTGGCGCGGACGGCGTGCGGATGATTCTCAACCTCGGACTGGCGAAGGGTTGGGTGGGCCGCGATCATTGCGGACTCATGCCCATCCGCGGGCATTCTTCAGTTCAAGGGGGCGCGGAAATGGGCGCGTATTCCACAGCCTTGCCGGGCGGTCTGTCGGTCACGCCAGAGAACGCCGCGGCCTTGAGCGCCCAATATGGTTTCACTGTTCCCGGCACCCCGGGAATGACCACCACCGAAATGATCCGCGCCTGCGATCGCGGCGAACTGGACGTGCTTTACTCAGTCGGCGGGAATTTCCTGCGCAATCTGCCGGAACCCCATCGCGTGAGCCTAGCACTTCAGAATGTGCCGCTGCGCGTCCATCAGGACATCATCCTAACAGATCAGATGTTTATCCCCGCCAAAGAGGCGGTCCTGCTGCTGCCTGCCAAGACCCGTTATGAGCAGGACGGTGGCGGCATCGAAACTATTACCGAGCGGCGCATCGTGTTCTCCCCGGAAATTCCCCGTGAGGTGGGCGAGGCGCGGGCGGAATGGCGGATTCTCCGCGATCTCGCCCTGGCCGTGCGACCCGAGCTAACAGAATGCTTCGGTTGCGAAACCGGCGAGGCCATCCGCGCCGAAATCGCCCGTGTCGTACCCTTTTACGAAGGCATCCAAGCCTTGAAAAAAACGGGCGATGCCATCCAATACGGCGGACCACACCTCTGCGCGGCAGGGAAATTCCCCCTTCCGGACAATCGTGCGCGCTTCAGGGCGGTGGAAATGCCCACACCGCGGAAGCGTGAGGGCCTGTTCTTTGCCAGCACGCGACGTGGCAAACAGTTCAACTCCCTCATCTATGCGGAAGTCGATCCCCTCACCGGTGCGCACCGCGATGCCGTATTCATCAACAGCGGCGACGCGGATGACCTGGGCGTCAAGCAGGGCGACGCCGTTGTGCTGCGATCTGCGACTGGTGAAATGCGCGCACGGATTTTCATCGCGCCCATCGCCCGCGGCAATCTGCAGGTGCATTGGCCCGAGGGCAACGTCATCATCCCGCGCGGGCTCGAGGACCGGGACGCCGGCGTGCCCGACTACAACGCCATGGTAGAAGTCATCACCGGACAACATCCATCCTGAAGATGTCATTGAGTATGGAAAAATCCTGTGGCGCTGCGGCGAAGTTGATCGACGTCGCGCGCAGTCGCGACGGACAAGCGCCGGAGCAATGCTCCGATGTCGTGGCCGTCGAAGAACCGCTAGAGATTCGCGTCAACGGTCAGCCCATCTCGGTGACCATGCGCACCCCCGGTCACGACGAGGAACTGGCCGTCGGATTTCTGCTGAGCGAGGATCTGCTCCGCAACCGCGACGATTTTGATAGAACCCATCCGCGCGGCAACTCGATCGACGTGAGCCTGGCCGAAGGATTAACAGTGGATCTGGCGCAGTTGACCCGCCATGTCTTCGCGTCTTCGAGTTGCGGCCTTTGCGGCAAGGCAACCATTGCTAGCATTCAGCAGCAACATCCGCCGATAGATAAGAGTTCTGATTTTGCTGTGCCTGCCGCGCTGCTCCGCACATTGCCGCTCTTACTGCGCGATCACCAAGCCACCTTCAACCGCACGGGTGGCCTGCACGCCGCCGCGCTGTTCGACCGGAATGGCACCCTGCTGGAACTCCGCGAGGATGTGGGCCGGCACAATGCGGTGGACAAGATTCTCGGCGCGCAATGGCTTAAGCGGTGTTGGCCGTTGGATCACTCGATTCTCTTGGTCAGCGGCCGCACCTCGTTCGAGATTCTCCAGAAATCGCTCGTCGCCCGCATTCCCGTCATCGCGGCGGTGTCCGCACCATCCAGTCTAGCCGTGGATTTCGCCGTGCGTTCCGGCCAGACCCTAGTCGGTTTCCTGCGCGGCGACGGCATGAATATTTACACCCATCCGCAGCGCATCCTGTGGTGATTACCATCACCCAATTACGTCTTTAATTCCTATATCATCTATCACCCCCATTTCCCTGCCTCCGGCCCGGCCCAACAACGGCTTCATCAGTCCCCCGCAATCAGCAAATTACTAGCAGTCCAGCAAATCCCTATCCATGTCTTACTTCTCGCCCCGAGTTCTCACCCGCGAAGCCATCGTCGCCCCACCTGGGTTCAACCGTTGGCTGGTGCCACCCGCAGCGATTGCCGTCCACATGTGCATCGGGCAGGTGTATGCATTCAGCGTTTTCAAAAAACCGTTAGAAGGGCAGGACTGGACCCAAGCGGACATCGGCGTGGCCTATTCCATCGCTCTCGCGCTGCTGGGACTATCAGCAGCAGTTTTTGGAAAATGGGTGGAACGCAGCGGACCACGGAAGACGATGCTGGCCAGCCTGGTTTGTTTTTGCAGCGGACTGTTGCTGACATCTTTGGCTATCCATTGGCATCAGCTTTGGCTGCTCTATGCGGGCTACGGGATCATCGGCGGGACGGGCCTCGGGCTTGGCTACATTTCTCCGGTCTCCACGTTAATGAAGTGGTTCCCAGATCGGCCTGGGATGGCGACGGGCATGGCGATCATGGGCTTTGGCGGAGGTGCGCTCATCGGCGGACCTTTGGCCGAGGAATTGATCGCCTATTTTGGCGGCGGACTGGTCGGAGCAAAGCACGCGCTGCTCGTGATGGCGGGAATCTATGCGGTCTTCATGGCCTTTGGGGCGCTGCTGGTCCGCGTGCCGCCGGAAGGCTGGAGGCCGTCAGGTTGGGAGCCGTCGGCGCATGTGAAGCCGCTGGTGACCCACGCGAATGTCGCCGTGGATACCGCTTGGAAGACGCCACAGTTTTGGTGCTTGTGGGTCGTGCTCTGTATGAATGTCAGCGCCGGTATCGGCATTCTCGGGCAAGCTTCACCGATGATTCAGGATATGTTTAAAGTGACTCCCGCCGCAGCTGCTGGATTCGTGGGCTTGCTGTCACTGTGTAATCTGGGTGGGCGATTCTTCTGGTCTTCCATTTCCGACGTGATCGGGAGGAAAGCAGTCTATTGCATCTATTTCATCCTCGGAGCCGCGCTTTACATGAGCGTCCCGTGGACCCAGGGGCGCGGCAGCGTAACGCTCTTCGTCATCGTTACGGGACTTATTCTAACTATGTATGGCGGCGGCTTTGCCACCATCCCGGCGTATCTGCGCGACCTGTTCGGCAGCTATCAGGTGGGAGCGATTCATGGCCGACTCATCACCGCGTGGAGCATGGCCGCCATCATCGGGCCACAACTCGTGGATCGCCTCTCTCAGGCTAACAAGAAATCCATGCCAGCCGAGCAGGCCTATAACTCCATCTTCTACATCATGGTCGGCTTGCTCGCCTTGGGACTCATCGCCAATCTCCTCGTAAGACCCGTGAACCAAAAGTATCACCTCCCTGCTACGCTAAAACCCTAAGTAAATGACGCCCATGAAACTCATCCTCTCCTACCTGCTCGTCGTGATCCCACTCGGCTGGGGCGTCACCAAATCCATCCAGAAATCACGGCCACTTTTTACCGGCATTTATCGGCCTGCCATCGCTCCACCCAAGTAAATTTTCCGCTACACAAACTCAGTTAGAAAACAAACCGTAACCTAAATCCCGTATCCCATGAAACCACACACACTCCTATTCACCCTAGCGTCGGCCTCGCTGCTGCCAGCTTCCACCTACGCCGCTGATACGGTTGCCCAACCCGGCGGCAAGATCCCCGGCTCGGTGCCCATCGCGCTCGTCAAAGTCGCCGATGGACTCGTTGATCCCATTGATGTCTCGTCACCGAAGGACGGCTCTGGCCGCCTGTTCGTCTGCGAGCGCCACGGTCTCGTCCGCGTCATTAAAAACGGCGAACTGCTCAAGAAGCCGGCGCTTGATCTTAAGGACAAGACGCTCAGTTCATTCCTTGAGGAAGGACTATACGGCGTGGAGTTCCATCCAGATTTCAAGACCAACCACAAGGTGTATGTGAGTTATGCCGATCTTTGGTTTAACGGCGCCACACTGCTGATGGAGTTTACCATGTCCACGAAGAATCCTGACGTGATTGATGCCGACACAGGCCGAGTCATCATGCAGATTGATTTTCCTTACTGCAATCATCACGGCGGCAAAATGAAGTTCGGTCCTGACGGCTATCTCTACGTGGGCACAGGCGACGGCGGTTGGGAGGGCGACGTGGTCGCTGCTGGCCAAGACCTGCACACTCTGATGGGCAAGATGCTACGCATTGATGTCAACAAGAGCAGCGCCGACCGCGCTTACGACATTCCAAAAACGAATCCCTTCATCACGCCCCTCCAGCAGATGACCCTCTTCGGCGTCACCGAGGAGCAGTTCAACAAAGTGCATCCCAAAGCAAAGCCAGAGATCTGGGCTTACGGTATTCGCAATCCGTGGACCTTTTCATTCGACCGCAAGACTGGCGATCTATACATCGCCGACATCGGCCAGAACCACTGGGAGGAAGTGAACATGCAGCCGGCGGACAGCAAAGGTGGCGAGAACTATGGATGGAAATTCATGTGCGGCAGCCATCCCTTCCCCCAAATCATCACGAAGGATAAAAACGGCAAGGACGTGACCGTAGATCCGCCGAACGCGGCCAAAGTCGGGGTCCTACCGATCGCTGAATTCAGCCATGTGGACCAAGGCATCTGCGTCATCGGCCTAGGGGTGTATCGCGGTAAAGACTATCCGGCGATGGATGGCACTTACTACACCGCCGACTGGGGCACAGGTAAAATCTGGGGACTCAAGCGCGACGCCGCGAACAAGTGGCAGATGCAGGAACTCCTCGATCTCGACACTCCGCTGCGCCCGACGAGTGGTGGCGAAGACGAAGATGGCAACATCTACCTGACCCATGCCACCGCCGGTTACGGCGGCCCGGTGGACCCGATGACCAGTGAGCGCGGCGCGCTCTGGAAGATTGTCCCAGCCGACAAAGTTCCCGCGGGTGCGGTCACAGCACCCTTGCAAAAGAAGTAAACCCGTCGAAAAAACCGAGAACCGCTCACCTGCGGCAGTCACTTGGTTGACTCTACAGGTCTGAGCGGTTCTCCTTTCGCAGCCCATGAAATACCACCCCACTCTCGCCCTAACACTTTTAGCCTCCCTCACCCTCCACGCTCAGGAACCAGCGAAACTTGCTGAACCTGCCAAGCCAGCGGAAGGTCATGATCATGCCGCCGCAGGTTCGCCGACTTCCGGGCTTAAAAAAGAACTCATCGCAGGCCTAACGGAAAAGGATTTCCTGAAACTGGGCGACAAGCCGAGCACGGTGAAAGTGCTCATCGTCGCCACTTGGACCGACGACAACTACGGCATGAACTTCAACGGCTGCTTCAAAGGAAGCGCGACTTATACCATCCCCAAGGACTGGACCGTAGAAGTAACCTACATCAATCCCGGCCCCGTGCCGCACAGTTTGATCGTGCTCGAAAAGGAATCGGTGAAAAAAATTCAGATGCCGGAACCCTACTTCAAAGGTGCCGCCGTGCCGAAGCACCTCCAAGGGATGAGTTATGATAAAGCATCGTTCACCTTCACTGCAAACGAGGCCGGCGAGTTCGCCTTCGCCTGCGGGTTCCCGTCGCACGCGCTCAATGGCCACTGGATCAACTTGGAGATCTCCGCGGACGCCAAGGTTCCGACCCTCAAACTCGGCGACAAGCCAGCGGTGGAGGCGAAGTGAAATATTATAAAACGAACCATGACAGAGTAGCAAACCTATAGCCATGTCGCTGGTTCGGTTTACTATCCTAGTGTGGTTGCGCTACTTGCATCAAGCTGTTAGAAGTTAGTGATGCGTTTGCCTTGTGTCGGTGGTTGGGAGGTCTTAATTTCCCCGGTATCCCAAAATGACTAACTCACTCGATCCGCAGGCTTTGCCCGCAAAAGCACAGTCCCCGCCGACTGCGAAAACCACGTTCAGGACTTAAATCGGGACGATGATCTATTTCATGCTGGCGGTACTATGAAAGCTCCATATAAGTTCTTTGCCGCATTGTTGTTCAGCGTTTGTTCGGTGCAATCATCGGCACAGGATTCGGCGCATCTCGCGGAGCCGGTCGCGGAGCCGGTCGCGGAGCCAGTCGTGGTGGCGGTTTCCACGGCGGGTGAGACCAGCGCCCTGATCGGTGCGATCAACTCGTTCCGGTCCGCGCAAGGACTCCGTCCGCTTGCAGTAAATGACGCGCTCTCGGCCCAAGCTGCCAAGGCTTTCCCTGAGGCGGTGAATTCACCCAAAGTGTCGGATTTGACTGCACTAAAGCGCGATTTCCAGTCGGTCGATGTTGCAGTCCTGCGCGGAATTGTAACTCATCGCGGTGTGAAGAGCGGTGCTCAGTTTCCGAAGTATTGGGCTGAGGATGCCCAATGGAAAGCAGTCATGGTAGGCGACTTCACCGACATGGGCGCTGCCACGGTGAAACGCAGCGACGGGAAGCTGGTGGCTGTTGTTTACCTGATTAAGAGGTGACCCCTAGAAAACTCCACATTTTTTCAGTTTTCCATAGGCTGCCCCCGTATTTGTCCCACCGCTTTTGGTAAAATGAGGGCATGACTGAAACCACACCCCACCAAGACCCGCTCCATCCCGCGATAAAAAAGCGACCAAGCACCGCGTGCCATCCTGCCGTGCAGTGATCTCCAGCCTTACCCCTTGCTTTTCACCCAGCAATACAGCAAGCTGGCTCTATGAAAGCAACCTTTCAGATTCCCGACGACCTCTACCGTGAAGTAAAAGCCGAAACCGCGAGGGATGGCCGCACCGTCCGCGATGTGGTCATCAGCCTCTTCGAACAATGGCTTCGGCAGAAAAAGCCGCCAGCCCCTCATGCTACTTCCATCGATTGGGAAAGCTTCCAGGCACCCCTATCCCACTTGATGCCGGACCAAGTGACCGATCACAGCACGGAAGCCATGCGGAAATCCATCACCTCCCAATGGAATGAGCAGCCCTGAAATCCGCTCGTCACTGGATACCTCGGTGATAATGCGGTTGCTCACTGGACAACCTCTGGACCTCGCCACGGCCGCCCACCGCTACATGGCGGAGACCGAGCAGGCCGGGGCCAAGGTTTTCGTATCGAATCTTGTCATACTGGAAGCCTACTTCGCCTGCCAGCACCACTACGGCATGGCCAAGGACGCGGTGCTAGCCGGCCTCCTACGACTCCTCTCCATGCCCACCTTCGTCGTGCATCCCCAATTGCTCCCGCTGCTCGCCACCGAGGGACTTGCCACTGCCAAGCCCGGTTTCCTCGACCGGCTGATTCACGCCGAGGCCACCACCGCCCGGCTTCCCCTCGTCACCTTCGAAAAAGCCGCTGCCCGCCTGCCGCACACCCAGCTCCTAATGGCCGCAGATCACTGATCCATCTGAATCCCGCCCCATGCATTTGCTGCTGCCTTTGCCCTTCCCAGCTCTCAGATTTCCCGCTTTCTTATCCCTGTGCTTCTCGATTCTGCCATCGAACGCCTTTACGACCTCAACGGCGGCACCACACCCGTCGAGGAAGGGAGTCCCCACGAGAAACCGCACAAGCCCCAGCAACGGCCTCGCCCTATGCAAAAACCACCAATCGGCGATGGACCGCGTCTTATCGCCCCCGGCCCAGATCACCGTTGGCACGTCTCACGACTCATCGGTCCCCGGCGCTCCAACGGTGAAAAGGAGCTGCTGGAACTCGCCGGGAAATCAGTCCTGCTTCCGAAAGATGATGCTTTCCACCCAGATGCGGACGGGCTGGAGTGGAGGATCAATAAAATGTCAGCGTAAACCCTCAGTTTCCCGTCACAGCCGTTCCGTTCATTTGTCTTTTGCCATTACTTAAAATTCTTCGCCATGCCCCGCATATTTGACAATATCGACCTCGATCTCCTCCCGTCCCTGCGGGAGACGCTCAATGTGTCAGAGCGCTCAGATTTCTGCGTCGGCTATTTCAATCTTCGCGGCTGGAAATCTATTGATGACCTAATCGAAAAATGGCCCGGCCAGCCAGGCCGCCAGTGCCGTCTATTGGTGCGAATGCAAAGCCATCCGCAAGATGAGCTTCGAAACGCCCTGAGCATCACCACGGAGAAGGATCAGCTCGATAACCAAACTGCCCTCCGCTTCAAAAAGAAGCTCGCTGAGGAATTTCGTAATCAACTGACCTTGGGTGTGCCCACCAATGCCGACGAAGCGGGATTGCGCCGCCTCGCACACCAACTCAGAGACGGCAATATGGCTAGTAATCCGCGATACTTTTCTAAGTAAGGCGAAACAACCATCCGTGTAGCAATCAGATTATCCATTGTGGCCGCTGCTCCCAAAAGGAGTCCGACAATAAACACAGCCAACCATCCCGAGATTCCTTCATAGAGCGGTGCATGTGTATGGTTGTCCCCAGCGCGTTTCGCCCCACTGTTCATGCCGGGTAACCAAGAACCACGGCCTTTGAATTTCGTTTCCCCCGGCGCTTTTTTTGTTGCGGTGGTGGCATTGGAGGCGGCGAGGGCGGTTCAAATAGCTTGTGAAGTGGCTGCCAGTCGCTCATACCTACTTTCCAATAGAGTGCATCGTCTCGGAACAGCCCCTGATGAAACATGGTTTTTACGAGTTCTTCATCGTATTTTACCGCTTGGCCGTTCGCTGTCGTGATGTGGATGATGTTCATACTTTGATTTCTGGCATCTATTTTACATGAAGCCAGTAGTCCCGGCCTCTCGGTTCGATTTTCGGCTGTGTTTCAACAGTCAGGCAATATTGAGCCTTCTTCGCCATACGTAGTTTTCACCCTTTTTGAATTTTTGAAGTAAAGCCACCACACAGCGGTGAAAACAAGGGTATGGAATACAGAGCTTACGAGTCCAGAAATGGCGTTCTCAAACATGGTGGAAGGAACATTTCTCAACATAAGAAGCGCAATAATTTCAACACCAATGAAGGCGAAAAGACGGATCAACAGGAATCTTTTGGCGATTTCTCGACCTCGTGGGGAACCACTCAACATCATGCCGCCGACCACAAATCCATAAATCATGAGAGCCGCCGATCCTAGACTCTCCCAAACGAAAACTCCTCTGAGGGGAGGATGGGCAACAAAGGACTCATGTACCAGATCCTAAATGAAGTCCATCCGAATAATTTCTGTTAGTGGAGTTAATATGGTCAGAGAGACACAGAAAACGGTAAGCCATCCTTCGATTCGGATCTGCCCAGCCGGACTAGCCGAGGCGGGTTGATTCATCTGGCTTTTTGAGTATGCATCTGTCGGAAACGGAGGAGGCGTGGTTGGTCTAAGTAGCGTGCGTAGTGGCGGCGGGGGAATCGCATTTGATAACTGATTTTTCTTGAGCGGTTGGATGAACGATGGTCTTACCCCGCCAAGCCGTAACGATATGGTGACAAACTCGTCCGATGACGTGTATTCGATTGCGGATGCTGTCGTGTATTGTTGTTCACTGTGCCCGCTCAATCCCGTTCCACCTGCACGATACTCCTCATCTCGATCTCGTGACGGAGAACTAAAAAGGCAGGTATGATCATTCTCATTTGTCTTCTCCGGCATGAAAGTCGCCTGAACGAATCCAATTTCGGAAGATGATCGAAGTTCAGCAGTCTTGGCCTCCTCCGTCACCAACTCGTAAAATGTGAACATCCCTTGGCTATGAACAGGGTGTTCAATTTCGCAATAGCTATACGCTGAGACACTAAACACCCCAACTTCGGTGCCATCCACAATAATTTTGGCATCACACCGGCGCGAATCGTTGTTGGCGATCCGAATCTTATACTGTTGGCCGTGAACCAGTCCGACATAGCCTTCAAGGTCTTCTGTTCCCCCGACGATTTGCAATTCGTAGTTTCCGAGTTTCATGGTGGTGATTCAAACAAACCAGCCACCCCGGTTTCCCAAGGTGGCCGGGGTGTTGAGAAGCCGCGCGAAGACGACCGCGACGACCTTTAGCCACCCCGAGGGGTAACCTGAACATGCGCCGCCGCCACCCCGACCTTTCGGTCTGGTGGCGGCGTTGATTCGGTCAACGCCTTCCGCTTCACGCAGGGTTCTCACGCCCCGGCCCGAATCTATTCGGACGGCATTTATCTAATCCGGTTCGCATTCATTCGGCAAGTTTCTTGTGCGATCTATCGACTTTTATGGATTAAGGGGAGGAATAGGGCGTAGGCATTCCGAACCCTGTCGTCTAACATTCTAGAGATAGGCCAGCATGAGGGGGCGGAGTTGTTCGATGGCTTGCCTGTAGCAGGTCGGGCGCGTGAGGCTTACCC
>JAYVNM010000019.1:0-7146 GCA_043758445.1 Akkermansiaceae bacterium | reverse complement strand
ACATCTCTGAATCCGGCTGGATCGACTTTCGCTCGATGTATATTTGAACACTATTCAAGGGCTGTTTCGAAAAAACGCTTTTTTGGGACAGGCTCTATGATAGAGCGCGAAGTATTCGTAGTGAGATCTGTCGCGAGGTTTGTGAACGTTGAAGAGGCTGACAACGAGCCCCGGGCGGTCCGGGTCGCGGCCAACCCGCGAGGTCGCTTGGATGTATTCCGCTGTGCCTTTGGGCTGTCCGAGCACGATCATGGTGCCGAGACGGGTAATATCGAGACCCACGGAAATCATGTTGGTGGCGAGGGCTACGTCCACAGCTTTGATGTCCTTCGCGCGATTTGGAAACGCGTTGGTCAGCAAATTCTTCGTGGTGGCGACTTGATCGGTGGAGCGGCGGGATGTGAGTTCCTCCGGCTCATAGGCGATCATGCGGTTTTCGTAATAAGCGATTTTGGGATCGCGGCGTTTGCGTGTTCCGTATTTTTGCGCGCGACTGACGACTTCGTCTTCGATAATGCGGCGACTACCGCCCAGCTCACGCAGGCTGTTAAAATAGCCCATGAGAGTCATGTAGGGATCGAGTGGGTTGTTGGCGTTTCCGTTCCCACCAGCTTCCTCATAAAGTTTTTGTCCGGCACATAAGAGTGCGAGGGTGGAGCGCATGAGGATGACCTTGAGCGATCTTCCTTGAGCCGCGATGCCGAGATAGAGGCGACCACTTGATTCGGAAATCGGCAAAGTTTTCGCAAAAAAGGAATCCCTAATGTCAGGGCCGGGAGGCGGGAAAATGCAAGTCTCGTGCCGGTCGAAAAGCGCCTGAATCTGCTCACGGGCGCGACGCACCGTCGCGGTGGAAGCAATGACCTTGGGCCTAATGGTCTTCCCGTCCTTCTCCCTGCTAGAAAGGTGATCGATGGCAATTTCGTAGATCCCGGCGATGGTGCCGAGTGGGCCGGAAATGAGGTGAAGTTCGTCTTGAATAATCAGATCGGGAGCTGGCAGGGGGCCACCGAAGGCATTGCCCTTCGTTGGCTCGCAGGCACCGTAAAAGCCGTCCTCATCGTGGCGATGAACATGGCCGAGCAGAGCCCCGGCCCGGCCTTCCCAGGGGAGCGAGGCAAACTTATCCACCGTGGCGATGATGAAGGCCGGCAGCCGCCGATAGATCGGCTCATCGACGGATAGAATGGGTAGCGGGGAATTGCGTTTTCCGAACTCACAGGCGCGGTCGGCACATTGGACGACGAGGTTTTTCGGATCCTGATAGTTTGGAGTCATCTGGAACGAGTCCTTCGTAAATGGCGTGGCGCACCACGGGCATTTTTCCAGCGGGATGGGTGGGGTCCGGGATTCACCGCTGCGGTATCTCATCAGTTTCGCATAGGCCGTGTATTTCTGGCCGGTTCCCTTGTAGCCTCTGCCGCCCATCCGGTTCGGCGTGGCGGCGCTGCCGACCCAGAGGCCGATCTCGAATGGCCATGCGCCGAGGGCTCTGTTTTGCCGGCGCTCCAGTTCCAGAGCGCAAATGAGGGCAGCGGCGCGATCAAGCTGGTCTAGAGTGAGAAGGCGCAGGGTATAGCGCATGAGGACGGAAAGGCCGCCGGAAGTCATGGACGGATTGCGAAGGCGGCGCAGCACCATGGTGAATGCCGCCAGGCCGAGGTAGGCTTCTGTTTTACCGCCGCCGGTGGGGAAGAACAGAAGATCCACCATGTCCCTCTCGGGGGAGATTTCATTCACCAAGCCATCGAGATTCTGGAGGATGAAGGCGAGCTGGAAGGGCCGCCATTTCGGGTCGCCGGAAAAGCCAGGCTTCTGGCGGAGGGCACGGGCCACCGTTTTGTTGGCCAGTTTGAACGCTGTCAGGGCGGTGGGCGTGGTCGTGAGGAGGGCGATGCCGCGTTCGATGCGGTCGGCAGACGCGGAAGCTTCATTGAGAGCGGTCTTAGCAGTATCGAGCCTGTCCGGCGAAAGATGGTTTGAGGCGGTTGATTGTTCGACGATCCAGGCTCGGTAGCGGGTGACCAGAGGAGTTAGGGCGTTCTTAACTTCCTGCGGCGTATCGAGCGCGGCAAGTTGATCCATCACGAATTCCACCTCCTCGATCTTAGCGGCTTCCACGCGTTCCACTTCGTGGGTGGGCATCCATGAGGTCTTTACGCGCAGGCACTCGCCGGAAGATGACTTGATCGAGCACGCGGAGATGCCGTGGCCGATGGCAAATTCTTGAATGTCTCGGTATTGGAGGTCTGCGAGGCGTTCGTCCCAATCCTGGTTGCCGATGTTGCTGAGGCCGCGAAGGTCCGGTTGGTTCAGGAATGAAACGGTCGCGGAGAGTTCCAACTCCGCTTGGAAAGCACACTTGAGGTATTTTTTTTCGGATGCGCTTCTCGATAGTTCGCCAGGAATGCGGAGAGGGTGCAGGTGCCTGCGGGAAGACCCAATACATCGCAGCGCTGGATGCTGCGTTTGATGAAGACGAATGACAGCCCGCCGGTGTTTGGGATAAGCTTGGGAAATGGGACGCCATCTTTCAGTTCGGCTAGAGAAATGGAGAGACTCTCTTCCCGTGACTCCCGGCGATAGCCTTTCACGACCACTTTCCCCTCTGCCGGAGCGTATCCGTGCTCAGGATCACCGATGGGTTCGTCGGGGATCTCCTCCTCATCACTTTCCCAGCGATAGTCGCCCCAGCGGGCAGTTGCTTTGAACTCCTGCATGCCTGCGGGGATGAGCACACTGATTCCCACGGAAGAGGGCAAATAGGATTTGGCACTGGCGGTATCGGTAGGCTGTGAATCCTCTTCTCCGACACCCGGGTCTCTGGCTGGAGTAGTGGCACCGATTTCCTCCAGAGATTCCGAGTCGAACCGATGTTCCTCCGGGGCGTTCGTGGGCATCAGGTAACCGGTGAGATACCATTTTGTAGGGGATTCCGGGAGTAGCTCAGAAGCGCACTCATGATCGTTGTCCGGGCCGATGAGATCCAGTCGGAGGGTTTCGATGAGTTTCGTGCGGGCTTCGCGGGAGGTCATGGGTGGGTAAATTGTAGTGAGTTTGGTGAAGTCAGAGGCCTTCAAAGAGACACTCGGTTTTTACAGTCTTGAGCCAGACTTTCGTGAACCATTCGTTGAGCTTCGGCTTCTGGCCGCAAGCACTCGCCAATTCCTCAAGTGAAATCATCCGGTCGCCTAGACCCAAAGTGCATGCCCCCTTTACGGCGGCTCGATCCGCAGTTGTAATTACCCAAACTCCCGAATTGTTTAGGCCGGCAACGTGTGCCAGCAAGTCACGTTCGCCTCTATCTAGTGTTGTGAGTCCTGGTGCTTTTGCGGCGGCTCTCAAAACATCAGCTGCTCCCACCGGTGATACATCGACTTGGGAACCGAACATCGATTCATCTATCTTGACATAGGATGTCTTGTTTTTCGGGGCTCTGAGGGATTCATTTCGGACTTCCTCCACAGTCCGGACATCGTAATGGTTCAAGATCGCTTTTATGCATCCGGTTCGTGTTGCCTCGATGATCACATTGGTATCGACATAAACGATCTGTTTTGGGGGGCGCATCGACTGGTGGGTTAGATTCCGATGGCTACCTCAAGGCCATGAGCCTCGCACTGTGATCTGAATTCTCCGATGTCCAAGTTCAGGATTCCCAGAGTGCGGCGCACGGATATTTCTCCCTTGTTGATACCCCAAAGAACACGTTCCAGAAACCTCCGGGAATACCACGCGGGCGCAGGGTTCTTTTCCGCTGGTCCTTGTTTTCCCAAAATTACCTGTTGGTTCTTTTGCCAGAGACCCAGGGCCACCATCCGCCAGAAGAGTGCCTGTGTGGATACTTTGAAATGTATTGCCGTAGCATGTCGCCAAGCGCTCTCACTCATGTTTTTAGGACGCGCCTCCCAGCGCTTGTTGAGAAGTTCACGTGGCATCAAGAGTGCTCCCGCGAAGTTATCCGCCAGTTGCTCGATGCGCTTGGCCTTAGTCCCGGTCGGGTTTTCCCGATCCACTCGCTGGGGAGGCATGGCTTCCCACGTCAGAACATGAAACAACTCGTGTGCCAGATCGAATGCTCGGCGTCCTGCCGCCTCGTTGCGGTTGGTGAGAATCGCATCGCCGCTCGTTAGCTGGACTGCCGCGCCGGACACACCTTCCGGCATGTCCACCGCGAGGACTAGGATTTTCAAAGTCTCCTCAATCGCTCCTTCGAGCCTTTCTGAAGGCACTGCTCCGAGATTCAATTCGCGGACAATCTGCTCTCCCGCCTGTTGGGACTCTTCAAAAGTGCTCTTTTCGTTCAACACAAGACGGGGACGGAGCGCGCTGGGAGATTCTCCAAGCCTTTCTCCTAGATGACGCCAGAGCGAAAGCCAACCGCCCACGCGTTGCTCGAAGTCATCCACTTCGATTTCCTTCGTTCCTGATGCCCGATAGGAAAAACCCGCCTCTCCGACAAGCCGGAATGGATCGGTGAAATAATCCATGTCTTTATCCGTCGCCGCCATAAGGACGAGGAGTTCTTCCACTCCGAGGCGGCGCTGCCCGGCCTCGATTGCGGCAAGTGTCTGGCGGTCTTTAAATCCCATCTGCTTAGACAGCTCCTCTTGCGTCAATCCAGCATCCGCCCTCGCAGCCACGATGCGCCGAGTGAGGTAAGGGAGGCTAAGGGGTTGGGTTGGAGTGTTCATCTGGACAACTCCTATTCTTGCAAAAATTAAAATGCAAGAATTTATTGGCTAATACCAAAAATTAGAGATCCTCTATTTCAGCCCTTGCGCCAGTGTGCCGATTGGGTGGCGATTCACCACGCTGAGCGCAAGCAGTCTATGCCATCGAACCGACCGCGCCACAAGTCCTTCTAGGCTTTGGACTTCGTTTACAACAAAGGACTCTAGCACATTCACCGCTTCGTATTTCAGCTCGTCCCCCCACTGAACCTCAGCCATCTTAACCACCCCTCCATCGAAGGTGCAGCCGGTGAGCACGCCGAGCCGTGAGGCTTGGTTTCGGTGCCGCACCATTGCTCCGGGCTGGATGGGCTCTAACATAGTTCTAGCTTGCGTGTTATTTTGACCAGTTTGATTCCGCGATACGAACCGTGCGATCAGCACTAGCCAGCTCAGACTTCATCAGGTTCTCGTCGATTCCCATTTTCTTGAACAAGACTCGATTCCGCTGGCGCGCGTCACGAACGAGTTTGGCGAAAGTGATCACCTCGATGTAAGTATTCAGTGGCTTATTGAAAGTGAAGTAGCCGAGTCCGTCTGGTGTCGGCTCTAGGTTGTAAGACTTGGTCATCTTCTCAAACTCAGATCCCTTGTTGATGTCGCAGACCAAGTAGGCAAAGAATGCGGTGGTGTCACCCACCTTGATGGCACGCCCGTCGTTGTTTTTGACCTTACCTTCCCGGATGAGATCCACGTATCCAAAAATCTGCTCAATTGGGTTTTTCTTGTCGGAGCCCTTACTGGAGCGGCCTGGCCTCTTCAGCTCAACAATGGTTACACTGCTGAGAACTGAGTTTTCTTCGTCACTCGGCGAAAACGCGCCGGGACGATTCATGATCACCATGTCAGGGCGCTCCTCCGAATCAGAATCAATGACTTCCTGGGTTTTAAGGGGTTTGTCTGATGCCAGCCAAAAGTGGTAGGCAAGTCTCTCGTCCACGAGCCACAGATTCTGGTGCCCCCAGACGCCTGGGTCATCGGAGGTGGCCTTAACGGGAAAGATCAATTCATGGATCTCCTCCTCCAATGGATACTTGTCGTCATCCCGGCGCTTTAGCCGTTCTTCGAGTAAATCCAGTATCGCACGTCGATGGGTGACATATTGAGCCAAACGGGTTTCCGACTCCCGCGTGACCCGCTCCAGGAAAGCCTGATAGCGGATACGGTAGTCGAGTTGAGCCTCCACGCCGGAAACCTTCAGCTTCTCGGCTTCGGCCAAGGTGTTCAGTTCCTCATCGAGTTGGATTTCATTGATTCGGCGGATGATTTCCCGTGGGGAGGCAGTCGGGGAGAAACGGTCGATCTGCTTCTGAATCTGAGGCATCAGTGGCCGGTATTCAGGGCGATCCTGTTGGACAAAATCACGAACTAGCGCAGTGGTCGCCTTTCGGATTTTTTGGAGAAAAGGATCTAGCTTGGCTAGAATTGCTGTAGTTGCCTCGTCCTCAATGTCTGGTTGGGTTGGCTCCCCCTCCGCTGGCAGTTCTCCAGCTCCAGCGAGATCAAAGCCGGTGCGATTCTGATTCACCTTCTGATCAAAAAGGGCACCGGTAAGTATGCCAAGGTAAACAAATGCGCCGTTTTCACCGTCCAGCAACTTGGATTTGAGACTTGGGAAGCGATCACCCAGCCTGATTTCTAATACCTCGCGATACGACGCGACCAACTGGAGTCGGTGCTTCTCTGGCTCGGGAGTGATGAGATGGAAATGATGCAGCTTGAATGTGTGCTCGCCCACTTGGAGCGTCTCGCAGCGGTCGGATTCTTGAAATCGCTCCTTGAACCGCGAATTCAAATTGATCGGCTCTTCTTCGGCATCGTCTTGGAGAACGATAGTTGGGGCGTTTGGATCAAGGAAGTTGAGAATCAGATGGTTGATCAGGTAGTCCGCGATGGTTCCGGCCTTTTTCGGGCAGTTCTTTGCGAAGTCCGTGAGGAATTCGCCGAGGTGAATGACGGTGCCCGCAGTCTCCCCATGCTTGCCCTCGATTTTCTTCGGATTGACCACGCCATCAGGTAAAGAAAATCCAAATTCTCTTATCCACATTGTCCCGTCATCGGTGAAACAGGATCGGATGTGAATTTTTCCGAACGCCTTTAGCCAAAGGAGTCGGCCAATTCCTTTCGCACCCCGACTGACTTTGTGGCGGCTATCGCAGGTCTCAAAAGAAACAAAATTCTGATCATTGAAGCCGACACCATTGTCTTCGATTCGAAAACCCACAATCGGATCCAAGGCGCGCGAATCCACGCCGTAATCCATCGCGGATTCATCCTTCTCGCGAAGAATTCTAATCTTGATGGTCCCTGATTTTGGCCTCTTCCGCCAAATCTATGGGTGAAACCGAGACCTAACCGCCGCGAAGCGGCGCGAACCTCTTGAAAGTTGTCCACAACAGGCCGATTCGAGAAT
>JAYVNM010000018.1:0-20810 GCA_043758445.1 Akkermansiaceae bacterium | reverse complement strand
CGAATCGGCCTGTTGTGGACAACTTTCAAGAGGTTCGCGCCGCTTCGCGGCGGTTAGGTCTCGGTTTCACCCATAGATTTGGCGGAAGAGGCCTTTTTTGATTCGTATCTGCTTTCCGCATTCGAAAAGGCGTATGCGTATCTGCCTGCGATCTCTTGAACCGATGGGCTATTTTTGGAATCCTTCGCGGTAGCCTTTACACGGCTATCCAATACTTTCTCCAAGCCGCCAAGAAAGCGGGAACGGTTCTCTTCCCTCATGGATTTAACCATAGATAAGATGGTATAGTAGTCATCCTGAGCAAATTTGTATTCTTTGATGATTGCTGAAACTCGATCTCCATAGTTTTTCTCAATCGCACGTTTTTCATCGAGGCCGCTTGTGTCGGGAGATGAATTGTCATCCGTTTTGGAATTGGCGATGTCGGAGTATTCCGGCACTCCGAAGCTGGTGCGTAAGTTCCAGGTGAAAATACCCAGCGATAAAAAAACGGAGAGAAGACACAAAATGGCGAGGAGGCCAGCGAAGGTTTTTCCGAAGCGGAAAAGCAGACCCATAAAACGATCCAGTAACGAGATGCGGTTCGTGAGCTTCTGTGATCGGGGTGAAGGGATGCTTGCTGATTGCGATGCTTCGTACAATGAACGCTTTGAAGTTGTGGTCTGCGGGGATGAACCTGGCTCAGGCTCATGGCCGCGTGCCACGGTGAAAACAGCCTGGCAGGCTTGACAAGTAATCTCCTGTTCCTCTGCTGTGATTTGGACAGAATAGTGTTGTCCGCAGGAGGGGCACTCGACTTTTTCGACAGGTAATTCGTTCATGGTAATTTGTTTTGTTAGGTGAGAAGAAACTCAGGATATTTCAGTTTTTAAAAATGCCCCCGTTCACGGGGTTGCAGCGTCTTCCTGCGTAGTAACGAGGTGCAACCAAGGGTCAATAGAGCCGTGGGCGGCGATTTCCTTGCCGGGGGTGGTGCTCAGGTAATCTGGATCGGGGATGATGCCGACGCCGCCGAGGTCGAGGCGGTCGGCGTCCCAGCAGGTGGCGATGGTGGGATCGTCGTGGTGCTGTCCATCGGTGTGCCAGGTGCAGGCGTAGTGAAGGAGGTCGAGGTGCTCGTCGGGTAAATCGAAGAGTTTGCCGCGAAAGGATGTTGCCAGTGCGGCACCGCGAGCGCCGTGTTGTGGATCGTGGTTGTCGTTTTCCCTGCGGCTATCATGGAACAGCGCGAAGAGGCGAACGACCGGGACGATGGCTCCGCTCTGGGTGGCAAGGATCAGAGCGTTGCGTTCGACGCGCCGCCAGTGATCCGGGCCGTGGACGGAGTGGGATGGGAGTGGCGAGGGAAGCGCGGGAATGATGTTCCAGAGGGTGTCGAAGTCGATGGATGGATGGTGCATGAATGGTGGATGGGCTGTTGTGATGGGCATGGCGGATGCAATCCACCGCCACGGTTATCTTCTGAGGCCGCAGCAGGCGAAGAGACTCGTCATCATGCCGAGGGCGGCGCGGATGGCGTAGTTGACAGTGGGTGTGATGTGGTTAAGGAGATCGACGTAGGGCGTTTCGAAGGCGAAGCGATTAGGAATGACCATGGCCAGAAAAAACAGGGGAAGGCCGAATAGCGGATACCCGATCGCTGGGTTGTCATCGAATTTCATCAGCTTGGAGTACGTCCATGCGCCGAAGAGGCAGATGGGCATGCCGACGATGTAGAAGTGTGGGACGATGAGATTCCCGGCGAGGAAGATGGCGAGGCCGGCCCACCAGGGTAGATCGAGAAGGTAACGGATAGGGCGCATGTGGTTTTAAACTCTAAATTTTAAGCTTTAAATTCTAACGATGAGGGAACGCTGAAATTAGAGAGCGAAGTGGGTGGTTCGGAGCGCGGTGAGAATTCGGTCGCGCTTGTTTTTTGCGGCTTCGAGGCTGTGGGTTTTCAGCGAAAAACGCTTGCGAACGGAGCCTGTGGCAGAGGGTTTGAGGGTGACGTGGCACCACCAGACTCCGTTGTTGAGCCAAAGGTGATGGTTGGGATTTGCGGGGGAGCGGCGGATGGCGAGGCGCGGGGTGTCGTTGATCATGTTGCTTGGCTGGGGTTCGTTCAAGGCATGGTATTTCAGTTTTTAAACCATGCTTTCCGGTGCCAGCCGCCGTTGCCGGCGGTGTGACACCCAACGCCAGAAGCGCCCTGCGATTATGAGGCAGGGACTTCTAACGCCGGACGAACGCCCAACGTCCGCGCGCCGAGCGGAGGTGGCTGGCGCGTCGTTTTTCCAAAATGAAGCAATCAATCATGTGCGTCACTGGTGTATCAGGTTCGTAGAATTTTGTCAAATCAGGCGGCCTTGCTTGTGTCATAGGAGGGAGATTCAAGATACCAGAGTCCAGAATCCAGAGGATGATAGGCGGGTAAGTTCCCCTTCTGTGTCATAGCTCGTCCGGACGGCTTGCTATCAGTTGTCAGATGCGGCATTCGACATGCGTGAACACTCCTGACATGACGATTTTGCCGAGCGGCCCGGATGGGGTGAAGTTTGAGAAGCCATGGAAGCTGGACTACACGCATCCGTGTGCGGTCACGTTCTGTGTGTTAGAAGAGGGGAAGTCTCGCTGCGTGCTGGTGCATCATTCGAGGCCGCACCTGTATGTTTACAACGCATTGAAGAAATGTGATCCGGCGGCGGATGTGACTTCCTGGAAAATAGCTTTGGCGGCTTATGGCGTGGAGAAAGTGGCCGGTAGGCTGACACCAGGGATGCTTGCCCATTTCCGCGAACTTTCCGAAAGTTCGCATGGCTTTCCCCGCTATGTGGTGAGGAGCGGAAGAGTTTGGCGCGGATTAAAAGCGCTGGGTGGCGGTCGATTTCATGTGATGACGCTTTGGACACCGGGGGCGGTATCGGACGGCACTCCGGCCTTGGTGGTAAAGGCTCTGAAGATGCGCGGCCCGGTGTTTCTTGGAGAGGCAGGGAAAGAGGGGTGTTGGGTAAACACTGGAATTCTGAAAAGCTGAAAAGGGCAAATCAGCAGCGGGAAGTTGTGTCATGGCAAGCGGATCATGCCGGCATGTGTGGGGCATCCGCAGTCCCGCGTTTTTGAGAGACTGGATGGTTGATTCTTCTCAGTAATGAGGCTGCCTCGCTCTTAGACCGGGTTCGCGGGATAACCAGGCAGCCGCAAAGGATCTGAGCGATGCTGGATCGCAAACCTTGGCGGCGAACCCGGAATCGGTGATGTCGCCTTGCGCGATGGCTCCGGTGATGAATCGTTCGGCGTGTTGGGAAACGAGGCAGGCATTGTTCACAGAAAGAATTTCCTTCATCGTCGCTGTCTTCTCTAAGCTGTCGGGCATGCAATGCATCATGAAAAGCCAGAGAGTCCTCCTGATGGTGCCATCCATGCCTTTCGTCTCCGCGACGGGATCGGCGCAGGCCAGACCCAACTCGACGGCACGGAAGATTTTGAAGTGTAGAATCCTGGCCTTGTAGGCATCGTGGGTGGCGAAATGGTGCTCTCTTGTGACGGAGTGTTTTGACGTAGCGGTGAAGGAGGAGACCTTGCGGCCTATTGCTTGCGTGGCAGGCTGTATCGTGTCGATGAGTGCCTGAAGGCGATCAAGTTTCGAGTCTAGTTCTGGGATATTGGTGGTCGTGTGCATGGTCTTTCGTTTTAGGTTAGTTTTTTTAACCCGCGCTTGGGCGGGTGCTTCGTGCATGATGCGTCAGTTTTTAAAAGTCTCTAACCGACAAGATGAGCATCCCAGTCATCTTCCGCCCGCTTTGGCTGGGCTGTAGTGATTCTCGTTCATCAGGCGGGCTAGTTGTTGCTTCAGTAGAGAGTTGATCATTCTCGCAATCACGCTTCGGGATCGCAGGTCAGGCAGCGGTGCGACGCGGAAGGGCTTGTGAAATCGCTGCAAAATCTCTGTCCTCCTCGACAAATCGAAGTAGTGCGGCGGCATAGGTGAGTCCGTAGCTGGAATAGGAGCTAAGTCCGGAGTAGTGCTTGGTTGCCCAGGGGGTGTGGGGATTGCGGTTGCGGAGCACTCGGGCGTTGTTCCAATCGGCCTCGGTGACATGGTAGGCGTTTCCTTTGCTGTTGATGGCTATAAGGTGACCGAAGGATGGATTGTGGATCTCTATGTCGGTGCGACCACCGAGAGTGGGGATGCTGAACTGGGTGGAAAGTGCATTACGGAGTTCGGAGTAAGTCATGTTTTCGGTGTTTGCTGCATGTTGTTTGGATTCCGTGGAAGGTGAGGCCTTTCGCGCGGATGAATTGGAGATAGTAGTGGAGTTCACTGGTGGACTGGCGAGTCGAAGGGTTTCCTAGATTCTGCTTTCGACAAATCGAGCCATTCGGAAAGGTGTGCTAGGAGACCCATGACGCTTGAAAAAGGGTTCTTTCGTTAGTCTGCAACATTCCGGAGTTCGATCCGCCAAGATGGGTGCCGCGAGATGGATGGCATCCAAAATTTCGACTTGGCGGTCTTGGAATGCGGCAGCGGTTTGGATGCTTTCAAGGAGTTGCATCAAGGGGAGCAAGGGGTGGTTCGTGTAGTTTTGTTGCGTATTCATGTTGTCGTTGCGTGTGCTGATGGTGTGTTTCATTTCAGATTCAGTTCGGAAAATTGGGGGGGGATGACTTCAAAGACTTTGAATTTCAGGGTTCAGGCCGCGATGCGACCGGACTTGGTTTGAAGATCGTTGAGGATTCCGTTGCGGCGGCGGCGTGCGGTTTCGATGTCTTTCGTCTTGAGGGAGCGGCGGTAACGTCTCGCGCCCCCTGTGGAGGAGCGAAGAGTGAAGTAGAGCCACCAGGTGCCGTTGTTGAGCCAGAGGTGGTGGTTCGGGTTGGTATCGGTGTGGCGGATGGCGAGGTGGTGGGTGGGTTGTGTCGTAGGCATAGTTCTAGCGTATGGCAGTTTTTATTATCCCACGGATCTGTGGGTGGGTGGGGCGGTTGGCAGCGCGCCAATCGGGGCGGCATGCCTCAAATCATCGGGTAGTTTTTACCGATGGGATTCAGCCTCTTTGATTTACCGGGGTGCATTACCCGGATGAGATCCCCGCAAGCAAACGGGGAGGTGTTTTATCCGGAGTCCGGAATTGAAATCAGCCGCGATTGATTGCCCCAAGCGGTGGAAGAGCGGCTGAATTTGAACGCTACTCTAAAAGCAGTAGCTGGTTACGGTCGCCATCTTACCGGGAAATTGAATTTTGTCAAGCTACCAGCCCCGAACCCTTTTGGTAACTGGCATTGCGACGTAGGAAGGCAGACCAAAAGGATAAGCAAATGCTTGAATCCAAGGATCAACGCACGGCGGCTGCGGCTATCTCCGCTCTATATCGTCAGGCTTGAGGCCGAATAAGTCATTTTCAGCTTCGGCAACATCTTTCGCCATCTTTGGAGTTGGATGTCTCTTCTTCTGCTGAAATCGTTCAAACGCCTCTTGTTTCAACCTGACGCGATTGGCCTCTCGCTCTGCCAGTTTTTCCTGCCAACCGTCTTTGCTCATCGCCTCGGGATTGACTGGCAGATGGGTGACGGCGATTCGGTCGAAGCTCATGCCTCCGGATTCCTTCCCCGGTTCGATCCACATACCGTTGGTCTCGCGGCGGAGGAGCACTTTACCACTCTCATCGCACACTACACCGCGCTCATCGTCCACGATCACGGCATGATAGACCCCGATCTTCGCCCAGCCTTCGCAGCGAGCCCAGAGGTAGGCGGATGGACGGAGATACCTCATGGCGTGTCGATTCCCTTCTGCTTACGGTAGCGCTCTCTGATCTCTCCGAGGTTGACTTCTACGCCTGACGTGTCCTTTACAAAGCAATATTGCCATTGTTTAAGGGTTGAATTCAGACCCTTTTGTAAAACGGCATCGGGCGACCTAAATTTCTCTAATCCATTCCCAAGATCAATTAGAACCCAGAAATTTGCTGTGATTTTTCCGGTGTAGGTTTTGCCCGCGCATCGAAAAATGAGAGATGTATCGCGGGTAATTAGACCCGCATCAATAAAGTCTTCCAAGCCGAAGCGTTTTTGTTCTCCTCTTGATTTGCTCGGCGATTTGGTTTGTAGCCATCTGCTGGTGAATTCACGTATCCGCCCTTCATTCGCTACCCATGACGCGAATTCACGATCACAAATCTCTTTGCGCTCAAGAAATGGATAGAGAATGAAACGCATTCTATCTTGGATGTTTTTGGTGCTCGCACCAAGCGCGGCAGGGTTAAGATGTTGAGGGATGCAGGAGTGAATGTAATCCATCACAGGTAGATCATACGCCCAGAAGCCCAAACCATCAGGGCGACTTAAATTGAACTGCTTGACTGCTGAAATGATAATTTTTCGAGCGTAAGCATACGCACCGTTAATGTGCGGGTACTGTTTGAATGCGCTAGGTGGTTATCCGTGCATGATAATCGTATTTGTTTGAGATGATCCAATAATTGAGAGAGGTCGTGGTGTTGTAGTAATCGGCCTGCTTCTCGCTCGCATCTTCGCTGCGGATTAGTAGCTCTTCTTCGCAGAGCGAGTCTCGCAAGAGTCATGGGGCCGTCGAGACGTCGTTTTGGTCGGGGGAGATCATGGTTGTCAAATCAGGCGTCATTCTTTAGCAAGCCTGACCACCTAAATTCGTCTGCTAGATTTTCAGTGCGTGTAGAATTTCGTTCGAAGCTCTTGAGGCCGACGGTGGGACCGCTTCCGGGATAGGTGTCGAGGTAGAAGGTGGACATGAGGTGGCACTCGGGACATTCCAAGTAGTGGAGATAGGGGCGGAACAGATGAAGGCTTCCCGCTCGATCCCGAAGATAGAGGCTGTCGATTTCCAGTTCGGTCTGCGTGGTTTCGCTTTTGTGCACGGGCACGAGTGGGTTGTCGCCTTTTAGGTCGGCGTATTCGTAGCGGGTAAGACCTTTGATGGAGTCAAGCCGTGAGCTTTTGATCTGAAGCAAGCCGTAGTCCGAGACGAATCCAGCTAGGTCATAAATCAGTGTGAGGGCGGTTTCGAGTTCCTGGAGAAGACTGGCGGGGACAGCGTTCGGATTGACCCGCCAGTGGCCATCGTCGTTCCGCGTTTTCATGAGCAGGCGCAGAGCTGACTCGAATTCTTCGGAGCGCATCATCTCGGTGACTTCGAAAAATGGCACGCTGTGTTTCTGTTCGCGGAACTTCTTGCTGCCTCCGATCTCTTTGAGGATGGCGAACCAATCTCCGAAGTTGGTGCCGCCGCCACGGTCGGCAAGACGCCCTGCGATTTGTTCGATGTAGCCAATACGGATGTTGCTGATTCTGCCGGCGAGCACGGCAATCAGCGAGAAGAAGCAGGTGAAACCTTCGGCAGCTTTGAGGATGTTGCGCAGGCTGCGGTAGTTGTCAGGGCTGGAAACCTGCCAATCCCGCCAGAGGTAGGCGAGCGGAAGCGGGTATTGGGTGCGGATGCGGTAATCGAGTTCTTCCACTTGACGAGCGGCCCGATAGCGTTGGCGGGCCAGTTGACCAGAGGTTAGAATCTTCATGCGTGATTCCTTGAGGTCACGATTGACGATGATGTCGGAAAGGTCCTGGTCGAGCTTGGCTTTCCACTCGGCGAATGCGTTGCGGGCTTCGGTGAGACTTCTGATGGATGTCACGAGATCTTCGTCGGCCAGCGGCACCGGAAATTCCCTCAGGACGTGCGGGCTGAGCTGAATGGAGTTGCCTTTGGCGATGAAAAGATCCTTTGCGATGGAAGAGCGCAGGAAGGCGAGAATGACGAGGCGCTGTTCTTCTTCCAGGAAGGCCTTGGGGCGGATCACGATGATACTTTGATCAAAGGCCAGAGGCGCGCGATAGCCCGGAAAGACGGCGGCGATGAATGCCTGCCCTTGGGGATTGCGGATTCTGCGAACACAGATGTCCCCTTTTTCCAGATAGCGCAGGCGGTGGATTTCCCGATCTACGGGTAAGTCACGGAGTTCGGTGAAATCGAATTCACCGTTCGGGAGAATGTTGCGGCCGCTGATACAGCGATCGCGACGCACGGGCTGCTCTTCTCCCTCCCGCGCGCGCATGGGCATGAAGCAGACGAGCACATCCGCGACATCTGCCAGAGAAACCTTTTGGGATAGATCCTTGACGCTATCTCGCAGCTTCTGAGTGGCGGGGGAGTAGAAATCAAAGGTAGTGGGATAATCCGGTGTCAGTTCGCCGCGATAGACGTAGCCGAAGCGGGTTTCTCCTCCCTGCTTTTTGAGAAGAGTCTTGAGATCTTGCAGCAAGGCTTCCTGCTGATTATAGGCCGCGTCTCCCGGGATTTTGAAAAAGCGCAAGGGTCTCGGTTCTTTCTGGATCACCAATGTGACGGCTCTGAATTGATGATGAAGCGGTAATCCGAAGCCGGGGATGTTTAGGGAATGGTCGTGCTCGATGATCGTCGTGCCATGGCGTCTGAAACATTCTGACCGCCAAGAGCCTGTGCGCATTGAGGTCATCAAGCCGTTCGGGACGAAAAGGATCAGCGCATCAGGTGTTTCGATGCGGTAGGAATCCGGTGTCTGGTCGAGTAGGAGTTGGCCGTTGCCATTCGGTACAGGGGGATGAAAGATCTGCTCAATGAATGCTTCGATGAGCCCAATTCGCGGGTGGGCATCGCGCCACTCCCGGCTCAACTCTCGATCCGGAAGCCAGGGCGGAATCGCGACAATCACCCTGGGAGAGGTTTTGCGGGTCAGGGCTTCGGCTTCATCGAGGAATGCCTCACTCGCGGGCAAGGTGTGGGAGTCCACATTCTCCGGTAGCATGGACTCGTAAGTGAATGGCAGCAGTGGGGCAGCGGCGGCGGCAACATTCGTTTCCATTTGCGCAAGATCTGGCACAAGGAGAAGATCGGGAGTGTCCTTTTTTACATCGAGAAGGACAGAACAAATGCTTTGGATTAGTTGGCGATACATTTGAGTGATTTACCTAGTGTGAACATTTGCCAAAACTTCCCCTCCTTTTTGATGACGGCGAGAAGGTCGGAACTGGCATCGACGGTTATGGATGGTTTTAGCGCAGCAGAATTTCGGATCAACGGTGTGGACTTGAACGTTTTTCTGCTTGAGAAATGCGACGGCTTCACGCGCCACCTTGTTTAGTTCAAGAGCCGCATCTACGTTGATGGTTTAGGTGAGGAGGTTGACGGGATTTCCCTTGTCCTGATCGTTGCAGACGATGTCGCCTAGGATGACTCGGTAGGCTTCCATTTTATTGTTCAGCTTGCGGCTGATCATGGCGAAAATGCCAACCGTGAAATAGCCGCTGGTGACATCGAGTTTGCCGGTTTTAGTTTGCTCCAGAATCCAGCTGGCGACGGATTTTTTAGGGGTGGAGTTGTCGTAGAGCATGGAGGATCAGGCTATGTCTCAGTTCTCTGTGAGATTTGCGGAATCGAGGGGGTGGTGCAAGGGGAATGGGATTGAAATTCAAGACACAAGAGAAGATGGAAATTGGGTATTTATTCTTCAGGCTCAAGGGCTGCGAACTTATCTTTCATGGTAGGGTTGCCGTGGGTTAGCTTTTTGATGGTGACATCCTGGGCTTTGTCGTTGGCGAGGCGGAGGTTGTTCTGTGAGCTGATGAGTGCTTCTCTCGTTTTTTGGAGGTGGTCGATCGACTTGTCGATTTCTTCAATGGCGGTTTGGAACTTCTTGGCGGCGAGATCGTAGTTACGGGAAAAGGCGGTTTTGAATGTATCCAATTTCTCCTCAAAGTGGGTGACGTCGATGCTCTGGGATTTCACCAAGGCGAGTTCCGCCTTGTATTGCATGGAGTTCATCGCGGCGTTCCGGAGGAGGGTGATCATCGGAATGAAGAACTGTGGACGGATGACATACATCTTGGCGTAGCGGTGGGAGACGTCTACGATGCCAGAGTTGTAGAGTTCGCTTTCCGGCTCGAGTAATGAGACGAGGACGGCGTATTCACAGCCTTTTTCACTGCGGTCTTTGTCGAGTTCCTTGAGAAAGTCCTCATTCCTTTTTTTGGTGGCGGTGGCGTCGCTCTCGTTCTTCATCTCGAACATGATCGAGACGATCTCGTTGTTGTCCGCGTCGGAATCGCGAAAAATGTAGTCGCCTTTGCTGCCGCTTTTGGCGTCGTTGTCTTTTTCAAAATAGGCTTTGCTGAAGGCGGTGGCGCGGAGGCGGTTGAACTCGGTCTCGCAGTGTTGCTCCAGGGTCTCGCCGACCATTTTGGTGGAGAGCTTGGCTTTCATGTCGCGGAGGCGTTCGATGGCGTCGTCCTTATCCTTGATCTGCGTCTCGTAGCGTTCTTTGAGCGATTGTTCTGCGAGTTTTTTCTGCAGATCAAGTTGCTGGAGGTTGTTTTGCAGGGTGTCGCGCTCTTTTTGGACGACCTCAAGCGCTTCCTTGATCGCGAGCTTTTGATTCAGCTCGTTGGATTCCAGCTTGCTTTTGAGTGCTTGGATTTCGGCTTCTTTCTTTGCGGCGGCTTCCTGGAGGTCTTTGCTGCGCTTGAGTTCGGCCATCTGTGAAGCGGTTTGGGTCTCCTGCTTGGCTTGTGCGAGTTCGGCAGCCAGTTTGTCTCGTTCCTTTTCAATGACGGCCATGGCCTCCGCGACCGCCAACTTGCGGGATTCCTCTCCCTTATCCAACCGGGCTTTCAATTCCTGGATTTCCGCTTCCTTCGCGGCAGCGGCCTTTTGCAGTTCGCTGGCGGCTTTCTCTTTGGCGAGTTCGAGGGCATTGAGCTTTTCCTTTTCAGCGAGTTCAAGGCGCTGATGCAGTTGCTCTTCAAACGCGCTGTTGCGAACCTGTTTTAGAATATCAGCGTAGCCAGCTTCATCGACTTTGAAGGCTTTATGACAATGGGGGCAGATGATGTCTTTCATAATTTGAATAGTGGGATATTGGAGATTGCTAATTGGTTAGAGGGTTGTTCCGAGCCAGTGGGCAGACGAGGCTTGAAGGAATTCGGCGATGCGGATGCTGGCGATTTTGGAGAAGCGGACGTTGGGGGCTTTTTCAAGGATGAGTTGGATGACGCGGCTTCAGGCACCTGGGCGCAGATCGTGGATGATGGCGGCTTGGAATTCGGATTCTTTGGAAAAGATGCTCATGGTTTTTCGAGCCGTTTCCGCTCGGATAGGCGTGCTTTGATTTCGATCATGGCGCTGTGCAGCTTTTGTTCCAATAGCTCCTTGGGGGGCAGCTCCGTCCAGTATTCCGCGACCATGATGTTGTCTTTTTGCAGATTCATCAGCTCCACCTGTTCGAAGCCTGCTTGGGCGCAGAGGATCAGGCCGATGGGGGCGGCTTCGTCCGGTTGGCGCTCATATTTGTCCAGCCAGTTGAGATAGAGTTCCATTTGCCCTTTGTGAGCTGCTTTGAAGCGGTCGATTTTCAGTTCCACGGCGACCAACCGTTTCAGGCGGCGGTGGTAAAACAGCAGGTCGAGGTAAAAATCCTCGCCATCAATGATCATGCGCTTCTGCCGTTCAACGAAGGCGAAGCCTTTGCCGAGTTCCAGAATGAATCGCTCCAGCTCGCGTATCAGCGCCTGTTCCAGGTCATTCTCTAGGTAGCCGTCTGGCAGGCCGAGAAACTCGAAAAAATACGGGTCTTTGAATGCTCCCGAAAGTTCAGAGGCGGCGGCCAGCTCCAGTTTGCCATCCGCGATCTCCGCCCGCTCGAAGGTCTTGCGCTCGATTTGATGTCTCAATTCCCGCTTGCTCCATGCTGCTTGCGATGCCTGCTCCGCATAAAATAGCCGTGCTTCCTTGGTTTTTAATGGGATGAGCACCAAAATATGAGCCCAGCTCAATTGTCGTGCCAGTGGCACGACAATCTCTAGATCATCAAAAATTTCGGCAAATTGCATCATGCGACGCAGGTTTTTCGCTTCGAAACTTCTGCCATACTGCTCGACGAGCTTTTTCGCAATCGGAGCAATAACCTGTTTCCCATAAGCGGCACGCTCGCCCTGCAAAACCTCATCATTGATACGCTTGCCGACGTGCCAAAAAGTGATCGTCAGTACACTGTTGACCGCCGCAACTGCCTGCGACTTCCCACGATGGATGATCTCCCGCAAATCCGCCAATAGGTCGGTGCTTGTCTGGGGCGTGTCGTTGTAGGGTGTCAGTTCCTCGTTCAATGGGCGAAAAGGTGGGTGATTGTCTGCTTTTTCAGGCGCATTTCAATTGTCGCGCCACTTGGAGATTGGAGATTGGAGATTGGAGATTGGAGATTGGAGATTGGAGATTGGAGATTGGAGATTGGAGATTGGAGATTGGGGATTGGGGATTGGAGGTCTGGGGTTATCAGGGTGCGGGGATTTTGTCAAATCGGTGGGGTGGCTTGTGTCATAGGGATGAGATTCAAGAGACAAGAATCCAGAAACCAGAAACCAGAATCCAGAGGTCGGAGGGCAGAGGGCGTATGTCCTTCCCTTCTGTGTCATGGTGACGCTCGTCATTTTGCCAGCGTGGTTCAGTTTTCGAAACGTCGATTACGGTCAGGAATCTTCAAAGCGGGCGCGCATGTCAGGTGAGAGATCCGATAGAACCAGGTCGATGGGGAGGATGCCGAATTCCGTCTTTTTGAAGTTGGGTTTGCGGGCGTCGATGAGCACCAGTTCCTGTTACTGGAAGTATCCCGCTGGTCGCGATTATCTGCTTCTGGGCTTTTGTGATTTTGGTGCGTTCTCCTTGGAAACTCGCAATTCCAGAGGTGTCTGCGCCAAAAATTCGGCGTGAGACATCACCGGGAAGGAAGCCTGCGATCTCGCCGCGCTCATCCTTTCCGCCATCTTCCGGTGATTTTCTGTCTTCGCTGCCATCTGCTTTCAACGCACCGCTACGATGCGGATGAATCGCTGCTTTTTCAAGAGGCAAATTTTCGCTAGAACTCTTGGGTTGAGACGATTCGGGGCGACCGGTGATCGCCGCCACCGTTGCCACTGCCTTGTGTCATAAAATCGGGCGGAACCATTGACGGGCGTGTTACGATGATCGTCGCGCCATTTCCTGATGTAGCTGGGTTCGATCCAGCCGGGTTGGTGCGTCCGTCGGGGCGGATTTACTCCCGTTTATGTAGAGAAGATATGGCACGAATCGCGATGTTATCGGATATTCACTCGAACTGGATTGCCTTGCAGGCGGTGCTCAGGGAGGTGGCGGCAAGCAAGGTGGACAGTGTGGTTTGCCTTGGGGATCTGGTGGGCTATGGGCCGGAGCCGGGGAGGTGTGTGGAGACGCTCCGCAAGATCGGGGCGGCGATGGTGATGGGGAATCATGAGATGGAGGTATTGAAGATCCGCCACATCGGGACGGGGCATTTGGGGGAATTTTTCAAGGGCGACGGCTATTCGCTGGGCTTGATTCATAGCGCGAAGGAGCTCAATGAGGAGCAGGCGGTGTGGTTGGCGAAGCGACCCGGCTCCGGGGCGCAGGGGCTGGCGATGATGGCTCATGCGAATCTGGAGCATCCGATGGGCTTCGATTACATCGAAAGTGTTGTGGATGCCGTGCCGAGTTTGGAGATTCTTCGTGCGAAGAAAATGGCGGCGGGTTTCTTCGGGCACACTCACATGCAGGAGGTGTTCTGCGATGCGGAGGGTGCGCCGGAGTGGTTGGATGAAATGAGTTTCCGCGTTTGCCCGGAGCATCCGTGTGTGGTGATGGTGGGTTCGGTGGGGCAATCGCGTGTGGAGGGCGATCTCCGCGCGGCATGGGCGATCTGGGATGAAGAGCGCGGCGTGGTGGAGCTTCGCAAAACGGAATACGACCGGCTCGCCGCCGCGCGTGCGATTTTGGATGCCGGGCTGCCGATGGATTCCGCCGCCCGCCTTCTCACCGATGACGAATACAAAACAATGAACCCCCGATAAGCGCCTATGCTCCATACCAATATCAAAAAGAATGCCCGCCGTTTTCGCTCACCTCATCAGCGCATGGTCGCTTTGTGGGTGTTGAGGGTGTTTGTGCGTCCCACGAACTTCCGATTTCTCTTCAATCGCATGGGCTATGCGCACGATGAGATTCCGGAGTTTCTCGGCCTTCCCGATGACACGGAGGAAAAGTATGTGAAGAAAGGCCACGAGCAGATGAAGAGGATGCTCGGGAAAATCGAGGAGGGTGGCCATGGCTTGCCGGATGCAGTGACGAAAAGCATGGCGGAGGTGGTGAGGATCTTGAAACTCAGCCCGGAGGAATTGGCGGTATTGGTGTTTTTCGCGGCGTTGAGGGAATTCTCCGTGCTCGCGGAAATGATGAAAATGATGACCCGCAAAAACGGGATGAATTATCTGGCGGTGTTGACGCAGGCGCTGGGCATGTCGAAAGGGAAATTGGCTGCGGTCTTGTCGGCGGACGGGCGATTGATGAAGAGCGGGCTTCTGAAGGAGGAAGGCATGCAAGACGAGCCAGGCTTCCACTCGCGTGCCCTGGCGCAGAGGCTTTTTTCGAGAGGCTTCAGGGTGGAGCACATTCTCAAAACAGCGGGTGTGAGCGTGCCGCCGGAGCCGGAGCTTTCGGCAGCGGATAGAAAATCCCAATCCGGTGATCTGGATTTCTAACTGCATCCGCCTTCTTGATCCGGCATTTACCAGGCGCTTCGACTATGTGTTAGAGGTGCCGATGCCACGCCGTGCGCAACGCGCGAAGTTGTTGAGGGAGAGGGCGGGAAATTTGATTTCGCAGGCGGCGCTAGATCGACTTGCGGATGTGGAATCACTGGCACCGGCGGTGATTGATCGGGCGGCGACGGTGATCGGTAGCATCAAGGGCAAGCTACCTGCGGCGAAACGCGATGCGGCGTTTATTAGAGTGATCTCAGGGGTGCTTTCGGCGCAGGGACATGGTGAGCTAAGGATCGAAAAATCGGGCGTGTTAGAGCCGGGGGTGTATGATATTTCCAACCTCAATGCGGATACTGATTTGGCAAGGATTGCGAGTGGATTGAAGAATCGTCCGAGCGGGCGCTTGTGTTTGTATGGGCCGCCTGGAACCGGGAAAACTGCGTTTGGGCATTGGTTGGCGCGTGAAATGGATCGACCTTTGCTTTTGAAAAAAGCGTCGGATCTTCTGGCACCGTATCTCGGCGAGACCGAGGCGAACCTTGCGAGGGCGTTCAAGTGTGCGAAGGATGATGGGGCGGTGTTGATGATCGATGAGATGGACTCGTTTTTGCAAAGCCGTGAGGTCGCGCAGCGTTCGTGGGAGGTGACCCAGGTCAACGAGATGCTTACCCAGATCGAGGCGTTCGATGGGGTGTTAATCGGTTCGACAAACTTGTTGGGTCGTCTTGATGCAGCGAGCATACGTCGTTTCGATGTGAAGATTCGCTTCGATTATCTGAGCGGTGAGCAGGCGCTAAATTTGCTCGGAAGGCACTGCACGGCGATGGGACTTCAGTCGCCATGGGATGGGGTCGCGACGGAGGTGATGGGCTGGACCTGCGCCACGCCCGGCGATTTCGCGGCGGCGGCGAGGAGGCATCGTTTCCAACCGTATCGCGACGCAGCGGAATTTGCGGGGGCGATCAGCGGGGAGCTTGAGATGAAATTAGGTGCGTCGAGGCGCATCGGTTTTCTTTGCAGTTAAAGGCACCCGTCACTCCTCCGGCGGTGGCGTGTTGAAGTTGATACCGCAAGAATTCATTGCGGGTCAGCTTGTCTGGAACCCTTTGATTGTCAATTTGTGAGTTCTTGGAGAACGCCGCACGCGGTGGCGCGTGTGCGCCCCTTTCCTGCGCTCCCCGCTGATTGCGCGATCCGTGCTTGCCGTGCGCGCCCGTGGCGGTTATTTCCCTCAGCCATGGAGCATCATGTTTATTTCTGGCTGAAGGAAGAGTTTCAAACTGCCGTGGACCGCGCGAACTTCGAGCAAGGATTGTCCGCGCTGATGGAGATCAAGCTGGTGGCCAGTGGCCACTGGGCGGTGCCGGCGAAGGTGATGATCCGCCCGGTCATCGACCAGTCCTGGGACTATGCGCTGTCGATGCAATTCAACACGATCGAGGAGCACGACGCCTATCAGGTGGACCCGGACCATGAAATTTTCATCAACTCCTTCAAGGATTGGTGGGCGCAAGTGCAGGTGCGAGATCTGGCATGATCGCCTAACGGGCGAACTGCCTGAGCGTAGCTTTCAGCTCCTCGGGCCAGTCGAGAGTGTCTAACGTCTTGGCATCCGCCCACGCCGGGTCGAGCTTGAGTAGGTCTTGGAAATAGACCGCAGCGTCATCCGTCGCGCCGGACTGGGCGGCGGCGATGGTGAGTAGGGCGGTGGCGTTTTCCAATTTTTCCGCCGGGAAACCGATGCGTTGGCCCTCGCGCAGAAAGCGGTAAGAGCGTTCCGAATTTCCGGTAAGCAGGGCGACCCAGCCCGCCCGCAGCGCGAAGTTTCCATCCTGCGGGAAACGGTGGAGGCCGGTCGTTAGAATTTGCATTGCCTGCGGCGGATCGGAGTTTTCAAAAGCGGTGTAAGCGGCCTCGGCGTAGTCGGCGGGCAACTGAGTTTCCAAAGGATGCTCGGTGATAAGCTCGATCCAGAGCGGGTGGGCTTTTTGATAGTCGCCGAGCGCGGTCAGGGCCAGCGCCTGAGCCCGCAGGCAGGGCTCGGGTGGCGCGCCGAGATTGCGGGCGCGACTGGCGAGTTCAAGCGTGATTTCAGTTTCCTCCTTGTGGGCGGAAAAGGCGAGCGCAGCCTGCAGACAGGCGACGGCATAACGCGCCCGACCGACGCCGGTAAGGGTCGCGGGATCGGTGAGGTGTGCGACGACGGCTTGGCGTTGCGCGGGCGTCGAGTTTTCAGGCACCACAATAGCGTCCAGCACCTCGCGGACGCATTGGCGGAGCTGATCGAGGGCGGGCTTGAAATCCGCCTGCTCCCAGCCGTCCCAATCCTCACGCAGGCGGAACTCAGCAATTTCGGGAAATTTCTCCGGCCAGGCGGCGAGCGCGTCGGCCTTCCGACCTTGCAGCCAGGCGATGCGCGACAGAGCGAGTTGGCGCAGCAGCGGTGGCAGATCCGTGGCGGTGTCCAGACAGGCCGCGATCCATTCGTGACTGTCGGACTGCAAGGCCAGCGCAAGCGCGGTGGCGGCGGTCGGCCCATTACCACCCGCGACTTTGATGGCGGCGAGGATGGCCGGGGCATCGTTGGCGTGGAAAATTTCCGCCAGTTTGATGGCTGCGGGAGTCTCTGTTAGTTCCGCGCGGGCCAGTCGCTCCCGCAGCGGTGCGAACGCTTCCGGCGCAGCATTGCGATGGGGCGTCGCCTTGAACGCGGCGATGATCGGCGAGAAATCCAACTGCGGAAAAACGGCTAGAATGGCGGTGAAATTGCAGTCGTCCATGGCACTCAATCGGGCGGTGGAATCGAGCTGGGTGAAGGTCCGGGCCTTTTCGTCGTAGTGGAGGCCGGTCAGGGCGGCGCGGAGATGCACCAGATTGGTTAGGCAGGTGTCGTTAATGGGACTGGGCTGCCGGGTGACTGGATTTTCGTTAGGAATTGGCAGCAAGCGGTGAGCGGTTAGAGTGCCGCTATCCTCGCCGGTGAACACGCTTTCCCCAGCAAATGCCAGCGCGGTGATCGGGTGCTCAGTGGTGATGGGTGCGCGGGATTTGGTTGGAAATTTCACGCTATTCTCCGTGATCACAAACGGCGCGTGCTGCGGGTCTTCCAACAGTCCGGTCCTGCGGCGGAGCTGGCCGCTCCATGGCCAGCGGTCCGCCAGCGCGTCCGGTGTGAGCGAGCCATCCGCCTGATGCTGATAGACGACCAGCGTGCGGGCGGGTGCCTGTTGCGGCCCTCGGTCTTGGAGTGTTAGAGCGGAATTCCCGTCCAAGGAAAATCGGGCGTCTAGCAATTTCATCGGCTCCGGCGGCGGGCTCTGGCGCAGCAGCTCGACCGGAGAAATCGTCATTTCCCACTGGCTGCCATCGCCATTCAAGACCCGCAACTGCCCGCGATCCAGAAACGCGGCCAACGGTGGCGGAGCGTCGGCACGAGTGGGCTCGGAGGCGCGGATGAGCTGCCCGGTGGCGGCGTCCCGCAAATTCCAGACGATGGAATGGTCCTTTTCCGAGACCCAGTACGGATGCGCTAACAGCAGGCCGTCGGCGGAAAAAACAATGACGGCGGATGGCGTTAGAAAATCCGGCACGGTTCCCAGTTCACAGATCGGCTTGAGTGTTGCCGCGTTGCACAGCAGAGTGGCCGAGCCACGCTCGACGACCACCGAGCGGTGCGCCGGGTCGAAGGTCAGGCTGCGGGTATGGCAGCCGGGGACGGGAAATAGGACGCTCTCGAGATGCTGGGTTTCCAAGTTCCAGTGGACCGTCGTGTTGGTCCCGCCGGCCAGACTCACCCACAGTGACGAGGGCGCGGAGAAGGAAATTTGCTCAATCTGCTGGGAGTGATCGAGCGTGAGTTCTGGCAAATTCCACACCGTTTTCTCCAGGACGTCCGCCGCCATGGCCCGGGCCTCAACTGCAGCGGGATCGGCCTGCAGCGCGGCAACCAACAGGGCCAGCGCTTGGTCGGGCCGGTTTGCGGCAAGCAGGGACTTGGCCGCATCAGTCCGAGCGTCCGCGAGGGCTGAACTGGACGTGGTCTCGCTTGGAGACGCGGATTTTTCCACGACCGGGGGCGGCGGCTTGCAACTTTGCAGTGTGGCCACCACCACCACGAGTGGGGCGAGAAAATGCCACCGGCTGCGATTTCGCGCCGGGGATAATGCGCTCGTCGGGCCAAGCATGTTCACCGATTCAACGCCGCTGCCCGCGATTCATGTCTGTAACTGCGGCTCAAAGCCCGCTTTTCTGGATCAAGTCGCGGAGTTGGATTTGGAACTCCTTGATGTCCTCCGCCGACGGGCGATAGCCCTCCGTGTCCGGATCGAGGCCGGGGCGACCGGTTTGATCGAGCATCCAGACCGCCGTTTCGCCATCGCTGAAACTGACTTTGCCGCTGACCAGCGCGCCGGGCAGGGTCAGGCTATCCATCGTCGTGGTGACGACCCCGGTGGGGATCGGCTCGGCTTTTTCTACCTTTTCAGGCTCAACTTTAGGCTCCTCGATCAGCTCGATGCCGAGGTCGAGGATGAGAAATCGGGTGTCCATGTAAGTGATGGAATGGCCGAAATCCTCCTTCAAGTGACGTTGGAGATCCGACATGGAAGCTCCCTCTGCGGCCCATAGGCGGAGCGCTTCGATTTGTTCCGGGGTGAGTTTGCTGGCGCTGAACATGCCTTGTTTTCGGCCCCCGCCGCCCGCTTGCCAAGCCTCAAGCGCTCCGACCCGCATCTTCGCTGTGAATCCCGCCTGCCGTCTGTGCAGTTCATACCCGGCTCATGTGACATTCATGACGTGGGACGCGCGGCCGGTTTTTTCATCTTCCCATCCGCAGACCGGGACATTACTTCATTTGCAGCATGAATCAACTCGACCAACTGAAGCAGTACACGACCGTCGTCGCCGATACCGGAGATTTCGAGTCCATGAAAACCTATCAACCGCAGGACGCGACGACCAATCCTTCGCTGATCCTGCAGGCCGCCGCGAAGCCGGAATACCACCACCTCGTCGCGCAGGCTGTGAGCGAGGTCAAGGCCACGGGCGTGACCGGCCCAGCTCTAACGGAAGCTATCCTCGACCGCATCTTGATCCTGTTTGGCCTGGAAATTTTGAAAATTGTCCCCGGCCGCGTCTCAACGGAAGTCGATGCCCGGCTCTCGTTCGACACCGCAGCGACCATCGCCAAAGCCCACACACTCATCGCCGCTTACGAAAAGGAAGGTCACACGCGCGAGCGGATTCTCATCAAAATCGCCTCCACTTGGGAGGGCATCAAAGCGGCGGAAGCGCTGGCGAAAGAAGGCATCCATTGCAATCTAACCCTGTTATTCTCCTTCGCCCAAGCCGTCGCTTGCGCCGAGGCCGGGGTGCAGCTCATCTCGCCCTTCGTCGGTCGCATCCTCGACTGGCACAAAAAGGAAACCGGCAAGGATTTCCAAGGCGATGAGGATCCCGGCGTCATCTCCGTCCGCGCCATTTACAATTACTACAAAAAATTCGGCTATAAGACCGAGGTCATGGGCGCATCTTTCCGCAACAAGGGAGAAATCCTGGCCCTCGCTGGCTGCGATCTGCTGACCATCAGCCCCGGCCTGTTAGGCGATCTCCAGGCTTCCGAAGAACCGATTACTCCCGGTCTGACTGCTGCCGAAGCCGCCGCCAGTGACCATGAGAAAATCACCCTCAACGAGAGCGATTTCCGGTTTATGCTCAATGAGGACGCCATGGCCACCGAGAAAACCGCCCACGGCATCCGCGCCTTCTCGGCGGACATCGTGAAGCTGGAAAAGCTCATCGAGGGAATGGTCGGCTGAGGTCCCCTGTCCGCTCGGACCCAAGCCAGGGATCTGTTCACCCGTGGCTTATTTTTGCAGATCCTTTAGTTAGAGTTAGTGAGTGTTAGCTGGCGTGAGTGACGGTGCAGATAGGGCTGGCTTGGCCGATTTCCTCGTTCTTGAGGACGCCATAGAGCTGAAAGCCGGGGCGAATGTGGCACCTACTCCCGTATGCAGAATCTCTCCGAAACACGGCTTAAGTTAGCACCATTCAGGGCAGACCGCATTCACGCGACGACCCCGTTCATTACTGTTAGCATTTCGACATTAGGTAAGGAACTGGTAATAGTGTCATTTTTCGTAACTACTCAGGTCCATAGGAGGTCAAGCATTACGGATTTCTTGATTTTCTTTGGATCCTGAGCTATTTCCAAGCCGTGAGCGACCCTCGACCCACCC